>DASWPX010000130.1:0-6491 GCA_036398395.1 Pseudolabrys sp. | reverse complement strand
CGACTAATGACCGCCTATATTATCCGCCGCGTCCTGTTCATGATCCCGACGATGTTCGGCATCATGCTGGTGGCCTTCGCCGTGGTGCAGTTCGCGCCCGGAGGGCCGGTCGAGCAGGTGATCGCCAAGCTCTCGGGCTCGGACACCGGCGCGACTTCGCGCATTTCCGGCTCGCCGGGCGGCGACTTCGGCAGCCGCGGCGGGGCGCAGGGCGGCTCGGGCGTCGACGCCGTCAGTTCGAAATACCGCGGCGCCCAGGGCCTCGACCCGGAATTCATCAAGAAGCTGGAAAAGCAGTTCGGATTCGACAAGCCGGCGCCCGAGCGCTTCGCGCTGATGCTGTGGAACTACGTGCGCTTCGATTTCGGCAAGAGCTATTTCCGCGACGTCACGGTGCTGCAACTGATCAAGGAGAAGCTGCCGGTCTCGATCTCGCTCGGCGTCACCATGACGCTGCTGACCTACCTGATCTCGATTCC
The DNA here is from genome assembly GCA_036398395.1 of Pseudolabrys sp. Classification (GTDB taxonomy): domain Bacteria; phylum Pseudomonadota; class Alphaproteobacteria; order Rhizobiales; family Xanthobacteraceae; genus Pseudolabrys. The sequence goes on along the minus strand of DASWPX010000130.1, from coordinate 6,012 downwards.
GCTCGGTATCCGCAAGGCGGTGGACGATGGCTCGCGCTTCGACATGTGGACGTCGAGCGTGATCATCGTCGGCTACGCCATTCCCGGATTTCTGTTCGCGATCCTGCTGATCATTTTGTTCGCCGGCGGCTCGTTCTGGAATATCTTTCCGCTGCGCGGCCTGTTCTCGGAGAACTGGGCGCAGCTTCACTGGTGGCAGAAGATTTTCGATTTTTCCTGGCACATGGTGCTGCCGGTGGTGTCGATGGGGCTATCGGCCTTCGCCACCATGACGCTGCTGACCAAGAACTCGTTCCTCGAGGAAATCCGCAAGCAATACGTGCTGACCGCACGCGCCAAGGGCTGCACGCGCAATCAGGTGCTGTACGGCCACGTGTTCCGCAACGCCATGCTGATCGTTATCGCCGGATTCCCGTCGGCCTTCGTGCACGCCTTTTTCACCGGCTCGCTGCTGATCGAGACGATATTTTCGCTCGACGGCCTCGGGCTGCTCGGCTTCGAGAGCGTACTCAACCGCGATTATCCGGTGGTCTTCGCCACGCTCTATATCTTCTCGCTGATCGGCGTGGTGGTGAACCTGATCTCCGATCTGACCTATACCTGGATCGATCCGCGCATCGATTTCGAGTCGCGGGAGGTCTGAGGTGGACGCGCAGACCGGCATCAAATCGCCCGATACGACCGCCGTCGGCGTCGCCGGCTTCGATGTGCCGCCGTCGCGGCACTGGATTGAAATATCGCCGCTCAACAAGCGGCGCTGGGAAAACTTCAAGGCCAACCGGCGCGGCTATTGGTCGATGTGGCTGTTCCTGGCGATGTTCCTGATTTCGCTGTTCGCCGAATTCATCGCCAACGACAAGCCGATCTTCATTCTCGTCAATCACAAGCCGTTCTTTCCGGCAGTGATGACCTATCCTGACACCGCCTTCGGCAAGCCGGGTGATCGCAATCTGTTCGGCACCGCGGCCGATTACCGCGACGATTATCTGATGAGCCTGATCGTCAAGGAGGGCGGCATCGTGGTCTGGCCGTTGGTGCGCTTTTCCTACAACACGCAAGTGAGCAAGCCGCCGTCGCCGTTTCCGTCCAAGCCGACATGGCTTTTGAACGAGGTCGATTGCGAATTCGCCGCCTCGCATAACTTCGCCAAATGCGACGAGATCGAGTCCAATTGGCTCGGCACCGACGACGGCGGCCGCGACGTGGTGGCGCGGCTCATCTATGGCTTCCGCATATCGGTGCTGTTCGGGCTGGCGCTGACCATCGTGTCGTCGGTCATCGGCGTCGCCGCCGGCGCGGTGCAAGGCTATTTCGGCGGCTGGGTCGATCTCTTGTTCCAGCGCTTCATCGAGATATGGACCTCGATCCCGTCGCTCTATCTGCTGTTGATCATTTCGTCGGTACTGGCGCCGGGATTCTTCGTGCTGCTCGGCATCCTGCTGCTGTTCTCCTGGGTGTCGCTGGTCGGGCTGGTGCGCGCGGAATTCCTGCGCGGCCGCAATTTCGAATATATCCAGGCGGCGCGCGCGCTCGGCGTGTCGAACGCGGTCATCATTTTCCGCCATCTGTTGCCGAATGCCATGGTGGCGACCATGACGTTCCTGCCGTTCATTCTGTCGTCCTCGGTGATGACGCTGACCGCGCTCGACTTCCTCGGTTTCGGCCTGCCGCCAGGCTCGCCATCGCTCGGCGAATTGCTGAGCCAGGGCAAGGCCAACGTGCAGGCGCCGTGGCTCGGCCTCACCGGCTTCTTCTCGATCGCGATCATGCTGTCGCTGTTGATCTTCATCGGCGAAGCGGTGCGCGACGCCTTCGATCCGCGAAAGACGTTCAGATGAGCAAGATTTTCCGATGAGCGAGAGCGAAAAACTTCTCTGCGTGAAGGATCTTTCGATCGCCTTCGGCTCGGGCAGCCGCGAGACGCTGGCGGTCGACCGCGTGTCGTTCGATATCGCCAAGGGCGAGACGCTGGCGCTGGTCGGCGAGAGCGGCTCCGGCAAGTCGGCCACCGCGCTGTCAGTCATGAAACTGCTTCCCTATCCGGCGGCGCACCATCCGTCCGGCTCGATCACGTTCAAGGGCCGGGAACTGATGACGATGTCGGAGACCGACATCCGCCATATCCGCGGCAACGACATCACCATCATCTTCCAGGAGCCGATGACCTCGCTCAATCCGCTGCACACGATCGAAAAGCAGATCGGCGAGATTTTGCTGTTGCATCAAGGCATGACCGGCAAGGCGGCGCGCGCCCGCATCTTGCAATTGCTCGACCAGGTCGGCATTCCCGATCCGGCCGGAAGGCTGAAAAGTTATCCGCACCAGCTTTCCGGCGGCCAGCGCCAGCGCGTCATGATCGCCATGGCGCTGGCGAACGAACCCGATTTGCTGATCGCCGATGAGCCGACCACCGCGCTCGACGTCACGGTGCAGGCGCAGATCCTGAAACTGCTCAAGGACATCCAAACCAGGCTCGGCATGTCGATGCTGTTCATCACCCACGACCTCGGCATCGTGCGCAAGCTCGCCGACCGGGTCTGCGTGATGCAGAATGGGAAAATCGTCGAGCAAGGTCCGGTCGAGCGCGTGTTCACAGCGCCCGAGCATCCCTACACCCGCGCCCTGCTGGCGGCCGAGCCAAAGCCGCAACCGGCCCAGCCGCATCCGGACGCGCCCGTCGTCATCAAGGCCGATAATCTGAAGGTGTGGTTTCCGATCAAGCGCGGCGTGCTGCGCAAGACGGTCGGCCACGTCAAGGCGGTGGACGGCATCACCATCGAGGTGCGCAAGGGCGAAACGCTCGGCGTGGTCGGCGAATCCGGTTCAGGCAAGACCACGCTGGGTCTGGCGATCCTGCGCCTGATCTCGTCCGACGGCCCGATCGTGTTCATGGGCGATCAGCTCCAGGGCCTCAAGTTCAAGGAAATGCGGCCCTACCGCCGCAACATGCAGATCGTGTTCCAGGACCCCTACGGCTCGCTCTCGCCGCGCATGTCGGTGGCCGACATCATCGAGGAAGGCCTCAAGGTGCATCACCCGAACCTGTCGCGGGCCGAGCGCGAGGCCCGCGTGGTGGCGGCGCTGACCGAGACCGGGCTCGATGCCGGCACGCGCTTCCGCTACCCGCACGAATTTTCCGGCGGCCAGCGCCAGCGTATTGCGGTCGCCCGCGCGCTCGTGCTGGAACCGACCTTCATCATGCTGGATGAGCCGACCAGCGCGCTCGACATGATCATTCAGGCGCAGATGGTCGATCTGCTCTGCGGCCTGCAGAAAAAGCGCGACCTCACTTATCTGTTCATCTCGCACGACTTGCGCGTGGTGGCGGCGATGGCGAGCAAGCTTCTGGTCATGCGCAACGGCAAGATGGTGGAAGAGGGCGCGGCGGCCGATCTCTTCAAGAATCCGAAGAGCGATTATACGCGCGCGCTGCTTGCCGCCGCCTTCAAGCTGGAAACCGCGCCCGAAGGCGTGGTGGCGCAGTAATCCCATCCTTCGAGACGACCGCTTCGCGGTCTCCTTAGGATGAGGAAGACAGCCGCTTCACGCTCGTCACGTCGCTGCCGGCTGCCTTGATGCGCGCGAGCGCTTCGGCAAGCGGCTCGATCGCCACCATCATGTGATGCGCATTGGCGTGAATGAGCGTCGCGGCGTCGCGGGCTATGGCGACATGGCCTTTCCAGAAAACGAGATCGCCGCGCCGCAAGTCGGAAAGCGGCGTGACTTTGCCCAGTGCCGGCTCCTGCCTGTTGCTATCGCGCGGGCAGGGAACACCAGCGGCTTGTAGTGCGATCTGTACCAGCCCCGAACAATCGATGCCCAGCGAACTCTTGCCGCCCCACAAGTAGGGCGCGCCCAGCAATGTCTCGGCGACGGCCACGAAATCCGGCTGTTTGGCCGCGACCGGCATGAGGTGCGCCGCCGGGAAATTCCAACCATATTCGTTAAGCGCGAAACGCTCGGTCTGCCGCGCGATCGGCAGCACCGCGCCCATCGGCAATGCGATCATCGGCGGCAGCTTGATGTCCGGTCCCGGGAATCCGAACGTGCGCGGCACGCAGACGCGATGCGTTGCGGCGGCTCCGGCCGGTCCCAGTGCATTGGCCGACATCCAGCCGGCATAACCGTCGGTTTCGAGCCGGCCACGCACCCAGCCCTCGTCGGTGGTCTCGAGGATCGTCACGCGCTCGCCGAACAGCGCCTGGGTATCGAGCGCCGCTTCGTGCGCCGGTTCGCGGCGCAGGTCGGCGATCGGCTCGATCACCTGGGAGATCATGTACCGTAACGCTTGGTCAGCATGGCGTAGAGCGCGCGCGCGGTCTGCAATTCGGCGCCTTCCGGGCGGCCGGGCTTGGACGTCGCATTCCAGGCAAAGATGTCGAGATGCAGCCAGGATTTCGCGGTGACGAATTTGCGCAGGAACAGCGCCGCGGTGATGGCGCCGCCCTGGCCGCCGGTGCTGACATTGTTGGTGTCCGCGACTTTCGAATCCAGCATGGCCGCATAGGGCTGCCACAGCGGCATTCTCCATAACGGATCGTTCTCGGCGGCGCCGGCGTTCGCCAATTCGGCGGCGAGCGCGCCGTCGTCGGTGAACATCGCCGGCAGTTCCGGTCCCAGCGCCACGCGGGCGGCGCCCGTCAGCGTCGCGAAATCGGCGATCAGCACCGGATTTTCAGCGTCCGCCAGCGCCAGCGCGTCGGCCAGCACCAGCCGGCCCTCGGCGTCGGTATTGCCGATCTCGACCGTTATGCCCTTACGCGAGGTGTAGACGTCGCGCGGCCGGAAACTCGCGCCTGAAATCGAATTCTCGACCGCCGGGATCAGCACGCGCAGCCGCACTTTCAGTTTGGCCGCCATGATCATATGCGCAAGGCCGAGCGCGGTCGCCGAACCGCCCATGTCCTTCTTCATGTTGAGCATGCCGGTGTCGTTCTTGATGTCGAGTCCGCCAGTGTCGAAACACACGCCCTTGCCGACCAGCGTGATCTTCGGATCGCTGTCCTTGCCCCAGGTGATGTCGATCAGCCGCGGGCTGCGCGGCGAACCCATGCCGACCGCATGGATCAGCGGAAATTCCTTCGCCAGCGCGTTACCGCGCGTGACGTCGAAACCGGCGCCGTGCCTTTCGGCGAGCGCGCGGGCGGCTGCTTCCAACTCGTCCGGACCCATGTCGTTGGACGGCGTGTTGATCAGGTCGCGGGCGAGCGCGACACCTTCGGCGATGCGGATGAGATCGTCGCCGTCGACGCCGTCCGGCACCATCAGCCGGACGTTGCGCGGCTCCGTCTTGCGGTAGCGGCCGTATTGGTAGGAGCCCAAAGCAAAGGCAAGGGCCGCCAGCCGCGCATCGTGCGGCGCATTGGCGAAACGATAAGTGCCGGCGGGCAGCAGGTTTACAAGCTGGCCGGGCCGGAATGGGTCCTTCGCCGGATCGTCGGCTGCCTCGATGCCGAACAGCACGCCGGCCAGCGCGCCGTCCGCCGCGGCGACCACCAGATGACGTCCAGGTTTCGGCTCGAAGCCGGCCGCCTTGACGAAAGCATGCTCGCGTTTGTCGAGAATCTTGGTGGCGGTGTCGAAGTTCGCGGCATTGACGAACAAGATCGGGACCGCGGGTGTTTCGCCGCTCTTTGCAAAAATCGGATGTTCCATGACGCCAGTTTAGACCCAATGAGTGGCCTCTTTTACAAGTTAACCACTCATTAGGGTTAACGTTTTATTGCTCGACAATACCGCTGGATCGCCAGCCGCCGGATTTCCATGGGTTTTGGATTGGCTTTGAAAACCGAGCGCATCGCCCGTCTGCTTGCCTCGGTTGCGGTCGTGGCCGCGCTGGCCTTGCCGGCCGCTGGCTGCAAGACCACGGGCGACGACACCACAGGCTCCATCGGCAGTCCCAATGCGCCGCGCAGCGACGCGGAATGGCGCCAGTCGCTCGACGTCTGGGGCAAGCGTTACCGCGACGACACCGGCGACACCGAAGCGGCGCTCAATTATTCGCGCGCGCTG
>DASWPX010000129.1:0-3845 GCA_036398395.1 Pseudolabrys sp. | reverse complement strand
GGGAACACGCACAGGATCATCGCGGTGAGGATCGCCGGCACGTTGCCGGCGCCGAACCACAACACGAAGATCGGCACCACGGCGACTTTCGGTATCGAGGCGAAACCGACCAGCAACGGATAGGCCACGTCATAAGCAAGCCGCGACGAGCCGATCAGAACGCCGAGCGCGATCCCGATAACGATGCCGAAGCCGAAACCGACCATGGTCGTATAAAGCGTCTGCAAGGTATGCGGCCACAGCGCGGGCGCGCGCTGAACCAAAGTCACGATAACCTGGCTCGGCTTCGGCACCACGATGTCGCTGACGTTGAAGACCCAACACAAGGCCTCCCACAAAAGGAAAAACGCGATGATGAAGGCGGTCGATGCCAAGTGGCGGCGGAACTGCGGGTTCATCACACGGTCTCCTTTACCGGCCGCGCCGACACGATCAATTGGCGCAACCGTTGCGTCATGGACACGAATTCGGGTGTATAGGACATGTCGATGGTACGCGGCCGCGCGAAGGGCACCGCGGCGTCGTCGATGATCCGGCCCGGCCGCGTGGTCATGACGCAGATGCGCGTCGCCAGATAACCCGCTTCCTTGAGATCGTGGGTGACGAGAAGCACGGTAGGCTTAAGCTTCATCCACAATTCCTGCATGATCGACCACAGTTCCTCGCGCGTGAACTGGTCGAGCGCGCCAAACGGCTCGTCGAGCATCAGCAGTTGCGGTTCGTGCACCAGCGCGCGGCACAGCGACGCGCGTTGCAGCATGCCGCCGGAGAGCTGCCAGGGATGCTTGTCGCCGAAGCCGGCAAGGCCGACTTCCTTGAGCAGCGCGTCGGCGCGGTCGCGGAATTCCGTCTTGTATTTGGTCCTGTATTCCTGCCGGAACGGCGGCACGATCTTCAGCGGCATCATCACGTTATCGCGCACCGTCAGCCACGGCAGCATGGTCGGGTTCTGGAACGCCATGCCGACACGCACCGCCTCGGCGCCGACTTCGCGGCCGGCGACATAGACATAGCCCTCGCTCGCGGTCAGCAGGCCGGTCACCAGCTTGAGGATGGTGGACTTGCCGCAGCCCGAGGGACCGACCAGCGCGACGAAATCGCCCTTGTCGATGCGCAGTGTGGTTTCGCCCAGGGCAACGATCCGCTTGTCGCCCCGGCCGTAGGTCAACGTGACTTTCTCGAGTTCGACGAACGTTTCTTCGGTTCTCGGCAACTCTTCGGCGGTGGCGGTCATGCAACCTTTTCCCGTCGCCCGGCAGAGCGTTGAGCGGTGATCGCTTGCATCGTCGTTTCTGCGTTCCGCACGGCGGCGGGCGGCATATTCTGGATTTTATGCACCGACCGGCCGAAGCCCTTGGTGTCCGCGACCAGTTGGCGGTCTTTCATGACGAAACGGCCGCGGACCAGCGTGTGGACCGGCAGACCTTTGATGCGGCGGCCGTCCCAGGGCGAAATCTTGGAACGCGACTGGATTTCCGCATCGCGGATGGTGTGCGCGCGGTTGAGATCGACCATCGCGATATCGGCGTCGGCGCCGGGCTGCAAATGGCCCTTATGCGGGAACAAACCCCAGATGCGGGCCGGGTTATAGGCGCTCATGCGCACATAATCGGATATCGACATGCGCCCGGCATTGACCTCGGTCAGCATCAGCGGCATCTGCGTCTCGACGCCGGGGAAGCCGCAATCCACCGTCCAGATGTCGTTGCGGGTCTTTTCTTCGGGGGAATGCGGCGCATGATCGGTGGCGATCAAATCGATGGTGCCGTCGAGCAATGCCCGCCACAGCGGCGCCTGGTTGCGCGCTTCGCGCACCGGCGGATTGACGGCGATGACACCGGGCACGCGGGTGTAGTCGTCGGTCGACAACAGCAGATAATGCGGACAGGTCTCGCCCGTAATGTCCACGCCGCGGGCCTTGGCTTCGCGTAGCGGGCGCAGTTCCTCGGCAGACGACATATGCAGGATATGAATGCGTGCGCCGGTCCATTCGGCGAGAATGGCGGCGCGGCTGACGGCCTCGACCGCGACCACCGCCGGCCGCGCGGCGAGATGGGCAAATTGATCGTGGATGCCGGCTTCCATCAGCCGCTTCTGCCGCCGCTCCATGATCGAGTTGGTCTCGGCGTGCAGCGATATGCGTTTTCCGGTCGCGGCCACGACCTCGAAGGCTTCCAGCGTGGCGCCGGTCGACGGCGAGGCGATCTTGCCGAAGGTATTGCCCATATAGAGCTTGAAGCCGATGACGCCGCCTTCGACCAGCGCCGGCACGTTGGCGATGGTGTCGTCGCCCAACACGCCATAGAGCCCGAAATCGACATGGGCTTTCGACGCCGCGATGGCGTGTTTGGCGGCCAGGATTTCGGCGGTGCCGGTCGGCGGTATCGTGTTGGGCATGTCGAAGACGGTGGTCACGCCGCCGAAAGCGGCTGCGGCGGTGCCGCTTTCCCAGTCTTCCTTGTGCGGATAGCCCGGATCGCGGAAGTGCACGTGGACATCGATGGCGCCGGGCAGGATGTGCAGGCCGCTGGCGTCGAACGATTCCTTCGCCGCCGGCATGGCTTCCATGTCGCCGACGGCGATAACGCGCCCATCCTTGATGGCGATGCTGGCCTCGATCACCGTGTCGGGGGTGACGATCCTGCCGTTATGGATGACGAGATCAGCGTTCATGACCGAGGTTCATGTTTTTTCACAACATCGCCCAGCCGCCATCCACCGGCAAATCCGCGCCGGTGATCTGGCGGGACACATCGCTGGCGAAAAACAGGCAGGCATTGGCAACGTCGTCATCAATGGTCACGCGCTTGAGCGCGTAATCGGCGGCGTGACGCTCCATCGCCTCCTCGAGCGTGATGCCGAGACGCCTGGCCATGTCGGCGCACACTTTGTCGCGAAAACGCGGTCCGTCGACCATGCCCGGCGCCACGTTGTTGACGTTGATGTTGTATTGGCCGACCTCCAGCGCAAAACTTTTGGTAATTCCGCGCAGACCCCATTTCGACGCCGAGTAAGCCATCCGGCCGGCCCGGCCGCGCATGCCGAAGGTGCCGCCGACGTTGACGATCTTGCCGTAACGCTGGGCGATCATGGTCGGCAGCACGCTGCGCATGGTGTGGAAGCAGCCGTTCATATTGAGCGTGATGATCTCGTCGAATTCTTCCGGCGTCGTTTCAATGCCTGTTTTGCCCACAGGCCCGGAGCCGCCAGCGACGTTGACCAGAATATCGATACGGCCGAACGCGTCCTTAGTTTTCGCCGCGGCGATGTCGCATTGCGCCGCGTCGGTGAGATCGCATGACACGACGATGGCCTGCGCACCGGCGCTTTTCACTTCGTCCGCGACCGGCCCGATCGCCGCGATGTCTCGGCCGACCAGCGCCAGTTTGGCGCCTTCCGCGGCAAAACCCTTGGTGATGGCGGCGCCCATGCCTTTGGCCGGGCCGGTAATCATGGCAACACGCCCGTCGAGCTTTAACTTCATCGCCCTGCCCCGTTTACGAACCGATGTGAACCGTTACAGCCCCTCCGATGATGGAGGGCTGTAACGTCCCCCAACGACCCCCCGATCGTTAGAAAAGCTTGTGCGGCAGTTCGGCGGCCGGCGGCAGGAACGACGGGTCCCAGACCTCACTAACCGCCGGCGTGCGCGGCAGCGAAAGCGCGTCGACCATGATGCCGATCGAGCGCTTCAGACGGGCTTCGTCGACGGCGCCGAGACCGATTTTCTTGATCTCGGGATGATTCATTTCGTCGGCGAAAGTCGCGTCAAAGCGTTCCCGTTCGACGCTGGTCTTGATCAGCGGCTCGCGCTTAGCGACCGCGGCGACGGAGGCATCCGGATC
>DASWPX010000128.1:0-8655 GCA_036398395.1 Pseudolabrys sp. | reverse complement strand
AGTGTGATTGGGCTCTCGCGCGGCGGATTTGTCATCGAACTGCTGCGCCGCTCGTTGCCGCACGAATTGGTGCGGCGGACGCAGGATATCGCCATTCACCTCGTGACGCGCGAGTCGGAGCCGGCGCCGCGCGCCCGGATTTCGCCGTGGCGCGGCATCGCCATTGGGCCGCTGCCGTTCCTGTACGCGACAACGGCGGTGGCCGTAGCACTCGGCATCGGCGAACTCCTGACCAAGCTCACGCCTATTCCGAATCTGTCGATGATTTTTCTCATGGCGGTGCTGTTCACCGCGGTGGGCTACGGCGTTTGGCCGGCGATCTATGCCTCGGTCGTTTCCTTCGCGGCCTACAACTTCTTCTTCATCCAGCCGGTCTATACCTTCACCGTCGCAGAACCGTATGAATTGCTGGCGCTGGTGATTTTCCTGGTAGTGGCGGTTGTCACGTCGGCGCTGGCGGGACGCGCACGCGAACAGGCCAGGATTTCCGCCGGCCGCGTGCGGGCGATGCGCCGGCTCTATGAATTCACCCGGCGGCTGTCGGGCCTGGCGACGCTCGACGGCGTTGCCGAAGGCGCCGCGAGCGAAATCCACGCCAGCCTCGGCAGGGCGGTCGTCGTGCTGTTGCAGAAGGGCGACGACCTCGCGTTGACGGCGGCGTGGCCGCCGGAGGATGCGCTCGACGCCGCGCCGATGACGGCGGCGCGCTGGGCCTTCAGCCATGTCGAACCGGCCGGCGCCGGCACCGGCACCTTGCCGATCATCCCGTGGTACTTCGTGCCGCTGCGCATCGGCGACAGGACGCTCGGCGTGATCGGCGTCGCCAGACCGCAAGGCGCGGCGCCGCTCGATTCGGAAAGCCGCGCGCTGCTCGATACCCTGTCGGAGCAGACTGCAGCCGCGCTCGAGCGCGCGTTACTGGCGCGAGAAATGGTCAACGCCCGGACTGCGACCGAAACCGAACGGGTGCGCAACACGCTGCTCGCCTCCGTCTCGCACGATTTCCGCACGCCGCTATCCTCGATTCTCGGTTCGGCGACCAGCCTTATCGACTATGGCGACAAGCTCGATGAAGAAGCGAAGAAGGACCTGCTGAAGCAGATCAAGCAGGAGACCGAAAGCCTCGACGAAATGGTACGCAATCTCTTGTCCGTCACCCGGATCGATTCGGGCGCCTTGGAATTACGGGAGGATTGGATCGACTTGCGCGAAATCGCCGACCGCGTCGTCAGCGCGTCGCGGCGGCGCGGCGCTCGCCACCATATCGAAGTCAAATTGCCGCCCGATCTGCCGTTGGTGCGCGCCGACGCGACGCTGGCCGAACAGGCCGTCGGCAATGTGATCGGCAACGCCATTGTGCACACGCCGTTATCGACTCGCATCGTGGTGGACGCCGATATAGCTGCCCGTTCGGTCACGTTGCGCGTCACCGACGACGGCCCCGGTATCCCGGCCCAGGCATTGCCGCATGTGTTCGACAAATTCATCAAGGGCGGCGATTCCCAGGCGGACGGCGGGCAGGGCACCGGTCTCGGTCTGGCCATTGCCAAAGGCATCTTGGAAGCGCATGGCGGATCGATCGCCGCGGAGAGCCCGCATGCCGGTGGTGCGGGCACGCGCATCGGTCTGACCTTTCCGATCAGGGACGTGCCGGCATGAGCGGGGAAACCAAAGTCCTGGTCGTCGATGACGAGGCGACAATTCTACGTTTTCTCAAACCGGCGCTCGAGGCCAACGGCTATGCGATGACAACCGCGGGCAGCGTTGCCGAGGCGACCAAGCGCATCGCCGCGGATTCTCCGGATATCGTGCTGCTCGATCTCGGCCTGCCGGACGGCGACGGCAAGGATGTCATCCGGCGGGCGCGCGAATGGTCGGACGTGCCGATCATTGTGCTGTCGGCGCGGGAGCGTGAAACCGAAAAGATCGAGGCGCTCGATCTCGGCGCCGACGATTACGTCAACAAGCCGTTCAATGTCGGCGAACTGCTGGCGCGCATGCGGACAGCGCTGCGCCATCGCATGCAGCGCAAGGCAGAAATTCCGGTGCTGCGGGTTGGCAATCTCGAAGTCGATTCGGTCCGCCACCGGGCAGCGCGCGCCGGTGTCGAGCTCAAGCTGACGCCGAAGGAATTCGAGCTGCTTTCGTTTCTCGCCAGGCACGCCGGCCGCGTCGTGACCCACAGGCAGATTCTCACCGCGGTCTGGGGTCCGGCGCATGCCGAGGACACGCAATATCTGCGCGTTTACGTCGGTCAGTTGCGCCAGAAAGTCGAAGACCACGCCGATGATCCGCGCATGATCTTGACCGAGCCGGGCATAGGCTACCGGATCGCGGAAAGTTGAGATCCTGCTCCGCGCTTAGTAGCGGGCCTTCTGAACGCCGGCTTGGTCGCGCGCAACACTCGCGTCGCGCGGACGGCTGACGACCGCGGCGCAAGCCTGGCTCAGTCCGCGTTTGTTTTGGACGAGACAGTCGGCCACGCGGCTGGCGTCAGGGATCGCCGAACTGCAGAGCCTGAATGCGTCGGGCGTGCAGGCGTCGGCGTCTTCCTGGGTATAGGCCAGCGCCGGCGGTGACGCGAAGACGATGAGAAAGGCTAGAGCGCTTAATTTGTTCATGATGTTGCACTCCAATGAGGGTTCGCCGCGATAACGCACTCAACTGGGAAGATGTTCCTTAAGCAGAGGGCCGGAGCCGTGGCAGGGTGAAGGCTCCATGAACCCTTTGTTGCAACGCACGCACGTCAGACTTGCTCGGCATTGAGATAAGCGAGTCTGGCGCCGCAGAAGGCGCAGATTAATCCGACGGCGAAAGCCATCAGGCCTGCGACCACGTCGACGGTGCCGCCCAGATTGCCGCTTTTGCTCATGATGCCGCCGGCAGTTGCGCCAACGAACACCAGCCCGATCAGAAAACGTTGTGCCAGCCGGTAGAGGAATTCGCGTTCGCGCGCCGCCGCGATGAGATAGGCGCCGGTGCCCCAGCCGCCGGCAAAACCGGCGCCGCCGATCGCCCACCAGGCCAGCGCCGAAACCAGTTGCTGCCGGTGGCCGGCCGACGCGTCGCGCAACACGGCGTCGAGGCCGACGCCAAACACGGTCAGCACGATATGCATGGCGAGTGCCGCGAATACGCCGCAGGCGATGGCGGCGGCATAATGCAAACGGCGGAGGGCCTCGGTGTCCATCGCTGCAAACTAGCCGATCATGCGGCCGCTGGCGAACCGTCCCGCTACCGCCGCGATGAATTCAACAGTTCGTGAAATTCGCGCTCCAGTGCGTCGAGCGCGGCCCGCCGCGCTGGCGTCAAGGTTGTCTTCTGGCTGTTGTCGTCTTGAGACGTACGCACGGCGGACTGAATTGGCCGATCATCGACCGTGTCCAAGCGCATCTTTATCCCCCGGTTGCCCCTAACGAGCCGGACAATTCCTATCTGAGTCGGCTCGCCGGCATGCAGCGGCAGGTAGAGCGGCCATACGAATTGGTATCGTTGTTGCATTTCTGCGACAGCGCCGGGCTAGCCCGCCAGTTCGCGCATGATTCTGTACAGCCCGGTCTGGCCTTCGAAGCCGATGCCGGGGCGGCTGGACAAGGTGATGGCGCCGTTCTCGATGCGGGCGTCGTCGGCAAAGCCGCCGAAATCGCCGAACACGCCGGGATAAGATTCCGTGCCGCCGAGCCCGAAGCCGGCGGCGATCGCCAGCGACATCTGGTTGCCGCCATGCGGCAACAACGACGTGCGCGGCCAGCCGTGACCCGCCAGCATGTCGAGCGTGCGCGCGTATTGGCCGATGCCGTAGGCCTGCGGCGGGTCGATCTGGATGATGTCGTGACCGGCGCGAAAGCCGCCGAAGCGCACCAGATTCTCGACATCCGGCGTCGAAAAAAGATTCTCTCCGGTCGCCAGCGGCGGCGCGTAGACACTTGCAAGCTCTGCGAACAAGGCGAAGTCGAGCGGATCGCAGGGCTCCTCGAACCAGCGCAGCCTGAAAGGCGAGAGCGCCTTGGCATAGGCCATGGCTTCGTTACGGCCGAACTTGCAGTTGGCGTCGACCGCGAGATGCTCGCCGGAGCCGACGACCTCAAGCACGGCCTCCAGCCGCCGCACGTCTTCCGCAAGCGGCAGGCCGCCGACCTTCATCTTCACAAGCGTATAGCCGGCCTCGAGATGGCGGCGCATCTCGTCCTGCAGATCCTTGATGGTCTGTCCGGGCCAGTACCAGCCGCCGCCGACGTAACAGAAAATCCTGTCGGCGCACTTGCCGCCACTGAAGCGGTCGGCCAGCAGGCGGTGCAACGGCTTTTTCGCGATCTTGGCGACCGCATCCCATACCGCCACCTCGATGGTGCCGATGGCGATCGAGCGCTCGGAGTGGCCGCCGGCCTTTTCCCGCCGCATCATCTGGGCGAATATTTTCGCCGGATCGAAGTTGCCGCCGGTCTCGTCGAGCAGCGTGTCGGGCGCGGCCGCAAGGATGCGCGGGATGAAGCGCGCCCGCATGGCCGCGCCGCAGGCGTAGCGCCCGGTGGAATTGAAGGCGAAGCCCACGACCGGCTTGCCGTCCCGCATCACGTCGGTGATCACGGCCACCACCGACGTGGTCATCTCGGTGAAATCGAAACTAGAATTGGCGAGCTTCGACTTGAGCGGGACGGCCGTCTCGCGGATGTCGACGATGCGCATTTCTTGTTTTCTTTTCTTATTTTTCTTGCCGGACGCCTATTCGATCTGCTGGATTTTGGCGTCCTTGATCACCTTGGCCCATTTCTCGACGTCGGCCTTGATGTAAGCCGCGAATTCCTTCGGGCTGTCGGCGACCACGTCGAAGCCGAGCTGGGCGCATTTTTCCTTCACATCCGGCAGCGCCATCACTTTCACGATCTCGCGGTTAAGCAGATCGACGATCTCCTTCGGCGTCGCCGACGGCACGAAGACGCCCTGCATGGTTTCCGATTCCTGGCCCTTGACGCCGGATTCCGCCATGGTCGGCACATCGGCAAGCGTGCCGGAGCGCTTGGCTGAGGTGACCGCCAACGCGCGCAGCTTGCCGCCTTGCACTTGTGGCGCGGTCGGCGGCAGCGCGGTCAGCGCGATCGGCGTATGGCCGCCGACGGCAGACTGGATCGCGGGACCGGCGCCGCCGAACGGCACGCTGGCAACATCAAGCTTATAGGTCAGCTTGAACAATTCGGCCGCCAGCTGCGGCGTGGTGCCGATACCGGGATTGGCCATGGAATATTTGCCCGGATTGGCATGCAGATAGTCGATCAATTCCTTGACGGTCTTGGCCGGAATATCGGGATTGACCACAAGAATATTCGGCGAGGCGGCGGCGAGCGTGACCGGCGCGAAATCCTTGAACGGGTCGTAGGGGTTCTTGGCGTAGAGGCTCGGATTGACCGTGTAGCTCGAACTCGCCACCAGCATGGTGTAGCCGTCGGCCGTCGAGCGCGCTACCGCCAGCATGCCGATATTGCCGCCGGCGCCGGGGTGGTTCTCGACATAGAATTGCTGCTTGAGATTTTCCGACAGCTTCTGCGCGATCAGCCGTGCCATCACGTCGGTGGGACCCGCCGGCGCGAAGGGCACGATGATCTTGACCGGCTTGTCGGGATAGGACGCGGCCGATGCCGGCGCGAGACCGAATGCCGCGAGCAGCGCTACGCCGGCCGCCAGATTTCTTATGATTGAGCGCATCAGTTCCTCCCTCGTTTTCTTTCATCGTAGCATCGCACACGCCGGGCGCCAGTAGGCGAGGGCCTTGCATCGCCGGCTTGCGCAGGCTGTATTCGGCCCAGCTAGAACAACCGAGGATACGCAATGCCGGCTCGAAAAATCACTCGCCAAGACATGCGCGATGCCGCGGAGAAATATAAGAACTGGGGCAAATGGGGAGCGGACGACGAGATCGGCACGCTCAATTTCACGACGCCCGAGGACATCATCGCCGCCACCAAATTGGTGAAGAAGGGCAAGGTCATATCGCTGGCGCTCAATTTCGACCACACCGGCCCGCAGGGCGCCAAGAGCAAATACCCGGCCATGGGCCGCACCAATCCGATCCACACTATGCTGCGCACCGGCACCGACGCCTATTCCGGCGTGCTCGACAAGCGCGGCATCCGTGCTGCCGACGACATGGTTACCATGCCGTTGCAGTGCGGCACGCAATGGGACGGGCTGGGCCATGTGTTTTACGAGAACTATATGTGGAACGGCTACGACTGCCGCGAAGTAACGTCCGCCGGGGCGCAGAAATGCGGCATCGAAAAAACCAAGAACAAGATGGTGGGGCGCGGCGTTCTGCTCGACGTGGCACGCTACAAGGGCGTCGAGGCGCTGGAGGACGGCTACGGCATGACCTGCGACGATCTCGACGGCGCCGCCAAAAAACAGGGCATCGCGATGAAGCGCGGCGATTACGTCATCGTGCGCACCGGTCAGATGGAGCGCTGCCAGAAGGCCGGAAGCTGGGACGGCTATCCGGGTGGCGACGCGCCCGGTTTCGCCTTCGAGACGCTCGACTGGATCAAGCGCGTCGAATTGGCCGCGCTTGCCTCGGACACGTGGGGCTGCGAGGTGCGGCCGAACGAGAGCGAGGAGGGCATCAACCAGCCTTGGCACTGGATCACCATCCCGATCATGGGCATGACCATGGGCGAGATATTCAATCTCAAGGAACTGGCCGACGACTGCGCCGCCGATAAAGTATATGAATTCATGTTCGTGGCGCCCGCGATCCCGATCACCGGCGCGGTCGGCTCGCCGATCAACCCCCTGGCAATCAAGTGACCGCGTAGCGGATCGAGAAAGAACAACGGCATGAACACCAAACAATATCCGGTCACTCACACCGACGCCGAATGGCGCAAGCTGCTGACACCCGAGCAATACGACATCATGCGCGCGCACGGCACCGAGGCGCCGGGCAGTTGCGCGCTCAATTTCGAGAAGCGCAATGGCACGTTTTCCTGCGCCGGCTGCGGCCAGCCGTTGTTCATGTCGAAGAAGAAATTCGAAAGCGGCACCGGCTGGCCGAGTTTCAACGATCCGGTGCCGGGATCGGTCGAAAAATCGGCCGACAGCAGCTACGGCATGATGCGCGATGAAGTGCATTGCAGCCGTTGCGGCAGCCATTTAGGCCACGTATTCGACGATGGGCCGCCGCCGACTCATCTGCGCTATTGCATCAATGGCGTCGCCATGAATTTCAAGCCGGATTGAAAGCACCGATTCATTTTTTAATTCTGGAAGGGTGAGCATGAGCACGGCCGGTCACAACACCAAACGCGTCGGCGCCGAAGTTCTTGCCGACATGCTGGCTGGCTACGGCGTCACACACGTGTTCATGGTGCCGGCGGTTTTGCGGCGCACCTTCGCCGAAATGGAGCGGCGCACGACCATCGCGCGCGTGCATTGCCACGGCGAGAAGTCGGCGGCCTATATGGCGGACGGCTACGCCCGCGCTTCCGGCAAACCCGGCATCTGCATGGCGCAGGTCATCGGCGCGCTCAATCTTGCCGCCGGCTTGCGCGACGCGTATCTCGCGCATTCGCCGGTGATCGCCTTCACCGGCGGCCGCGATCCGAAAACAAAATTCCGCAAGGTGTACCAGGAAGTCGACGACGTGCCGGCTTTCGAGCCGGTGACCAAGATGAACGCCACCATCGACGAGGTCGCGCGCATTCCCGATATGGTGCGGCAGGCCTTTCGCGTCGCCACCTCAGGCGCGCCGGGGCCCGTCCACCTGCAATTCCGCGGCAACGAGGGCCAACTCGATCTCGAAGAAGCCGAGATGGAGGCGCTGGTTGAAACGCAATTCGCCAAGGTGCCGCCGTTTCGCCCCGAGCCGGAAGCCGCCCATGTGAAGGCCGCGCTCGAACTGCTGCAAAAAGCCGAGCGTCCGATCATCGTCGCCGGCGGTGGCGTGCGCGCCTCGGGCGCGGGGCGCGAACTGGTGGCGCTGGCCGAAGCGCTGCAGATACCGGTCGCGACATCGCTCAATGGTAAGGACTGCATACCCGGCACGCATCCGCTTTCGGTCGGCGTGGTCGGCAGCTATTCGCGCGAGAGCGCCAACCGCGCCGTCAACCGCGCCGATCTGGTGTGCTTCATCGGCACCGAGACCGGCGGCATGACCACGCATTTCTGGGCGGTGCCGAAAATCGGCACGCCGGCGATCCAGATCGATATCGATCCGGAATCGCTCGGCCGCAACTATCCGCTGGTGGCGAGCGTGCTCGGCGACGTCAAGAGCGTGCTGGTGCGCATGCTGGGCCAGATCGACAAGTCGAGCGCGACAAAACGCGAGGCCTGGATCAAGGAAATCTCGGCGTTGCGCGGCGACTGGTACGCCAAATACAAGCCGATGCTGGAATCCGACAGCGTGCCGATCCATCCGGCACGTATCTGTCATGAATTGACGCAAGCCATTCCCGACGACGGCATTGTTGTCGTCGACACCGGTCACGCCGGCATGTGGATGGGCGGCATGTACGACCTGCGCAAACCGACACAGAGCTATCTGCGCAGCGCCGGCCATCTCGGCTGGGCCTTCCCGGCCGGCATCGGCGCCAAGGCGGCCTGCCCCGAGCGGCCGGTGGTGGTGTTCACCGGCGACGCCGGCTTCTGGTATCACATCGGCGAGATCGA
>DASWPX010000127.1:0-8807 GCA_036398395.1 Pseudolabrys sp. | reverse complement strand
GACGAGATGATGAACGAGGCGACCGAAGTCCGCCGCGCGGTCAATCCGCACGAAGTGCTGCTGGTCGCCGACGCGCTGACCGGCCAGGACGCGGTCAATCTGGCGCGCGCCTTCGACGAGCGCGTCGGCCTCACCGGCATCGTGCTCACCCGCGTCGACGGCGACGGCCGCGGCGGCGCCGCGCTGTCGATGCGCGCCGTCACCAACAAGCCGATCAAGCTGATCGGCGTCGGCGAAAAACTCGACGCGCTGGAGGAGTTCGATCCGGCCCGCATCGCCGGCCGCATTCTCGGCATGGGCGACATCGTCGCGCTGGTCGAAAAGGCCGCCGCCAATATCGACGCCGAAAAGGCGATGCGCACCGCCGAGAAGATGCGCAAGGGCCACTTCGACCTCACCGACATGCGCGAGCAACTCAGCCAGATGGCGGCGATGGGCGGCATGAGCGGCCTGATGGGCATGCTGCCCGGCGTCGCCAAGATGAAGACGCAGATCGCCAATGCCGGCATCGACGACAGAGTGCTCAAGCGGCAGGTCGCCATCATCGATTCGATGACGCCGAAGGAACGCCGCAACCCCGACATTCTCAAGGCCAGCCGCAAGAAGCGCATCGCCAAAGGCTCCGGCACCACGCCGGAAGCGATCAACAAATTGCTGAAGATGCATCGCGGCATGGCCGACATGATGAAGGCCATGGGCCAAGGCAAACGCGGCCCGATGGCCGGCCTCGCGCAGGCCATGGGGATGGGCGGCGCCATGCCGTCGGCCGAACAGATGGCCGAACTTGCCAAGAAAATGCCGGGTGGAATGCCCGGCCTCGGCGGCGCGTTGCCCCCGACCATGCCGAATCTACCGCCGAACATGCCCGGCCTTCCGGGCCTCGGCGGCGCAAAGTTTCCAGGATTGCCGGGCCTTCCCGGCCTCGGAAAAAAGAAGTGATCAACTCGTAGGAAAGGACTTCAAATGTCTCTCGTTATTCGTCTCGCCCGCGCCGGCACCAAGAAACGTCCGGTCTATCATATCGTCGTCGCCGACTCGCGCAGCCCGCGCGACGGGCGCTTCATCGAGCGTCTCGGCTTTTTCAATCCGCTGTTGCCCAAGGACAAGACCGAACGGCTCAAGTTCGATCTGGAAAAGGCGCAGGCCTGGATGAAAAAGGGCGCGCAGCCTTCCGACCGCGTGACGCGCTTCCTCGACGCCGCCGGCATCGTCAAGCGCGAGAAGCGCAACAATCCGGAAAAGGCGATCCCGCGCAAGGAACGCAAGGCCGCCAAGGAAGAAGCCACCAAGGCCAAGGAAGCCGGTGACGCCGCCGCCAAGACCGCGGCGACCGCCAAGGCCGCGACCGATGCGGCCGACAAGAAGGCCGCGGCTGCCAAGGCCTCCGAGCCGGCGGCGAGCTGATAGGGCTTCTCCACCGCCTCACGGCGACATGATAGCCTCGTCCTGAGGAGGCCGGCATCGCCGGCCGTCTCGAAGGACGAGGCGCGGTATGGGAGCCTGGCTTTATATTCTTCGATGCGCCGACGGCATGTATTACACCGGCACGACGCGCGCTGATCTTGAGCGGCGCGTCGCCGAGCATCAATCCGGGCACTTTCCCGGCTTCACTTCGACGAGACGTCCGATTGAGCTCGTATACAGCGAATACTTCGATCAAATCGTCGATGCTATTGCTTCCGAACGACGAGTGAAGGGTTGGTCGCGCGCGAAAAAAGAAGCATTGATGTCGGGCAATTTTCAATTGATCTCGAAATTATCGCAGCGGCGGAAAGCATTTCGACCCCATGGTTCGAGACGCGTCGCTACGCGACGCTCCTCACCATGAGGTCGAAAATCCGTGTCGCCCGGATCGGTGCCGCGCACGGCGTTCGCGGCGAGGTGAAGCTGTGGTCGTTCACGCAGGAGCCTTTGGCCGTCGCCGATTACGGCCCGCTGGAAACCGAGGACGGCAAGCAGCGCTTCGAGATCGAGGCGCTACGGCCGGCCAAGGAATTCCTGGTCGCGCGCATCACCGGAGTCGCCGACCGCGACGCGGCGGCGAAGTTGTGCAATCTCGACCTGTTCGTGCCGCGCGACCGCCTGCCGGCCATCGACGAACCCGACACCTACTACCACGCCGATCTGGTCGGCATGGCGGCTGTGACGCCGGAGGGCGCGCCGCTCGGCAACGTCGCCGCCATCCATAATTTCGGCGCCGGCGACCTGATCGAGATTGCGTCGACGGCCGGCGGCGAGCCGTTGCTGCTGCCGTTCACGGAAATCGTGGTGCCGAAGATCGACACGGCGCTGCGGCAGATCACCGTCGTGCTGCCGTCGGTGATTGAATAGCGGCGAGGCGTATTCCGATTCTTCACCTCCCCCCTTGAGGGAGAGGTCGGCGCCGAAGGTGCCGGGAGGGGGGTAACTTGCTTCAATTCTTTTTAAAGATACCCCCCTCCCTGTCCCTCCCCCTCAAGGGGGGAGGGAACGATTACTGAGAGATCAAACCATGTGGCGCGCAACCGTCCTCACCATTTTCCCCGACATGCTGCCCGGACCGCTCGGCCAGAGTCTGGCCGGCAAGGCCCTGGCCGCTGGGCTTTGGTCGCTCGAGGCGATCGACATCCGCCAGCACGCCACCGACACGCACCGCACCGTCGACGACACGCCGGCCGGCGGCGGGCCGGGCATGGTGATGAAGGCCAACGTGCTGGCCAAGGCGCTCGACGCCATCCCTGCCGACCCGCGTCCGCGTCTGCTGATGAGCGCGCGCGGCGCCCCGCTGACGCAAGACCGCGCCGCGGAACTGGCGCGCGGCCCCGGCGCCGTCATTCTGTGCGGCCGCTTCGAGGGCGTGGACGAGCGGCTGATCGCGGCGCGCAAACTGGAGGAAATCTCGCTCGGCGACTTCGTGCTGTCGGGCGGCGAGATCGCGGCGCTGGCGCTGCTCGACGCCTGCGTGCGGCTGTTGCCCGGCGTCATGGGCAAGGAGGCCTCCGGCGTCGAGGAGAGCTTCGCCGGCGGGCTGCTGGAATACCCGCAATACACCCGCCCCGCTCTGTTCGAGGGGAAGCCGATCCCGGAAGTGCTGACCTCCGGCGACCATGCCAAGGTCGCGGCCTGGCGCCGTTCGGAGGCCGAGCGGATCACGAAGGAGCGCCGGCCCGACCTTTGGGCCGCCTATCAGGCCCGAAAAGGGCCGCAAAACGGGCCCAAAAGCCGAGGGTGACAAGCCGCGCGCTTTGGTCTAGAAGCTCGCCAACCCATTCAAACCAGACAACGACCGCGCGCCGGTTGCTGGCGCTGCCGACGGAGATTTCGCCATGAACCTGATCCAGACCCTCGAAAAAGAGCAGGTCGAGAAGCTCTCTGCCAACAGGGAAATGCCCGACTTCGGGCCGGGCGACACCGTGCTGGTTAACGTCAAGGTGATCGAAGGCGACAAGAGCCGCATCCAGGCTTACGAGGGCGTCTGCATCGGCCGCTCCGGCCGCGGGCTCAACGAGAGCTTCACCGTGCGCAAGATTTCGTATGGCGAAGGCGTCGAGCGCGTGTTCCCGCTCTACGCGCCGATGATCGACTCGATCAAGGTGGTCCGCCGCGGCAAGGTGCGCCGCGCCAAGCTTTATTACCTGCGCGGCCTGCGCGGCAAGAAGGCGCGCATTTCGGAAGCCACCAGCGCCGTGGCCGCCGAGGCCGAAGCCAAGTAATTTCCGGCTCGCAATCTGAGTTATGCGAAGGGGCCGACGTTCGGCCCCTTTTGCGTTCGTTGTCGTGAGCCGCACAAGGGTTTATATATACTGGATGATTTCCAAGGTGCATCGGCTCATCATCAGCGATCACGCCCGGCTGCCCTGGCGCTTCTTCGGCCGGCTGACCGCCGTGCAAGCGGGACTTTGACCGGCAGCCTGCCGGCGACGGCGGGCGTTCTAAAACGCCGCATCCCCTTTCATTCCGAGCCAAGGTTATTCGAGCCATGAAACCGCGCACGCTCTACGACAAGATCTGGGACGACCATTTGGTGGACGAGCAGCCGGACGGCACCGCGCTCCTCTACATCGACCGCCATCTCGTGCATGAAGTCACCTCGCCGCAGGCCTTCGAAGGTCTTCGCACCGCGGGCCGCAAGGTGCACGCGCCGGAAAAGACGCTGGCTGTGGTCGATCACAACGTGCCGACCTCGGACCGCTCGCAGCCCAATCCCGATCCGGAAAGCGCCGAGCAGATCGCCGCGCTGGCGCAGAACGCCAAGGACTTCGGCCTCCAGTATTTCAACGAGTTCGACAAGCGCCAGGGCATCGTTCACATCATCGGCCCCGAGCAAGGCTTCACGCTGCCCGGCACCACCATCGTGTGCGGCGACAGTCACACCGCGACGCACGGCGCCTTCGGCGCGCTCGCCTACGGCATCGGCACGTCCGAAGTGGAGCACGTACTGGCGACGCAGACGCTGATCCAGAAGAAATCCATGAACATGCGCGCCGTGATCGACAACAAGCTGCCGCCGGGCGTCACCGCCAAGGACATCATCCTCGCCATCATCGGCGAGATCGGCACCGCCGGCGGCACCGGTTACGCGCTGGAATATGCCGGCGAGGCGATCGACGACATCTCGATCGAGGGCCGCATGACCATCTGCAACATGTCGGTTGAAGGCGGCGCCAAGGCCGGTTTCGTCGCGCCGGACGACAAAGTGTTCAGCTATCTCAAGGACCGTCCGATGGCGCCCAAGGGCGACACCTGGGATCAGGCCATGCGCTACTGGGAGAATCTGCGCTCCGATGACGGCGCGCATTTCGACCGCGAAATCAGGCTCGATGCCGCAAAGCTGCCGCCGATCGTCTCCTGGGGCACCAGCCCCGAACAGGTGATTTCGATCTCGGGCCGCGTGCCGGTGCCGGCGGAAATCGCCGACGAGAAGAAGCGCGTCGCCGCCGAACGCTCGCTCGGTTACATGGGGCTGAACGGCGGCGAGAAGATCACCGATATCAAGCTCGACCGCGTCTTCATCGGCTCCTGCACCAATGGCCGCATTGAGGATTTGCGCGCCGCCGCCAAGGTCGCCGAAGGCAAGACGGTCAACTCAAACGTCTACGCCATGATCGTGCCGGGCTCGGGTCTCGTGAAGGAGCAGGCGGAAGCCGAAGGCCTCGACAAGATTTTCAAGGCCGCCGGCTTCGACTGGCGCGAGCCGGGCTGTTCGATGTGCCTGGCGATGAATCCGGACAAGCTCAAGCCGGGCGAACGCTGCACCTCGACCTCGAACCGCAACTTCGAGGGCCGTCAGGGCTACAAGGGACGCACGCACCTTGTCTCGCCCGCGATGGCCGCGGCTGCCGCGATCGCCGGGCATTTTGTCGACGTGCGGGAATGGAAATAAACGCCGCGCCGGCTTTCAGATTCCAAACATAAAAAAGGCCCGTCTCGCGACGGGCCTTTTCAATTCTCGACATCGCGCTACCAGCAGCGCCAGATGCGGCGATAATACCGGCCGCCGCGCCACGCGCGCACCCAGCCGCAATTCGGGCCGTCATAGGCGTAAGGGCCGCCATAATAATAAGGATAGCCCCAGCCGAAACCGGGCCCAAATCCGCCGCCACGCCAATGTCCGCCACCGCCGTGCCAGTGCCCACCACCGTGATGTTGCGCCGAAGCCGCCACGGGCGTCAGCGCCATCAGGCCGGCCGCAAGAAAGGCCGCGGCAAAAAGCTTCATAAACTTGGACATCGTTACTCCTCCACAGCCGCCCCCGCGACTAGTGATATGTCTATAAACTACCGAAACACGCTCGCGTTCCATTCGCCAATCTGTGCGACCGGCGGACCGTCCGGGGCTATTCCCACCAGCAAGTCGTGCGGGGCACGATCACGGTCCCGCTGACGCGGTATTCCTTGACCAGCGTGGCGCGGCATTGCCGTACCGAGTTCTGGCTGAGCCTGGTCCTGCGGGGATAAATCATGACGCGTGGCCGCGCCGATTGGGCGGCGAATTCATGAGTGTAGCGGGCGCTCGCATAGGCCCGATGGCCGTCATAGCTGAGCACCTGGCCCGGCCTGTCATTGCAGCCGAAAAATTCCGCGGCCGCGGGCACGATCGCGCCCAGCATCAGGGCCGATGCCAACCCTGCAAAGGCTAATCCAGCGACAACTCTACGCATTTTCGGGCCCTGGAACTGATCGGGTATGGTTAACGGTCGCCTATTTCAGGTATTGCGTCAACCGCTTGGTGGCGCCTGTGGTTTCACATAGAACCTTGGCATGGCAGGCCAATCCGGCAACTGGCGGGGCACTTCGGCGCCGGCGCTGGGCGACATCGAGGCGCTGGCGGCGGAGGCCTATGGCCGTCTGCCCGGCGACTTTCGCAGCCTTTGCGACGACCTGGTCATTCAGGTCGCGGACTTTCCCACCGACGAGGTGGTCGAACACATGCAGCTCGAGAGCGAATTCGACCTGCTCGGGCTGTTCCAGGGCGTCGGTCTGCCGTTCATGACCGGGAGTCAGGTTTCCGGCCAGCTGCCCAACATGGTCTGGCTCTACCGCCGCCCTATTCTCGACTATTGGGCCGAACACGAGGAAACCCTGGACGCTATCGTCACCCACGTTCTGGTTCATGAAATCGGCCATCATTTCGGCCTGTCGGACGACGAGATAGCAGCCATCGAGGAGGCGACCGACTGAGGCCTTCCGCGGCGTGGCGCTCCGGGCTAAACCCTTCCGCCATAGATCACGGGTAGAAACAGCGACATGGAAAAATTCACCACGCTTGAGGGCGTCGCCGCGCCACTACGGATCATCAACGTCGACACCGACATGGTGATCCCCAAGCAATACCTGAAGACCATCAAGCGCACCGGCTTGGGCAAAGGCCTGTTCTCCGAGCAGCGCTATAAGGACGACGGTAGCGAGAACCCCGACTTCGTGCTCAACAAGCCGGCCTATCGCAAATCCAAGATTCTGGTCGCCGGCGACAATTTCGGCTGCGGCTCTTCCCGCGAGCACGCGCCTTGGGCGCTGATGGATTTCGGCATTCGCTGCGTGATCTCCACCTCGTTCGGCGATATTTTCTATAACAACTGCTTCAAGAACGGCGTGCTGCCGATCCGCGTCTCGCCCGAGGATCTGGAAAAGTTGTTCGACGACGCCGACCGCGGTGCCAACGCTACGCTTTCCATCGATCTTGAAAAGCAGGAAATCCGCGGACCCGACGGCGGCATGATCAAGTTCGAGATCGACGAACATCGCAAGCACTGCATGCTCAACGGTCTCGACGACATCGGGCTGACCAAGCAGAAGCAGAGCAAGATCGTCAGCTACGAGCAGACGGCCAAGGCCGCGCGGCCTTGGGCATGACACTTTGAGCGCGAAGTTCGCGTTCGCGGCGTTGCTGTGCGTGCTTTGCACGGTGCCGGCCGCGCTGGCGCAGAAGTCGACCGAGGACGGTTTGCGCGATTGCGAAAAGCTTGCGGCCGTCAAATTCAAGCAGGAAAACCCAGCATTCAAGAAATTCGACATCACGCGCGCCGATGTCGAGGAAGACAAGTTCGCCGACAAAGTCGGAACGCAATTTGTCTCGACGGTCTATCACGGCAAGGCCGTGTATCAGTCGGACGGCGCGCCTGACAATGTCCGCTTTATTGTCTGCACGGCGGCCTCGGCAAGGGCGCGGTCTTCGTCTACACGCTGCCGCTGAATTAACGCGCCGCGATCGCGTCGGCGATGGCGACGGTGCGCCGAGCCATCTCGGCATGCAGGCGCTCGACCATCTTGCCATCGATCGAGACGACGCCTTTGGTCTTATTTTCCGGCAGATCGAAGGCCCCGATCATGGTGCGCGCCCAGGCCACTTCCTCGGGCGAAGGAGAAAACACTTTATTGCAGGGCTCTATCTGATTGGGATGAATTAGAGTCTTGCCATCGAAGCCCATGTCCCGACCCTGCTCGCATTCCTTCACAAAGCCTTCAGCATCTCCGATATTGTTGTAGACGCCGTCCAGCATGTCGATGCCGTAGATGCGCGCGGCGGCGATGCAATTCATCAGCCAGCCAATCATCGGCCAGCGGCCCGGTACCTGGCGGGCGCGAGTATCCTTGGCAATATCGTTGGTGCCCATGACGAAGCCGGCGAGCCGGGTTTCTGAATCCTGCGCGCAGGCGGCGATCGAGAGCACGTTAAAAACTGCCTGCGGCGACTCAATCATCGCCCAGATGCGCGTTTTTTGATCGGTGCCCAAGTCGAACAGCCTTTGACCGATGGTCTCCAACTGCTCGGGCGAGGAAATCTTGGGCACGACGATGCCGTCCGGCGCGGCCAGTGCCGCTGCCGTGAGGTCTTCGGAAAACCAGGCGGTATCAACGCCATTAGTGCGAATGAAGACTTCGCGAGCGCCGAAACCGCCGGCCTTTACGGCACCAGCCACCTGCTGACGCGCGGTTTCCTTGGCGTCGGGCGCCACCGAGTCTTCGAGATCGAGGATGACACCGTCGGCGGGAAGCGTCTTGGCCTTTTCCAAGGCGCGGGCATTGGAGCCCGGCATATAAAGAACGCTGCGGCGCGGACGAAGTGTCATGCGGACAACATTATCGGGCGCGCGAAAACTATCAAGCACCCCAACTGCCTAGACTGTCATCAATCCAAGTTTTGGGAGTTTACGTTTTGGGCTTAATCGGGTTCGAGCTTTCCGACTTTATGATGCGATAAAGCTGAAAGCGATCGCCGTCTGCGACCAACCGCAACCGCGAAGGGTCCGGGTTGGGCGCCTCGTCCTCGGTGAAGAGCACATAGAGATAGTCGAACTTGGTCCAGTTCTGCCAGAACTTCGGCGTGTT
>DASWPX010000126.1:0-6378 GCA_036398395.1 Pseudolabrys sp. | reverse complement strand
TGCTGGCGCGTCGGCAATTCGAGCCGGTCCCAGACATCGGATAGAGCCTCGGCCAGGCGATCGATCAGTGCGTCATCATGATAAGGCGATGGCGTTATGCGCAAGCGTTCCATGCCGCGCGGCACGGTCGGATAGTTGATCGGCTGGATGTAGATGCCGTGCTCGGCGAGCAGCATGTCGCAGGCCGCCTTGCACTTCTCCGGATCGCCGACCAGCACCGGCACGATATGCGTGTCGCTCGGCATTACGGGCAGGCCAGAGGCATTGAGTACGGCCTTGACGCGCGCTGCGCGGTCCTGATGGCGATCGCGTTCCCAGGTTGAGGTCTTGAGATGCCTGATCGCGGCGGTGGCGGCGGCACAGATCGCCGGCGGCAGCGCGGTGGTGAAGATGAAGCCCGGTGCATAAGAACGCACCGCGTCGATCATCTGCTCGCTGCCGGCGATATAGCCGCCGAGACAGCCAAACGCTTTTGCAAGAGTGCCCTCGATGACGTCGATGCGGGCCATCGCGCCTTCGCGGTCGGCGATGCCGCCGCCGCGCGGGCCGTACATGCCGACGGCGTGCACTTCGTCGACATAGGTCATGGCGCCGTAGCGCTCGGCCAGATCGCAGATCGCGTGCACCGGCGCCACGTCGCCGTCCATCGAATAGAGGCTCTCGAACAGGATCAGCTTGGGACGTTTCGGATCGGCGGCCTTGAGCAGTTCCTCGAGATGGCCGACGTCGTTATGCCGCCAGATCTGCTTCTCGGCGCCCGACTGGCGCACGCCTTCGATCATCGAATTGTGGTTGAGCGCGTCTGACAGCAACAGGCAGTTTGGCAGCAGCTTGGCGATGGTCGGGATGCCGGTCTGGTTGGAGACATAGCCCGAGGTGAAGACCAGCGAAGCCTTCTTGCCGTGCAGGTCGGCAAGTTCGCGCTCCAACTCGACCAGCGGGTGATTGGTGCCGGCGATATTGCGGGTGCCGCCCGCCCCGGTACCCATGCGCGCCGCCGCCTCGACCATGGCGCCGACCACTTTGGGGTGCTGCGCCATGCCGAGATAATCGTTGGAGCACCAGATCACGACCTCGCGCGGGCCGTCCGGTGAATGCCAAAGGGCGTGGGGGAACCGGCCGGCGAGACGTTCCAGGTCGGCGAACACCCGGTACCGGCGCTCGTCATGGAGCTTTTCCAGGGCGTTGGCGAAATAAGCGTTGTAATCCATACGATTCTTCCAGCCCCGACATCTCGCCCGAGCCTTTTTTAGAAGGGTTCCAGGGGGTTTGTCGAGGCAAGATTCGACATATTCCAAGGTGCGGCATTGAGCGAAATCAAACGCCTTTGGCGTGTCCAAAAGCGCCCAGATCGAGGAAGCCGCGCATGCCGGCCAGCAGCAAAGCGCCGACGTGAAGTTGCAGGTCGAATTCCCCGGCCAAAATCAGCGCCGCCAGCGCCTCGGGTGTCACCAGGCGCAGTTCGATGCCGGCCTCGGGTTTATGGGCCTCGTCTCGCGCGCCGGTTTCGGCAAAGAACGAGTGAATGCGGTTCGACAGCCGCGCGGTGCAGGGCGCCAATGTGCCGAGCGCGTGCACAGAGGCGGCCGGATAGCCGGTCTCTTCCAGGAGCTCGCGCCGGCAGCAGGCTGTGGCGTCCTCGTTTTTCTCCATCATGCCCGCCGGTAATTCCCAGGTGAAGCGTTCCAGCGCCGGACGGTATTGCCGCACGATCGGGATTTTGCCGTCGGGCGTCAACGCGACGATGGCGATGTAATCCTGCTGGCCGACCGCGTGATAGATTTCCGGCGCGGCGCCCGGCGCGAATTCGACCTCGCGCGCGATGATATCCATCCAGGGCGAAATCTTGCTGACACTGCGCGATTTGATCTTGGGGAAGTCGGTCATCGCGTCACTGTATCACGCCGTTAGAGAAACCGCGGCACCGGCAATGGCGTGATCAACTGGCCGCGAAAGCCCTTGGCCCTGAGCTTGGGCGCGAGTTCGTCGGCGATGTGCCAGGAGAAGATGACTGCGCAATCGGGCTGGTCTTCGAACAATTTACCCTCATCCACCACGGGAATCGCAGTGCCCGGCATGCATTTGCCGATCTTCAGCGAGCCGGGGATTTCGCAGACGTAATCGATGATGGCTTCGTCGAGGCCGACATAGTTGACCAGCGTCGAGGCGCGCGACGGCGCGCTGATGCCGGCGACGCGGGCGCCCTTTTCCTTGAGGTCGCGCAGCATCGACAACAGGCGCAGTTTCGAGAGCATGACGTCGCGCTTGAAATCGGCAAGCCGCTTGGACAAGGCCTCGCCGCGCGGCTCGGTCGAGAGCATGCGGCGCACGCTGTCCTGCACGGTATTAGCACCATGCCGTCCGGCATAGACTCGGATCGAGCCGCCGTGGCTCGGGATCGGCCGGGCATGGAAGACTTCAAGGCCGTGCATATCGAGAAGATGCTTGAGGCTCGCCACCGAATAATAGCGCAGGTGCTCGTGATAGACGGTGTCGTATTGCAGCGTGTCGAGCAGGCCGATGAGGTAATGCGATTCGGAAATGAACACGCCGTCCGGCGACAGCATCTCGACGATGCCGTCGACGATGGCATGAACGTCTTCGATGTGGGCGAAGCAATTGGCGGCGGTGACCACGCGAGCTGGGCCGTATTCGGCCTTGACTTCGCGCGCCACGTCCGCGCCGAAATAACGCTTGAGCGTCGGAATGCCGCGGCTGTTGGCGATGTCGCCGACATCGGTCGGCTCGATGCCGAGCACGCGATTGCCGGCTTTCTGGAAATTGGACACCAGCGTGCCGTCATTGGAGCCGATATCGACAACGAGGTCGTCGGCGCCCAGCCCCAGCATGGCGGAGGCTTCGCGCTGCAATTCGGCGAAATTGTCACGCAGCAATTTGGTGGTGCCGCTGGTGTAGGGATATTCCGGCGGGAAGATGATGACCGGATCGACGGCGAGGCCAAGCTGCACCAGGTCGCAGTTGCGGCAATGCAGGAGATTGGTCGGAAACCAGGGCTGCTGGCGCGGCACCTGGCCGATCGGCACCATCTGGTTGACCGGCGGCATGTAGCCGAGCGACAGCACGTCATCGAGTTCGAGCGAGCCGCAGACCTGGCAGCATTCGACCGGAACGCTTGCGCCGGTTCCGGCGCCGCGCGCGACATTCGTGGGGCGCAAGGCTAAATCTCCCTCGGCATCAAGCTTTCGGCGCCAGATCGGCGTTGCGCCAGTACCAGTCGACCGTCGGTTCCAGGCCGTCGTTAAGCGGTACGCGTGGCTTATAGCCGAGCTTGGCCAGTTTCGAAATATCAGGGCAACGCCGCATGGTGCCGCCGGGGGCAGGCTTGCTGGGGACGATCTCGATCTCACTGTCGGCCAAGTCGGCGACGCGCCGCGCCAGATCGGCCATCGAGACCTCTTCGGTGGTGCCGATGTGATAGATGCCGAGATGCTCGCCTTTATCGCGCATGATCATGACGCCGGCGACCAGGTCGTCGACGTAGCAGAAGCTGCGCGTTTCCTGGCCGCTGCCCTGGATCTCGAACGGCAAGCGGCTGGCGGGCTGCTGCGGTCCGAGTTTCTTGATGCGCAGCGCGAATTGCGGAATGACGTGCTCGAAGCCCATGTCGGGACCGTAGACATTGTGCGGCCGGAAGATCAGCACGCGTTCGAAATATTTGCGGCCGAAATTGATCGCCATCACTTCGCTGATTAATTTGCCTGCGCCGTAGGAATAACGCGGGTTCAGCACGTCGGGCACCACCAGCGGCGCGTCCTCTGCGGTCGGGATATGCGGCGGCGTCTGATAGACCTCGGAAGAGGAGGCCAGCACGAGGTTGCCGATCGAGTGCTTGCGGCAGGCGTCGATGACGTTGAGCATGCCGCGCACGCCGACATCGAGCACCAGGTCGGGCGCGCTGTAGAAGAATTCGGTGCCGTTGACGAAGGCGAGGTGGTGCACTTCGTCCATGCCGGCGGCGGCCTTGTCGACCGCGGCGGCGTCGCGAATGTCGCCGGCGATGAATTCGATGTCTTTTTCGATGCCGGCGAGGCGGCGCGGGCTGCCGCGCGAATTGTCGTCGAGCACGCGGACTTTCTCGCCGGCTTTCACCAGAGCCTTCACCAATGCCGAGCCGATGAAGCCGCTGCCACCGGTGACGAGAATTTTGCGGCCGCTCATGACGCGCTCTCCATGTCGATCCACCGGCCTTCGACATGCGAGCGGCGCGCGGCGTCGATCAGGCATTGCACGCGGTAGCCTTCGGCGAAGCCGGGTGTTGCCAAGACGCGGTTCTCGATGGCGTCGAAGAATAATTTCGCTAGCCGTGACACTGGCGCGACGCGGCCGTCGGAATACTGCGCATCGGTGGGGTCGTCCACCGCGACGTGCTCGAAAGCACCCGGGCGCCTGGCATAGGACAATTCGAAGCCGCGCATATAATCCGCGGTCCGGTTATGCAGCACCAGCGTGCCGTCCTCGCCGAAAAATTCGATGCGGTGGCCGCTGCCGAGATAAGACGCGCAACTCATCGACAGGCTTGCCAACTGTCCGGACTTGAACTGTATGGCCATCGCTACGGTGGTTTCGGTTTCCCGGTCGTCCGGCAGACCGGAGATACGCGCCGACAGGCCCGAAATGGGCCCGCAGAACCACTCGAGATAATGGAAACAATGGCTGATGAAATTGCCGACCACGCCCCCTCCGTCCTCGCCGCCGACGGTTTTCCAATTGCGCATGCGCAGCTGGATGGCGCGGCTCTCGACATGCCAATGCACCGCGACATGGCGCAAGGCGCCGATGCGGCCTTCGGCGAGCATCGCTTTGGCGCGCTGCCAGCTCAGGATCTGGTGGAAATTGAAATCGATCATGGTCGGCAGGCCGCTCAGTTTGGCTTGCGTGAGCATCGAGCGCGCATTGGCAAGGTCGGCGGCCATCGGCTTCTCGGCGAAGACCGGCTTGCCGAGTGCGAGCGCCTCGGCGGCGACATGCGCCTGCAGGCTCGGCAACGTGGCGATGGCGACTGCCTGCACGTCGGGGTCCTCGACCAAAGCGCGCCAGTCGCCATAGGCTTTCGGCACGCCTGCTTCGCGGGCGCGTTCAGCGGTGCGCGCCGCGTCGCTGCCGGCCAGCGCCACCACCTCGCAGCGGGCATCGGCGCGGAACGCGGGCAGTTGGACGTTGCGTCCGTAATTGCTGCCGACGATGCCCAGACGGATCACGGTCTCGAAGCCCTGGCCGAATAAATGGAAAACCCTTTGGCGCGGCATGGATTTGGGCCAAATCGCCATGCTACGCAAGGCCCTATGACGACGACGTCTGACGATGCAGAGCCTTCGGGCGCCGGTTGGCGCAGATTCGCCGCGCTTGTTCTATGCATCGCCGTGCTCGGACTGCCGGTCAACGATGCCGGCTGGTACGCGCTGCTGGTTTTGCTGGCGGTCGTCATTTTCACCGGCGAGGTGAGGACCAGCGGGCGCGCCTGGCTGGCAACGCTGGCGATCGCCGCCGTCGCCATCGGCGGGCAGATCTGGCTGTCGCCGCCGCGCCTCGACGAGGGACATAATGTGTTTCTGCCGGGCGGCGTTCTTGAGCAAAAACTGCCGCCGCAGGTCTATCGCCATTTCGCGGATGAATTCGACAAGCAATATCCGCCGGCCAGGCGATGCGGCGCGACCGTCGACGGCTGCTGGGTGAATGGCGGCTTCCCGGATCGGGCCTTTGCTTTTTCCGCCGATGGCGTTCTTCACAAATCCGATCTATCGCGCGCGGTGACCGGAATTGACTTCAGCGACCCGGTCTGGCTGCGGCTCGGCTTCATCAACGAGGTTCGCTACAACTGGTACCCGGCAAGCGACGTCCAGCGCACCCAGCGCGACCGGCGCTTCTGGATGGGCCTGCATCGCTGGCATCTCACCATGCCTTGGTTCGAGGCGATCCGCCTGCCGGCGGCTTTTGCGGGCGGCGAATTGTGCTGGCGCGGTGAGTTGATGTGGGAAGGCTCCGGCGAGCAGTTTTCGCTGTGGACGGGCGACGGCTGCCGCACCATCGAACCGGCGGACGCCGGCCGGCGCATCTTTGGCGTTGCCATCAGGCCCGACACTCTCGCGATGCGGCTGACGCCGCCGTGGCCCGTATGGTGGCTGCAATTCGCCAGTGGCGCGCTGGCAATCGTCGCGGCGGGTGGCCTTGTGCTGGCGCTGATGCGTTTCAGAGTGCGCGCTCTGATCCTGCCGCTGATCCTGATCGGCCTGTCGGTCGCGGTCATCGCCATCGACGACGGCAGTTTTCTCGGCGGCGTGCGGCCCTTCTATGGAGGCGACGACGGGTTGTACTACGACAGCTCGGGCCGCGCGATCTTGCAGAAATTCCTGTCCGGTG
>DASWPX010000125.1:0-11935 GCA_036398395.1 Pseudolabrys sp. | reverse complement strand
AAGCATAGTGCGGCGGAAGTTTTCCTAGAAGCGCGGTCCCAGCACGAAGCCGAGCAGCACCGGCGCCGGATGGAAATCGATCAGCAGCAGGAGATAGCCGATCGCCCCGATGACGACGGTCTCACCGACCTGGAACATGTCGTTGTTGGTCGAGTAGACGCCGATGCAGACGAAGAACATCGCGCTTGGATAGAGTTAGCGGTAGGGGATCGTCAGCAGCTTTACCCAGATGCCGATCATCGGCACGTTGAGTACGACCAGCATGATGTTGCCGATCCAAAAACTCGCCACCAGGCCCCAGAAGATATCCGGATGCTCGCTGATGAGCTGCGGACCGGGCACGATGCCCTGGATCATCAGCGCGCCGAGGATCAAGGCCATCACCGCGTCGCCGGGGATGCCGAGGCTCATGGTTGGGATGAAGTCGCCCTGCACCGAAGAGTGCGTCGAGGCTTCCGGGCAGGCGACGCCTTCGATCATGCCGGTGCCGAACTTCTCTGGCGTCTTGGAGATTTTCTTTTCGGTCGCGTAGGAGATGAACGAGGCGATGGTCGGACCGGTGCCGGGGATCAGCGCGCAGAGGCTGCCGATCAGCGTGCCGCGCAGCATTGCCGGCCAGGCCCGGCGCATTTCGTCCCGGGTCGGGCGCAGATGCTTGAACTTCACGCTTGTATATTTCGTGTCGACCTCGGAGAGTTGGTTGATGCTCTTCATGAACTCCGCGATGCCGAACAGGCCGAGCGCCAGCGCCACGATTTCGACGCCGTCGAACAGATTGGGAATGCCGAAGGTGAAACGCGGCGTGCCGGTTTCGATGTCGCTGCCGACGATGCCGATCAGCAGTCCGCAAATCGTCATGGCGACGCCCTTGAGCGGCGAACCGCGCGCCAGCGTCGAACCGGCCAACAGGCCGAGCAGCATCAGCGAACAGATTTCCGCCGGCCCGAATTTTAGCGCCACCGATACCAGGATCGGCGACAGGAAGATCATTTCGGTGATGCCCCAGGAGGCGCCGACGAAGGACGAGATCACCGTGATGCCGAGCGCGGCGCCGCCGCGGCCCTGCTTGGTCAGCGGGAAGCCGTCGAGACATGTGACCGCGTGCGGTGGATGACACGGTAGATTGAGCAGAATCGAGCAGATCGCGCCGCCATACTGCGCGCCGTAGAACACGCCGGCCAGCATCAGGATGGCGCCGACCGGCTTGATGCCGAAGGTCAGCGGCAGCAGGATCGAGATGGTGGCGAGCGGGCCCATGCCCGGCAGCACGCCGACCATGTTGCCGACCAGCACGCCGATGAAGCACCACATGAGATTGTGCGGCTCGAAGGCGACGCCGAAGCCATACCAGAGGTCGGTGAATGCCTGGCCAATCATTTAGAACGCCCACCTGAACAGGGGAAACGGAAGCTGCAGGACGTAGGTGAACAGGAAGCAGCCCGGCACCGTGATGAAGGCCGCGAGCAGCGCCGAGCTCTTCACCGTCGCCTGGTTGTCGCCCATGGCGGAAACGAAAACGCAGGAGAAGGTCGCCGCCGCCATCCCGAAATAATGGCCGAGCACGATGAAGAAGACCGGGCCGGCCAAGATGCAACCCCAGCCGAGCCATTCCTTGTTGACTGGAAGGATGCGTTCGTCTTCGCCGAGCGGCGTCACCACCGCGGTGCCGAAAATTAGCACGCCAACGAAGGTGAGCGTCATGCCGAGAATGAAGGGGAACATGCCGGGCCCCATGTGCATGAGCGTGCCGGTGTTATAGCTCATGGCGTTGAGCGTGACGCCGGCGCCCAGCAGGGTCATGATCCCGCCGGCATAAAAATCCCGTTTTTTGAGCAAAGTTACGAACAAGACTGTCCCCTCCCAGGGCGCTTTTACCCGTTTCTTTACCCCATACTAGCGGGGCGGCCTAGAATAAAAAATACGTAATTTTGTTCGGCACCGCGGAATTATTGAGGCTTTCCACTGCGGTGCAACTTTAGCGCCGCATAGATGGTGTCGTTAACAGGTGTCGCCACCCCGTACTGCCGTCCAAGTTTGCATACCTGTCCGGCGAGCCAATCCAACTCCAGCCGGTTGCCGCGGTCGAGATCGTTGGCCATCGAAGCCTTCATGGTCGGCGTTACGTTCCGATCGGCGAATGCCACGCGTTCGTCGGCATAGCCCGCATCGAGCGCGACGCCCGCGGCGCGGCCGACCGCCAGGGTTTCGGACATGATGTTCCTGAACAATGCGCGGGTGTCGGGGTCGGCCAGGATTGGCCCCATCGGCATGCGGGTGACGGCGGTCGCACCGGACGTGGCCGACAGGAAGATGAACTTCTGCCAGCGGTCGCGCTCGATATTGTCGGAGCTGCTGATGACGATGTTGGCGGCCTTGGCGGCATCGACGAAGGCTTGCAGCGGAGCGTCCGGCCGGCCGCCGCTGGCGCCGCATATGATCGTCTGGAACGGGCTGGTCTGCTTTATGACACCGGGGCGCGCGATCACGCTTACGACATAGGTGACGCCGCCGATGACGTGCTCGGGGCCGAGGATCGGCGCCAGCCGTTCGACGCTGTCGACGCCGTTCTGCAAGGTAATGACGCGGGTTTTCGGTCCGACCAGCGGCTTGGTCAGTTCGGCGGATTTCTCGGTATCCCAGAGTTTGACGGCAAAGAGCACGATATCGACCGGGCCGATCGAAGCCGGATCGTCGGTGACGTTGGGCTTGGGCAGGTGCAGGTCGCCATGCACGCTCTCGATGGTCAGGCCGTTCTTCCTGATGGCCTCGAGATTGGCGCCGCGCGCGATGAAGAACACATCGTGGCCTGCCGCAGCCATCCGCGCGCCGAAATAACCGCCGACCGCGCCCGCCGCCATGGCCGCAATTCGCATTGCCCTGTCCTTTAAGAATGGGAGCAGGGTATAGCCCGCAATCGAGCCGCAGAACAACCGCGCGGCGGTGGAGGACGCGAGGGCGGGCTACTTCGCCTTGGCTTTGTTCTGTTCCATCGCGGCGGTACCCCAGAGCGCCTCGCCGGCACTCTGGGCCCAGGCCACGGGCCGGTAGAAAGTGTGGCTGCCGTAGCGAACTATTTTGCGCATTTCATGCACCCAGTCCGGATGCAAATAGACCGCGTGAAAGTGCGTCGATGCGCCCAGGGTGGGGTCGTAGATGTCGCCGCCGAGCGTTCGCGCCGCGATCCGGCTGGCGCGCGCCCAGGCG
This sequence comes from Pseudolabrys sp., assembly GCA_036398395.1. Classification (GTDB taxonomy): domain Bacteria; phylum Pseudomonadota; class Alphaproteobacteria; order Rhizobiales; family Xanthobacteraceae; genus Pseudolabrys. The sequence continues at coordinate 8,731 of DASWPX010000125.1, read as the reverse complement.
CCGCGCTCATGGATCACCTTGCGCCTGGGGCTGCATGCGAAGGAGAACTGACAGCGCTGGTGAGCGCTCTGGTAGACGACGTCGCACACGTCGTCCGGAAAGTACCCCGAGAACACGCGGTTCATGATGACTTGTGCGACCGCCGATTGGCCGCGAACCGGCTCGGCACGCGCTTCGAAATAGATTGCGGTGGCGAGGCAGCGCTCGGCCTTGGCAAGTTCCGGCCCCGTGAGATGCAGCCGCTCGCTCGGTGAGGGCAGGCGGGGCGTCGCTGCGCTTGGCGGTATTGACGCCGTGGCTATTTCAAGCGCGGGCAGTCCGCCGGGGCGGTAGCTTGCAAGTTGCAGCAAGGGCGGGGAATTGCGCGGCGCATCCTGCGTCATCGCCTGCGATGACGACAGCGCCATCCGGCGCTGCTGGTCGTCGCGCAGATATTTGCCCGCCGCTTTGAGCAAGGGCATGTTCATGAGATCGAGGCTGCCGATTGTGAGCGCCAAAGCGGCAAGGGCAATACAGATGAGTTTGGCGTGGCGGAAAAGCCGTTCCGCGAACGACAACTCGAAAGCATCGACTCCGACGCTACGACGCAACAAACTCAAAACCCCCCACCGGCGCGGAAAGTTTACAGGCAAACTCTCCGCGCAGCATCGATCCGCGCGCTGCCGATCCAAGATTTAATATGTATGCTGCCAATTTGTGACAGTTTGGCAGAGCCGGACGCGGCAGGGCGCTTGCCGCCGCAGCGTGAGTCGGATTTGATGACTGTTCCAAAACGGGAACCGGATGCCATGAAGCTGATCCGCCTCTGTTTCTGTGCTCTCGTCGTAAGCCTGTTCGTGCTGCCGGCGCCGCGCGCGCTGGCGCAGGTCGATAAGGGCGACCAGCCCGGCGTGATCCCGGACGCGGCCGACGAGGAACTGCCGCCCGAGTTCGCCCGCCAGATGGTGTTTTTCCAAACCACCGAGGCGCCCGGCACCATCATCGTGCAGACGTCCGAGCGGTTCCTTTATGTCGTGCAGCCCGGCGGCCGCGCCATCCGCTACGGCATCGGCGTCGGCCGCGACGGTTTCCAATGGCAGGGCCTGTTGCGCATCACGCGCAAGCAGGAGTGGCCGGATTGGGTGCCGCCGCCGGAGATGATCGAGCGCCAGCCTTATCTGCCGCGCTTCATGGCGGGCGGGCCGGGCAATCCGTTGGGCGCTCGCGCGCTTTATCTCGGCAACACCGTCTATCGCATCCACGGCACCAACGCGCCGCAGACCATCGGCACGGCCGTGTCGTCGGGATGTTTCCGCCTGGTCAACCCGGACGTGATCGATCTCTACGAACGCATTCCGGTCGGCACCAAAGTGGTGGTCCGCCAGCAGCCGGGGTTGTGACATGGCCAAACGCGTGCGCAAAACACCGGCGAAATCGGCCTGGCGAAAATATATCGTGCTGGATTTCCGCACCGGCCTGCTGATCGGTTGTGCCATCGCGCTCGCGGTCGCGGCGGGCGCTTTCGCCTATGACCGCTACGACACCAAGACCTTGAAGCGCACGATCCGCCGCGACGCGGTCTATTGCGGCGTCAATACCGGGCTGCCGGGCTTCTCCAGCGCCGACGCGCAAGGCAACTGGTCGGGCTTCGACGTCGATTTCTGCCGCGCCATCGCCGCGGCGATCTTCGACGATCCGGGCAAGGTCAAATTCATTCCGCTCGACGCCAAGGAGCGCTTCGCCGAGTTGCAGAAGCGCAAGGTGGACGTGCTGGCGCGCAATTCGACCTGGACGATTTCGCGCGAGACCGACTATGCGCTGCATTTCGCCGGCGTGTCTTATTATGACGGCCAGGGCTTCATGGTGCCGAAGGCTCGCAAGATCGACTCCGCGCTGGAACTCGGGGGCAGCAAAGTATGCGTTCAGCTCGATACCACCACCGAGCTCAATCTCGACGATTATTTCCGCGCCAACAACATCAAGTATCAGGATTTCAAATTCGCCAAGGTCGACGACGTGTTCAAGGCCTATGAGTCAGGGCAATGCGACACGCTGACCGCCGACGTGTCGCAGCTCTACGCGCTGCGGCAGAAACTGGTCAAGCCCGGCGACCATACCATCCTGCCGGATGTCATCTCGAAGGAGCCGCTGGCTCCGGTGGTGCGGCAGAAGGACGACGACTGGCTGCTGATCGTGAAGTGGACGCTGTTTGCCATGCTCAATGCCGAGGAGCTCGGCATCAACTCGAAAAACATCGACCAGGCGCTCAAGTCCAAGAAGCCCGATGTCATGCGCTTTGTTGGCACCGACGGCGAATACGGCGAGGGCCTCGGGCTGACCAACGATTGGGCGGTGCGCATCATCCGCCGCGTCGGCAATTACGGCGAGGTCTACGAGCGCAATGTCGGCACGGGCTCCAAGCTCGGCATCCCGCGCGGCCTCAATCAGTTGTGGAATGCGGGCGGTATTCTCTACGCGCCGCCGATCCGGTAGCTAGACCCGTTGCGGGTGCTGCCCGCCGCCACGTATCATTGCTTGCATGACGCTTGGGGCAACGGCGATCCTGGACGTGCGGTGGCTGCGCGGCATCGGCGTGCGGCAGGTGCGCATCGTCTGCGGCCTGGTTATGTTTAGCTACATCTTCTCGCATTTCTTCAATCACGCGCTTGGCAATATTTCTTACGCCACCATGGAGTGGTGGTTGCAGCTCCACATCTGGTGGTGGCGAATTCCGGCCGTAAATTTCACGCTCTATACGGCCGGCGCCGTCCATTTTTCGCTGGGGCTGTGGGCGCTTTATCAGCGCCGGCATTTTCGTTTTGCCGGACCGGAGATCGCACAACTCGTGCTGGGCTTAAGCATCCCGCTTCTGCTCGCCAATCATTTCGGAAGTCAGCGCCTGGCCGGATTTTTGTTCGACCGCAATCCCGTGAATTACGCAACGCCGATGTTCGGCTACTGGGCGCTGCGACAGTACATGATCTTGGTGCAGTTTGCGCTGCTGACGGTGGCCTGGACGCATGCCTGCATCGGACTTTATTTCTGGCTGCGGATGAAGCCGTTTTTCACCTGGGCGGCACCCTATCTGCTGGCAGTCGCGGTGCTGATGCCGCCATTGGCAATGATCGGCGCCGATCATGGCGCGCGAGAGGTCATTGAGCTTGCGAAGCAACCGGAATGGCGCGCGCAAAATTTGCGCCCGGTAACGCCGGCGCAACGCGCCGAGCTCGACAAAATCATGCTGTTTTATTTTCCGATTGGCTATGCCGGCGCAATTCTTTTGGTCTTTGCCGCGCGCGGTGTGCGCTCGTTGCGCGAACGCGCCCGGGGGACTTTCATGGTGTCCTATCCGGATCGGCAAGTGCGCGCGCCCAAGGGCCTGAGCGTTCTGGAAACCAGCCTTCGATTCAAGGTGCCGCATGCCAGCGTCTGCGGTGGCCGCGCGCGCTGCTCGACCTGCCGCGTCCGCGTCGTCAGCGACCGTGGCGGCCTGCCGCGGCCGTCGGGACGCGAGGCCTTCGTGCTGTCGCGCGTCGGCGTCAGCGGCAATCCCGCCATCCGGCTGGCCTGCCAGTTGCGGCCGCAGACCGACGTCGCCGTCATTCCGCTGCTGCCTTCGAACGTCGGCGCCGGCTTTGTCCGCAACCGGCAGCGCGTCAATATCGGCGAGGAGCGTTACGTCGTCAGCATGTTCGTCGATATGCGCGGCTCGACCATGCTGGCCGAGGAGCGGCTGCCCTTCGACATCATATTCCTGATCAACCGTTTTCTCGGCGCGGCGTCGCAGGCGGTGCTCGACGCCGGCGGCCAGCCGAACCAATTCGTCGGCGATGGCATGCTGGCGCTGTTCGGTCTCGATACCGATCCGCGGACCGCGTCGCGGCAGGCCATGCGCGCCGCGGCCAATGTCGCCGCCAACGTCGAACATATGAATTACCAGTTCGTCAACGAATTGCGCGATCCGATACAGTTCGGCATCGGCATTCACGGCGGCGATGTCATCGTCGGCGATATCGGATTTCGCGACCACACGGTGTTCACCGCGCTCGGCGACCCCGTTAACGTCGCCGCGCGCTTGCAGGACATGACCAAGAGTTTGAATTGCCAGGTCGTGATTTCCGAACAGACCTTCAAGGCCGCAGGACTGGCCGCCGACATGCTGCCGCTGACGCAAGTGGCGATCCGCGGCCGCGAAGAACTGATGCAGGTGCGCACCGCGACCGATACGACGGTGCTGGCCGGCCTGCTCGATATGGAAGAGCCGCAAGCCGTCCCGGCCGCTTGATCCGCCAAAAAAATTGCCCGGCGCGATGGCCGGGCAGGGTTGGGGGAGGTTCAGTCCAGAAAAATTAGTAGCGGTTGGCCGTGCTGATGCTCGACCACGTCCGTTCGGCGCGGGTCTCGGGTGCGTAAGATGACGTCAGCAACATCGGCTGCGATTCGATCTGGCGGACCGGCGCCTGCGCGACGGTCGCGGGCAGCGACGCCGGCAACACCACCACCTTGGCGCCGAGTTGCACGCGGTCGTAGAGATCGGTCACGTCTTCGTTGGTGAGCCGGATGCAGCCGCTCGATACCTGTTTGCCGATGGTATCGGGATTGTTGGTGCCGTGGATGCGGTATTCGCTGTTGCCAAGATACATGGCGCGCGCGCCGAGCGGATTGCCCGGGCCGCCTGCGGTCATGCGCGGCAGATAAGGCTGGCGTGCGATCATTTCCTGCGGCGGATACCAATCCGGCCATTCGGCCTTGCGCGCGATTTTCTGCACGCCGGACCAGGTGAAGCCTTCGCGGCCGACGCCGATGCCGTAGCGCATTGCCTTGCCGGAGCCGAGCACGAGATAGAGGTATGTATGCGCGGTATCGATCACGACGGTGCCGGCGGCTTCGTTAGTGCCGTAGTCCACGATCTGGCGTTGCAGGCGGGGATCGAGCTGGGCGTCGTCGGTGGCGTCTTCCGGAACGTTTGGGGCGTATTGCGGCGCGGAAGCCTGGTTAAAGGCGAGACGCGACTGCGCCTGTGCGGCTCCGCAGGACAATGCGGCGGCGGCGATCAGGGCGGCCAAGGTGGAACAGGATTTCACAGACATGGGACTCTCCGGCGGCTTGCTCGCCATCATTCGTCAAGGCAAGCGCCGGCGAGGTTCAATGGTTCCAGCCAGCGGGCGGTCATATGTTTGCGAGGGCCTGGAACAAATGGCCGGAATCGCGTCCCGCCTTAATCCTTCTGCCTCCAGCCAACCACGGCGTCCGGGACGCTGTCGGTTGAGGCGAAATAGGGCTTGAGGTCCAGAAGCGGCGTGCCGTCCAGGCAGTCGAGGCCGACCACGGACAACGTCGCGCCCTCGACCTCGATGAGCCGCACCACGCTCATGGCAATCGGGTTGGGGCGGGCGGGCGAGCGCAGCGCGAAAGTGCCGCGCTGGGTACCGGCGTGCCGGCCGGGCACCTGGAGCACGAGGTTCCGCGGCGACTTGTCCATCCAGTAGAGCAGCACCAGGTGGCTGCAGGTCGCCACGTCCTTGAGGCCCTCGGCCCAGCGCGGATCGATCTGGACGGTGCAGACCGCGTCGGATTCACGGGCGTTCTTCGGGCAGTCCTTGCGGGCTTTCCAGGGGGTGCGTATGCGGCCGATGAAATAAAGGCCGGCATCGGTTTGCGCGGGCAGATCGACGGTCTTTTCGCCCTCCCAGACGCCGAATTCTTTCGTGCTCATGTCGCTATCCTTTGCGGCGGCCGGCCTTGCCGCCACCGAAATCGACGTATAAAGATATCTTTATGTAGTGGGAACTGGCCCATACCTTGTTCCGTTAGGTTTGCCATGAGCGACAATACCCAACTTGGCTTCGATGCGCTCAACGCCGCCCTCAAGGCGGCCGGCGAGGTCACGCGGCTGCGCATGCTGGCGCTCCTGGGTGAAGCCGAGCTGACCGTGTCCGACCTGACCGACATCCTGCGCCAGTCGCAGCCGCGCATCTCGCGCCATCTCAAGCTTCTGGCGGAGGCCGGGCTGATCGACCGCTTCCGCGAGGGCACCTGGGCCTTCTACCGGCTGGCCGAGCGCGGCGGCGGCGCCGAAGTCGCGCGCGCGCTACTCGACCGGCTCAATCCGGCCGATCCGACGGTCTCCCGCGACCGCGAAAAGCTTGCCGCCGTGCGTGCCGCGCGGGCTGCCGCGGCGCAGGCCTATTTCCGGGCCCATGCCGCCGAATGGGACCGCATCCGCAAACTGCACGCGGCCGACGCCGCGGTGGAAGAGGCGATCCGCAAGGCGCTCGCCGACAAGCCGTTCAGGTCGCTTTTGGATCTCGGCACCGGCACCGGCCGCATGCTCGAATTGTTCGGCGCCGAGATCGAGCGCGGGCTCGGCCTCGACCTGTCGCTCGACATGCTGTTGCTGGCGCGCGACCGGCTGGAGCGCGCGGGCCTGAAACATTGCAGCGTGCGGCAGGGCGACATCTACGATTTGCCGCTGGCCGACGACTCGTTCGACGTGGTGATCCTGCATCAGGTGCTGCACTTCCTCGACGACGGCGCGCGCGCCATTAAGGAGGCGGCGCGCGTGTTGCGGCCGGGCGGGCGCCTGCTGGTGGTGGACTTCGCGCCGCACGAACTGGAATTCCTCCGCGAGCAGCACGCGCATCGCCGGCTCGGTTTTTCGCCCGAGACGGTGACGCAATGGATGACGGCGGCAGCGCTCGAGCCCGTCATGCACAAGAGTCTCAAGCCCGAACCAGGCACCGAAGGCAAGATCGCGGTGTCACTGTGGCTGGCGCGCGACGCCCGCGCGCTGATGGCGACGCCGGCCAAGCGCGAGGTGGCGTAATGAACAGCGCCTTGCGCGCCAGCCGCTTTGCCCTCGGTGCCGGCCGCCGCATCGACGTGTCGTTCGAATTTTTCCCGCCCAAGGACGAGGCGATGGAGAAAATCCTGTGGGAGTCGATCGAGCGCCTGGCGCCGCTGGCCCCGAATTTCGTCTCGGTCACTTACGGTGCCGGCGGCACCACGCGCGAACGCACGCACGCCACCGTCAAACGCATTCTCAGCGAAACGACGCTAATCCCGGCCGCGCATCTGACTTGCGTCGCGGCGACCCGCGACGAGGTCGACGCCATCGTGCGGCAATACGCGCAAGCCGGCGTGCGCCATATCGTGGCGTTGCGCGGCGATCCGGTGGGCGGCGCCGGCGAGCGCTACGCGCCGCATCCCGGTGGATATCAGAATGCCGCCGACTTGGTCGCCGGCATCAAGCGCGTCGGCGATTTTGAAGTCTCGGTGTCGGCCTATCCGGAAAAACATCCCGACAGCCCGAGCGTGGATGCCGACATCGACATGCTCAAGGCCAAGGTCGACGCCGGCGCGGGCCGCGCCATGACGCAGTTCTTTTTCGAGAACGATCTTTACTTTCGCTATCTCGACCTCGTACGCGCGCGCGGCATCGATATCCCGATCGTGCCGGGTATCCTGCCGGTGCAGAATTTCAAGGCGGCGAACAGTTTCGCCGCGCGCGCGGGCGCCAGCGTGCCGGCCTGGCTGGCCGAGCGTTTCCACGGCCTCGATCACGATCCGGTGACGCGCAGGCTGATCGCGGCTTCGGTCGCGGCCGAGCAGGTGCTGGATTTGGTCGACCGTGGCGTCACGAATTTCCACTTCTACACCATGAACCGTGCCGATCTTGTCTACGCGATTTGTCATTTGCTCGGCTTACGCCCCGTGACGCAGGAGGCGGCGTAATGACGCGCGAAGCGTTCATTCTGGCGATGCGCCAGCGCATCCTGGTGCTCGACGGCGCCATGGGCACCATGATCCAGGCACTACAGCTCGACGAGGATGGCTACCGCGGCGCGCGCTTCGACGCGTGGAACCGCGAGGTGCGGGGCAACAACGATCTGTTGAACCTGAGCCGGCCGGACGCGGTGAGCGACATTCACCTGGCCTATTTCCGCGCCGGCGCCGATATCGTTTCCACCAACACGTTTTCCTCGACGACCATTGCTCAAGCCGATTACGGCATGGAAGGCGTCGCCTACGAATTGAACGTCGCCGGCGCGACACTGGCACGTGCCGCCGCAGCGGCTGCGGAAACAGAAGACGGCCGCCGCCGCTTCGTCGCCGGCGCTTTAGGCCCGACCAACCGCACAGCGTCAATCTCGCCGGACGTTTCGAACCCCGGCTTCCGCGCCGTCAGCTTCGATCAGTTGCGCGTGGCCTACAGCGAGCAGATCAAGGGCCTGCTCGACGGCGGCGCCGACCTGCTGCTGATCGAAACGATCTTCGACACCCTCAACGCCAAGGCGGCGATCTATGCCATCGTGGAGGCTTGCGACGAACGCAAGATTGACGTGCCGGTGATGATCTCGGGCACCATCACCGACCGCTCGGGCCGTCTGCTGTCGGGCCAGACGCCGGCGGCGTTCTGGAACGCGGTGCGGCACGCCAACCCGGTCACCATCGGCCTGAACTGCGCGCTTGGCGCCAGGGAGATGCGCGCGCATATCGCCGAGATCGGCCGCATCGCCGATACCTTTGTCTGCGCCTATCCGAACGCGGGGCTGCCGAACGAATTTGGCTATTACGACGAGAGCCCCGAATATATGGCGGAATTGCTTGGTGAGTTCGCCGAGGCCGGGCTGGTCAATGTGGTCGGCGGATGCTGCGGCACCACGCCCGCGCACATCGCGGCGATTGCGAAAGCCGTTGCCGGCAAGAAGCCGCGTGTCATTCCCGACGTACCGAGGCAATTGCGGCTGTC
>DASWPX010000124.1:0-13871 GCA_036398395.1 Pseudolabrys sp. | reverse complement strand
CCGCCGGTTCCTTGCGTCCGGCGCCGCAACCGCGGCCCTTACCGCCGCCGCCGGCATCGGCGCGCCTTTCGTCAGCCGGGCCAACGACCGCCCGATGATTACGCACGGCTTGCAGTCGGGCGACATCTCGCTCGACTCGGGCGTAGTCTGGGCCCGCGCCGACCGCCCCTCGCGCATGCTGGTCGAGATATCGACGGCCGAAAGCTTCAAGGAACTTCACACCGGCGCCTATGTCGATGCGCTGCCGGAAAGCGATTTCACCGCCAAGGCCCTGATCGACGGACTGCCATCGGGCCAGGACATTTTCTACCGCATTCGTTTCCAGGATTTGTCGTCGCCGACCATCGTCGGCGAGCCGCAGGTCGGGCGCTTCCGCACGGCGCCGAGCGACAGGCGCTCGGTCAGCTTCGTGTGGTCGGGCGACACCGCCGGCCAAGGCTGGGGCATCGACGAGTCGCGCGGCGGCATGCGCACTTACGCGACCATGCTCAGGAACCGTCCGGATTTCTTCATTCACAACGGCGACAACATCTACGCCGACGGCGTGATCGAGGCCGAGAAGAAAATGCCGAACGGCCAGATCTGGCGCAACATCGTGACGGAAGAAAAATCGAAGCCGGCCGAAACGCTGGCCGAGTTTCGCGGCAACTACAAATATAATCTGCTCGACAAGAACGCGCTTGCGTTCAACGCCGAGATTCCGATTTTCTCGCAATGGGACGACCACGAGGTGTTCAATAATTGGTGGCCGGGCGAACCCATGACCCGCGCCGAACTGGTCGCGAAAAAATACGTCGAGAAGAATTCGCTCATTCTGGCCGCCCGGTCGAGCCGCGCCTTCCATGAATACCTGCCGCTGCGCGAAACCCAGGTCGAGCCGGGCCGGGTCTACCGTAAAATCTCATACGGCCCCCTGCTCGACGTGTTCATGCTCGACATGCGCAGCTACCGCGGTCCGAACGGCGAGGACAGGGACACCAGCTATGGACCGAATTCGTATTTCCTCGGTCCTGTGCAACTCGCCTGGCTGAAGCAGGAACTGCAGAATTCGCGCGCCACCTGGAAGGTGATCGCCGCCGACATGCCCCTCAGCCTTCTGGTGGTCTACGACACGGCGCGCAACTGGGGCGTCGAAGCCGTGGCCCAGGGCGACGACGGGCCGCCGCTCGGCCGCGAACTCGAAATCGCCGATCTGCTGTCGTTCATGAAACGGGCAGGTGTGAAGAACACCGTCTGGCTCACCGCCGACGTGCATTACACCGCCGCGCATTATTACGATCCCAACAAGGCGGCGTTCCAGGATTTCGAGCCGTTCTGGGAATTCGTGTCGGGCCCCATCCATTCCGGCACGTTCGGGCCCAACCGGCTCGACAAGACCTTCGGTCCGCAGATCGCCTATATGAAGGTGCCCACCAAGGAGCAGGGCCTGAACCTGCCGCCCAGCGAAGGCATGCAGTTTTTCGGGCATATCGCCATCGACGGCGCCAGCCAGCAAATGACGGTCACCCTCAAGGATGTCGACGACCACGCGCTATGGGCCAAAACGCTGGACCCGAAATTCGGCTAGTTCCGCTCGTCTGGCGCTTAACCTCATTCCGCCGCAAACCTCAGTCAGCGGTTGCTTCCGGTCGTTTCGTGACTATATTGCGCCGCAATAGAGTCGCGGGCCCATTTGGGCCCGCGCTTGGTTTCTGGAACTCACATGAACATTCGCAACATCGCCATCATCGCGCACGTCGACCATGGCAAGACAACCCTGGTCGACCGGCTGCTGCAGCAATCGGGCGTTTACCGCGCCAACGAACGCCAGGTCGAGCGCGCAATGGATTCCAACGACCTCGAGCGCGAGCGCGGCATCACCATCCTCGCCAAGGCCGCCTCGGTCGAATGGAAGGGCACCCGCATCAACATCGTCGACACCCCCGGCCACGCCGACTTCGGCGGCGAGGTGGAGCGCATTCTGAATATGGTCGACGGCGCGCTGGTGTTGGTCGATGCCGCCGAAGGTCCGCTGCCGCAGACCAAGTTCGTGGTCTCCAAGGCGCTGCGCATGGGCCTCAAGCCGATCGTCGTCATCAACAAGGTCGACCGTCCCGACGCCCGTCCGGTCGAAGTCATCAACGAAGTGTTCGACCTCTTCGCCGCGCTCGACGCCACCGATGAGCAGCTCGATTTTCCGATTCTCTACGGCTCCGCCAAACAAGGCTGGATGGCGACCTCGCTCGAAGGCTCTCACGACGACGGCATGCAGCCGCTGTTCGACCTGGTGCTGAGCCACGTCAAGGCGCCGGTCGTCGAAGACGGCCCGTTCCGCCTGCTCGGCACCATCATCGAAGCCAACAACTTCCTCGGCCGCATCATCACCGGCCGCATCACGTCCGGCTCGGTGAAGCCGAACCAGAGCGTGAAAGTGCTCGACCGCGAAGGCAAGCTGGTCGAAACCGGCCGCATCACCAAGGTGCTGGCCTTCCGCGGTCTCGAACGCGTGCCCTTGGAGGAAGCCGAAGCCGGCGACATCGTCGCCCTGGCGGGATTGCCGAACGCAACCGTCGCCATGACGATCTGCGACCCGTCGGTGGAGACGCCGATCCCGGCCCAGCCGATCGATCCGCCGACGCTGGCCATGACCTTCCGCGTCAACGACTCTCCGCTTGCCGGCACCGAAGGCACCAAGGTCACCGGCCGCATGATTCGCGACCGCCTGCTACGCGAGGCCGAAGGCAACGTGGCGCTGCGCGTGCGCGAGAGCGACGACAAGGACGCCATGGAAGTCGCCGGCCGCGGCGAATTGCAACTCGGCATTCTGATCGAGCAGATGCGCCGCGAAGGTTTCGAACTTTCCGTGTCGCGCCCGAAGGTTCTGCTCCGCCGCAACGAAGCCGGCGAGCTGGAAGAGCCGATCGAGGAGGTCACGATCGACGTCGATGAAGTCCACTCCGGCGTCGTCGTGCAGAAGATGTCCGAGCGCAAGGGCGAGATGATCGAGCTCAAGCCGTCCGGCGGCGGCCGCGTGCGTCTGGTGTTCTACGCGCCGACGCGCGGACTGATCGGCTACCAGGGCGAGTTGCTCACCGATACGCGCGGCACCGCGATCATGAACCGCATCTTCCATTCCTACGAGGCGCATAGAGGCCCGATCCAGGGCCGCCGCAACGGCGTGCTGATCTCAAACGACAAGGGCGAAGCTGTCGCCTACGCTTTATGGAATCTGGAAGACCGCGGCCCGATGATGATCGAGCCGGGCTGGAAGGTCTACAACGGCATGATTGTCGGCGAGCACACGCGCGACAACGATCTGGTGATCAACGTGCTCAAGGGCAAACAGCTCACCAATATCCGCACCACCTCGAAGGACGAAGCGGTCCGCCTGACGCCGCCGATCCGCATGACCCTGGAAAAGGCGCTGGCTTATATCCAGGACGACGAGTTGGTCGAGGTCACGCCGGCCTCGATCCGGCTGCGCAAAAAGCTGTTGGACGAAACCGACCGCAAGCGGGAAGACCGGGCAAAAGCTTCCGCCGAAGAGACGGTCTGATCTGTCCGCCTTTGGCCGTAGCGGCGGCCGCTAATTAGAATCAATCGAATCACTTGATTGCCGCATTTCGCCGCGGGCCGCGGCATCGCCGCCATTACGGCCGGGCGAGCGAGCGCGGCGCGTATTCGAGCGTCATCCGCGCGCGCGTTTTTCAGCGAAAGCACTGGTACTTTAGGCTGTCTGTTGCCAGTAATCCACACCATTAACTCATCATTTACGATAGGGCTTGAAGGGCGAGAGGTTCGTTGCTTCTATTCCAAGATGAGCACGACCCTCATAGAGATTCGCCGCGCCAAGGCAGCCGATGCGGTGGATGTTGCCACCACTCACGACGAGGCTTGGCGCGCGGCCTATCAGGGCATCATTCCCGGCAACGAACTCGACAAGCTGATCAACCGTCGCGGACCGGATTGGTGGGATTCGGCGATCCGCAAGGGCAGCCGCATCACCATTCTGCAATTCGGCGAGCGCATCGCCGGTTACGCCAATTACGGACGCAACCGCGCGCGCAGCCTGTTCTACGAAGGTGAAGTCTACGAGCTTTATCTGCGTCCGGAATTTCAGGGTCTCGGCTTCGGCCGCCGGCTGTTCTCGGCCGCGCGCAAGGATCTGGTGCAGAGCGGCCTGAAGAGCCTGGTTGTGTGGGCCTTGTCCGACAATGAGCCGGCGATGGAGTTCTATCGCGCGCTCGGCGGCCGCGCGGTCGCCCGCTCCTCTGAACGCTTCGGCGCCAAGACCCTCGACAAGGTCGCCTACGCCTGGCAGCAGAACTGATCTTATCGGTCATGCCCGCGAATGCGGGCATCCAGTAATCTCCGACTGACCGTTAAATGCTTGGCGCCGGCAGACCGTTCTGCGTACACGCGCCGCGCAGGCAGTTCAGCAACAGACAAGCAATCGTCATCGGCCCGACGCCGCCGGGCACCGGCGTGACCGCGCCCGCGATCGTCTCGGCCTCGTCAAAGCAGACGTCGCCGACGATGCGCGATTTCGTGCTTGCGCCTACCGCAATGCGATTGATGCCGACGTCGATCACGGTCGCCCCCGGCTTGATCCAGGCGCCGCGCACCATTTCCGGCCGGCCTATCGCGGCAATCAGAAGGTCGGCGCGGCGGCACACCGCCGGCAGATCGCGCGTCTTGGAATGGGCGACCGTGACCGTCGCGTCCTCGGCCAGCAGGAGTTGCGCCACCGGCTTGCCGACGATGTTGGAGCGGCCGATCACCACCGCCTCAAGTCCGGCGAGCGATTCCTGCATGGTCTTGGCAAGCCGGATGCAGCCGAGCGGCGTGCACGGCACCATCCCGGGTAGACCGCTGGCGAGCCGTCCGACATTGAGCGGATGAAATCCATCCACGTCCTTGGCGGGATCGATGGACCAGATCACCTTGTGCGAACTGATATGCGGCGGCAGAGGCAGTTGCACCAGGATGCCGTTGACGCGCGGATCGGCATTGAGCCGCGCGATCAGGTCGAGCAAGTCCGCCTCGCTCACACCTTCCGGCAGATGCTCGTCGAAGGCATGCATGCCGGCTTCGACCACGGCTTTGGATTTGTTGCGGACATAGACCTCGCTGGCGGCATTCTTGCCGACCAGAACCACCGCCAGACCCGGCACGATGCCGCGGTCGCGGCGCAGCCGATGCACCGCATCGGTCACCTTGCCGCGGAGATCGGCCGCGATCATCTTGCCGTCGATAATGCGTGCGCTCATGGCTACCCCTTTGGGGATTGTTAGCCTGTCGCCGCGATCTTCTCCAGCGCCGCGATCAACGCCGGTGCATTGCCCGCAATCGTCAGCCGCTTGATGCGGCCCGTCGCGCCCGCGATCAACGCAACGTCGCGCAGTGGGACGCCCATCGTTTTGGCGATCAGCCGGCACAACGCGTCATTAGCTTCGCCCTCGCTGGGGGCGGCGCGGACGCGGGCTTTGAGCACGGTGCGCCCATCAGCCAGGGCCTCGATGCCGTCGATGGCATCTCGCCCACCTTTGGGTGTCAGCCGGACGGTGAGCGCGACGCCGCCGGCGATCGCCGCCCACGGCCGCGGCGCAACCACCTCAGAACACGTTGGGGTAAATGTACCGGACGATGACGTTTTCGAGCAGCAGGATGAGCAGGATCAGAATCACCGGCGAGATGTCGATGCCGCCGAGATTGGGCATCATCTGGCGGATCGGCCGCAGCACCGGCTCGGTGATGCGATAGAGAAAATCGGCCATCATCGCCACGACCTGGTTGCGGGTATTCACTACATTGAAGGCGATAAGCCAGGACAGAACCGCCGCGGCGATCAGAAGCCAGATATAAATCTGCAGGACCAGCAGAACGATATCGAGAATAGAACGCATGATTTTTCGCCCGTTTGGAAGATCGCCGGAAACCAGCCGGTCGTTTGGCTTGGAACAAGCCAACCCCTCGGCGCCGGTTTTTGGAGAAGGATGGTGGAGCCAGGCGGGATCGAACCGCCGACCTCGTCATTGCGAACGACGCGCTCTCCCAGCTGAGCTATGGCCCCGCCAAAGCAACGACAACGCAGCAGCCGTTGCGAGCAATTTCAAGCGAGTGGGCGCCATTTAGGACCAGAGGTCTGGCGTGTCAAGGATAGCGGTCTCGCGTTCAGACCGATCGATCCACGCCCTCCGGCTCGGAATCCGGATCGGCCAATGCCGCTTCCAACGGAATGACGATCTCGCAGCGCAAGCCCGTCGGCTCGAAATCCAGACGGGCGCCGCCGCCATGTTCGGCGGCAATGCTGCCTTCGATCAGCTTGGAGCCGAACCCCCGCCGCTCCGGCTCGACCACCGGCGGGCCGCCCTGTTCGATCCAATCGATTTTCAGCAGCGCCCGTCCACCCTCGTCGCCAGCCACCGGCTGCCAGCGGATTTCGATACGCCCGCCGGGGACCGACAGCGCGCCATATTTCGCCGCATTGGTCGTGAGTTCGTGGAACGCCATGGCCAGCGTGAGTACCGCGCGCGGCCGCAGCACGATGTCCTCGCCGCGCAGCACGATGCGGTCCGGCGTAGCGCCCGCGTAAGGCGCAAGACTCCCCGACAGCAGTTCGCGCAGATCGGCGTTTTCCCAATGATGCGTCGTGAGCTGATCGTGCGCCTTGGACAGCGCGATCAGCCGGCCTTCGAAACCCTCGCGGAACGCCGCCGGGGTCGCCGCGCCGCGCGCGGTCTGCGAGGCCAGCGACTGCACGGTCGCCAATGTGTTTTTCACGCGATGGTTCAACTCGTCGATCAGGAGTTTCTGCCGGCGCTCCGAGGCCTTGCGTTCGGTGACGTCCGGCATCACCCGCACCACATAGTGCAGGTGCTTGTCGGCGCCGCGCACCGGCGACGAACGCACCGAAAGCCAGATCACCCGGCCTTCCGGGCGGATGAAACGTTTCTCGACCGAATAAAATTCGAGCTGCCCCGAGACCTGCTTGCGAAAACCTTCCCGGTCGGCATCGGCGTCGTCGGGATGGGTATGCGCAAAAAGCTTGTGCGCCAGCAGATGCTCGCGGCTGTAGCCGGTGATGGTGCTGACGGCTTCGTTGACGCGCAGGAACCGTCCATCGGGCGCCACTTCGGCGATGCCGATCGCCGCATGCTCGTAGGTCGCCGCCAGCAACTGCTCCTGCTCGAGCGCGTGCAGCCGCGAATGCTCGAGCGCGTCGTCCATGCGCTTGCGCTCGGTGATGTCGAGAAAGCAGTTGACCGCGCCGACCAGTTTGCCGCCGGCGTCGCGCAGCGGATCGATGTTGAGCGACACGAACACTTGAGAACCGTCATGGCGCTGCACCAGCAATTCCTTGTCGCGCAACGGCATGCCGTGGGTGAGCACTTCGGCCAGCATCGAGCGCGGCAGCGGACTGCCGTCCGCCTCGAAATATTTGCAATCGTCGGTGAACTGCTCGTGGGTCTGGCCCTGCTGGGGGGCCCGGCCCCAGATCCGCACGGCGTGCTGATTGTATTGCAGGATGGCGCCGCGCGCGTCGCAGATGAAGGTTGCGATCGGCAGCATTTCGAGAATACCGTCGGAGGCGCGCAACATCGCGTTCAGCGCCGGAGGGATGGGCCGGGAAGCAGACCGCGCCTTGTCGCTCGCATCAGGCATCCGCACGCCTCCGGGCGTGAGCGTCGATACCCCGTCCCCGGCGCAACGATGCGGTCCGGCGGCTATTTGTCAATGGCAGGAGCTTGGGCTTTCTGCGGCGCGGCGGCGGACAATTCCGTGGGCGGTTCCAGTGGTTTGCGGCCGATCCAGCGATCGAGGAAGGCCGCCAGCCAGTTGAGCGAGGCGGAATCGTGCACCGCGCGGTCGGCGATGTGCTCGTGGCGCTGCTTGGTGCCCGGAAGCTCCATGCGATGGGCGCCGCGCACCAGCCACCGATACATCATGGCGTGGGTGACCTCGGGGTGGAACTGCAGCGCATAGCCGGTTCCATGACGGAAGGCCTGAATCGAGAAGGCGTCGCCCTCCGCCAGAAGATCGCTGCCCGCGGGCAGGTCGAAGCCCTCGCGGTGCCATTGATAGACGTGGTCGGGCCATTCGGCGCAGAGCGCGCGCCCCGCCGGCGTCGGCCGGATCGGATAATAGCCGACCTCGGCATGGCCCTG
The DNA here is from genome assembly GCA_036398395.1 of Pseudolabrys sp. Lineage (GTDB taxonomy): Bacteria > Pseudomonadota > Alphaproteobacteria > Rhizobiales > Xanthobacteraceae > Pseudolabrys. The sequence continues at coordinate 5,724 of DASWPX010000124.1, read as the reverse complement.
CGGATGCGGATAGACCCGCGCGCCCAAATGCCGCGCCATCATCTGCGCGCCGAGACAGATGCCGAGATAAGGCTTGTTGTCGCGCAGCGGCACGCCGATCCAGTCGATCTCGCGGCGCACGAAGTCGTCGGTATCGTTGGCGCTCTGCGGCCCGCCAAAGATGACCGCGCCGGCATGCTCGTCCATCGTCTCGGGCAGCGGATCGTCGAAACGCGGCCGGCGGACGTCGAGCGGATAGCCGAGCCGCGACAGCATCTGGCCGACGCGGCCGGGCGAGGAATGTTCCTGGTGCAAGATGATGAGGACAGGCTTCAACATATCGATCCGCGCATGATCGGGCGCTTTGCGCGGCTTTGCAACCGGCAGGCCGGGCGGCGGCTATGTGCGCTGAGCGGACCTGCGCCGGGTCTGGCGCGAATCCACCATCCGCAGCAGCAAACGGCGCGGCACGATGCGAAGCAGGAACACGACCAGTTTGTTGGCGAGCCCGGGCACCACGACGCGATCGCCCCGCATTAAACCTGCGTAACCCGCTTCGGCGACGGCTTGCGCGCTTTGGGTCAGCAGGCCGGGCGCCAGGCCTTCGCTGATACCGGCGCGCGCGGCAAATTCGGTCGGCACCGGGCCCGGACAGAGCACCGTGACGCGCACGCCGCGCGGCCTGAGTTCGCTGTGCAGCGCCTCGCTGAACGACAGCACATAGGCCTTGGTGGCGTAATAGACCGCCATGCCCGGACCCGGCAGGAAGCCCGCCATCGACCCGACATTGAGCAGGCCGCCGTTATGGCGCGCCAGGCTGCCGATGAAGGCGAGCGACAGCTCGGTGAGCACGCGCACGTTCAGGTCGATCATCGTCAGCTGTTCGACGCGTTCGAGCGACGACGCCACCCCCACCAGGCCGAAGCCGGCGTTGTTCACCATGTATTGCGGCTCGGCGCCGACGGCCGCGAGCGCGTCGCCGATGGTCTGAGCCGAATTAGGCTGCATCAGATCGGCGGCGATCACGATCGGACGCGGCCGGCCGGTGGCCGCGATCTCCTCGGCGAGTTGATTCAGGCGGTCGGCGCGCCGCGCCACCAGCGCCAGTTCATGACCGTTGCGCGCGAAGATGCGCGCCAGTTCGACGCCGATACCGGCCGACGCGCCGGTGATGACAGTGACAGGACGGAGGTTTGCCATGCCCGCCTGTATAACATCCGTTCGGCAAGAGCGAGTATTTTACGCCGGCGCGGCCGCGACATCCTCCAGCGCCCGGTTGCGGGGTTCCACGCCCCAGAGCCACACCACCACGATCTGCACCACCACCAGGCCGATCATCAGCCACAGCACGCCGGGCAGTTTGTACGACGCCATCAGCGAACCCACCACGAAGGGCGAGATCGCGGTCGCGCCGCGGCCGAACGAGTTGCAGATGCCGTTGGCGCGCAGCCTTATCTCGGTCGAAAAAAGTTCCGGCGTATAGACCCCGAACAAGATCGCGGTCTGCACATAGATCGCCGTGATCAGCACGAAGCCGACGCCGAGTACGACGGTCGGATCGGCCGAGGCGTCGAAGCGCGCGTAGATATAGCCCGTGACGATGGTGACCACCGAGGCGCCGATGATGCTGGCGCGCCGGCCGATCGCGTCCGACGTATAGGCGCCGACCGCGCAGCCGAGCAGCGACGCGATCGACAGCACCAGCGTATAGGCGAGCGAGGTCGTTATCTTGAGGCCCTGGCCGATGAAGAAGCTCGGCAGGAAAATCACGAAGCCGAAGATCAGGCTGTTGATCGTGATCAGCACCCAGGAGCCGACGATCATGCGCTGGAGGATGGGCGGGCGGAGCATCGACGACGCGGTGAGTTGCGGAACGGCCGCGGGCTTTGCCGCCGGCGGCAAGGCGCCGCCGCCGGCCGCTTCCTTCTCGATGTCCTGCATCAGGGCTTCGGCTTCCGCATCGCGGCCTTGCGACTCCAGCCAGCGCGGCGATTCCGGCAGCTTCTTGCGCAAATACCAGACGATCAACGAGCCAACGCCGGCGATGAGAAACATCGGCCGCCAGCCCCAGGCCGGAATGATCAGATAGCTCAGCAGCGCGGTGGCCGGAAAACCCGCGACCACCAGGAACGCCATGAAGGACAGCCAGCGGCCGCGCGTCTTCGGCGGCACGAATTCGGTGAGCGTCGAATAGCCGACGACGATTTCCGCGCCGAGCCCCAGGCCCTGCACGAAGCGGCAGACCGTGAGCTGCGTCATGTCCTGCGCCAGCACCGCGGCGAGCGAGGCCAGCCCGAAGATCAGCAGATTGATCTGATAGGTGAAGCGGCGGCCGAATTTGTCGCCGAGAAAGCCGGTGAGCAGCGCGCCGATGGTCATGCCGACGAAGGTCATCGACACGAACGTGAAATTCTGCGGGCCGGTGGAGAATTTCGTCTGGATCAGCGACGCCAGCACGCCGCCGGCGACGTAGAGATCGTAGCCGTCGAAGAACATGCCGGCGCCGACCAGCCAGAAGATGCGATAATGAAACGATGAAATCGGCAGCCGGTCGAGCCGCGCGCCGGCGTTCACTGCGGTAGCCATAAGGTCCCTCCCCACGGGATCGATGTGTGCGGCCGGTCTTGAAACGCCGGCCTGTGCGGATGGTACAACACCGCGGGCGCGAGAATATGCCAATTCGCGGGACGCGGGACGTGCGAAAGCGCCCGTGTTTTTGACCGGCCCCGGGGAGGCCGTCGTCCCCTTCTTTCTCCTCCTCGCGACAAGTGCGAGGGGATGGAGCGCCAAGTGGCGCACCAGTCAGTCCGTTGCCGCACCCTCTCGCGAAGGTGCGGGCGCCTCTCGGCGCTCCATCGTGGCGTCTGACGGGGTCCGGTCCGCGCTTTCTGACAGGGCTCACTCACCGAGGAACCCCGACAGTCAGCGAGCTCCTCGCAGGGCACCCTAGTGTGCCCGGGCGGAGTCCGGCCCCGCCCGAGCGCGGAGGGATACGTTGTCCCCCGCCCGCGGGCGCCACCCCTCCCCCGCATCTCGCAGCGCCCTGCAGGACGCCCCTCGCGTGGGAGGTGAAATTATAGGTATAGTGTCCTGGGATTTAAGTCAATAGCGTTAGAAAGAATTTTAAACTAAGTCAGTGCTGGTAGCGGAAAAGCGATGTCTCCCAATGCGCTAGTTATTTCCTGTTTGTAATATTCATAACACGGGTGGCCAGACTGGATGTAGCCGAGATCCTCGTCAGCGATTTTCGTACGCCGAAGAAACGTTATTGGTGCAGCCGCCGGTACGTACGCAACGCCCTTAGCGTTATGCAAGCTCAATTGGATTCCGGTCATTTTGTCGTTGTCGGGGACTGAAGCAATCGCCGCGCGGAGACGGCCTTCGCCATAGGTGGAGGCCAAATACAAAAACTGCCCCCCAGGAAACCAGACTTGTCCCCGATGCGTGTATTTCGTGTCGGCTCGCCGCTCTTCCCGAAAGATTAGTCCGTAACCTGCAATCTTAGGTTTCTGAATCACTCGGCCCTCGAATATATGAGCCTGTTCGATGTCTCCCCATTCGATGGTGGTTACGTAGGCACAAATCTGTGCGGGGTTTTTGAAATCATTCCGCAAGGTCAGAAACGACCCGACAAACTTTACCGTGCTTTCCTTCGTGTATCCACCCCATTCCACCGGAGCGACACTTGAACTCTGACCGAATCGCCGCTTAAGCACGTGTTCGACGCGAACCAGCAACGAGTCAGCGAAATCACCAGCAAAAAAATGATCCATGGTACTCTGACTACGCTTCACCATTTTTTCCAGATTTGGCCGGGAAATGTTCTTATCGTCTATGTAGAGTTTCACCTCATCGGCAATCTGCTTCTTAAGGCGCTCACGCTTGGCGCTTAATTTTCTGGCGCGAATCGATGTCGTAGCTCGCAGGCGAGCTGATCGGCGTTTGCGATTCTTTGCAATTTTCATCAAGTGCGATTGCAACATGTTGCAACTTTAGCGACAAGCTGCAATTTTTTGCGGTCGGAATAGCCAAAAATCACAAGCAAAAACAATAGTCTGACTCGCGGATGTCGCTCATACACCGGCTAAATACCGGTGCTTGCGAATCACTTTTGAGCGGCAAACAGAGAGAGGAAGAATGTTATGGCCAAGCCCATTGGCTTTTCTGCATTTCTTAAATTGCTCGAGCTTTCAGATGGCCCTCGCAGGACCGAGCTTAGGAAAAAGCTCGGCGGCGGGGGCGGCTTCCAATACTGGCGTCCGGTTCAAATCGTCGCGCCAAAAGCAATCCTTCCGGCTGCCAATATCGAAATTTTGAAGAAAAAAATTGATGGTCTCTGCTCGGGTCATCAGCAGCAATACAACAAGAATGCGTTTGCCGCATTTTGCAAATGGATTACGGGTAAGCCGATTAAGCCGAGCGCGGCCTTGCCAACAATTGATATACCATTTGGGAATTCTGGGCTGTTGGTTCACCTCAAACCCGACATCTCGTTTGAAATAGACGGCAACCTCTTCTCTATGAATTTGTGGGCAACGACAAAGCCACTGCTCACCGCCAACACGCTGTCAATTGGGTTGTTGTTTAGCGCGAGTGCTTACAAAGCGCAGGGCTATGAAAGCCATAAGCACGTGATTTTAGACACGATCAGAGATCGGCTTTTTCGTGAGGAGGATATTTTGCCGAACGCAATCCATCTTCTGAAGGACAAGGTCGATGCGTTTAAAAAAGATTGGGACGTATTGAATCCAATACCGCCCGCATCGCCGGACCGCCCGACAGAGCAACCCGGCGCTCCCAAACAGCCATAATGGACCTTAACCAACTAGCGAGGATTGGACGATGGCAGATAAGCGAGTATTTGTGGAGCGTCGGCCCCAGGGCGACTATGCGGTCAGGCGAGCGAACTCGCAGCGCGCGAGCGACATCCTTCCCACACAGGAAAAAGCTATTGACCGGGCGCACGAACTAAGCCCCGGGCAAGCACCGCACGTGGAACGTGTTCGGCATACAAACCGCGGCAAGCCTGACCAATGGCGCAAGCCATAAGTCGAAACAGCAGGCTCACTACTCCACTGCCTTCCCCTGCCGCTGGCTCTCTTCCAGCAACTGGATGTTGTTCGCGACGAAGCGGTTGCTCGGGTCCTTGCGCTGCGCCTCGGCGAGTTTGTCGCGCGCGCGCCTGTAGTCGCCGCGCAGCATGTAGGAATAGCCCTGGTTGTTGAGGATCTCCGCGCTCGGCCCGACGATGCCGATGGCCTGGCCGTAGGCGCGGTCGGCGAGTTCGAAGCGGCGCAGCCGGTCGTAGGCCGCGGCCAGCCCGAGCCAGGCCTCGGCGTCGCGCGGATGGCCCTCGACGGCGCGGCGGAAATATTTCTCGGCGACGCCGTAATTGCCGGCGCGGTACTGCTTCTTGCCGAGCGCGAGGTCGTCGTTGGGATCGCTGCCGTAAAGCCGCGGCGCCGGCGGCAGTTCGGCGTCCGGCGGCACCGAAGCCTGCGCGTCGCTGCCGGCGGGCGGCGCGTAGGCATTGGCGTCGGCGCCGGGCGCCGCGGCGGAGGAATTGGAGGCCGTATCGAAGGGGTTTTCGAATTTGCCGGCGCTGCTGCAGCCGGAGAGCCACAGGCCCGCCAGCGCAACAGCCAGAACGCGGGTCATTGCCATGCGCATCGAAAGTCCGACGGAATGGCCCGGTTTTGGGCCGGTATCAGGCTAGGCGAGGCTGGTTAACAAATTCTTCACCTT
>DASWPX010000123.1:0-11094 GCA_036398395.1 Pseudolabrys sp. | reverse complement strand
CCAATGTGGTGTTCGGGCCGGGCGTGACGGTGGAAGACGGCGCGACGATCCGGTCGTTCTCGCATCTGGAAGGCGCCCATGTCGGCAAGGGGGCGCGCGTCGGGCCGTTTGCGCGGCTACGGCCGGGCGCGAACTTGGGTGCGGAAGTGCATATCGGCAATTTCGTCGAAGTGAAGGAAGCCAGTATCGAGGCCGGCGCCAAGGCCAATCATCTGAGCTACATCGGCGACGCCCGGGTGGGCGCGGGTGCCAATATCGGCGCCGGCACCATCACCTGCAATTACGACGGCGCCGCCAAGCATCACACCGACATCGGCGCCGGCAGCTTCATCGGTTCGAATTCTTCGCTGGTGGCCCCCGTGAAGATCGGCGACGGCGCCTATATCGGGTCCGGCTCGGTGGTGACCAAGGACGTGCCGGCCGATGCGCTGGCGGTGGCGCGCACCCAACAGACGATTAAGGAAGGCTGGGCTAAGCGCTTGCGTCAGCTTAAGGGATTGCGCAAGACCTTGGCTGCCAAACCTGCGACCAAGGCTCCGGCCAAAGGACAGGCCAAGAAAAAGCTGAAAAAGCGCGGCTGAGCCCGGTTCCGGTCTGTCATACGGCGAAATGCGTTTTGATTTCCTACGGCTTGTGGGCGCCGGTTAGAGCAACATTGTGAGAATGGGGGCCGTCCACTCGGATGTGCGGGATCGTTGGAATTCTGGGGCTTAGCCCCGTCGCCGGTCACTTGGTCGATGCGCTCAGGCGCCTCGAATACCGCGGCTATGACTCGGCCGGCATCGCCACGCTGGATCATGGCGTCCTGGCGCGCCGCCGTGCCGAGGGAAAATTGCAGGCGCTCGCGGCGCGGCTCGACAAGGAACCGCTCGGCGGCACTATCGGCATCGGCCACACCCGCTGGGCGACCCACGGGCGGCCGACGGAGAACAACGCCCATCCGCACGCCACCGAACAGGTGGCCGTCGTTCATAACGGCATCATCGAGAATTTCCGCGAACTGCGCGAGAGGCTGATCGCCGGCGGCGCGAAGTTCGGCAGCGAGACCGACACCGAAGTGGTGGCGCATCTGGTCAGCGCCGAAATGAAAGCCGGCAAGGCGCCGGTCGAGGCGGTTTCGGCCGCGCTCAAGCAATTGCGCGGCGCCTTCGCGCTGGCTTTCATATTTGCCGGCCATGACGATCTTATGATCGGCGCGCGCAAAGGCTCGCCCCTCGCCATCGGTTTCGGCAAAGGCGAAATGTATCTCGGCTCCGACGCCATCGCGCTGGCGCCTTTCACCGACATGATCAGCTATCTGGAAGATGGCGACTGGGCCGTGCTGACGCGCACAGGCGTCGAGATTTACGACGAGCACGACAAGCGGGTCGAGCGCGCGGTCATCAAGTCGACGGCGACCGTGCAATTGGTCGACAAGGGCAACCACAAGCACTTCATGGGCAAGGAAATCCATGAGCAGCCGGAAGTGGTCGGCCACACGCTGGCGCATTACATCGACATGGTCACCGAGAGGGTGGCGCTGCCGGAAGATCTGCCGTTCGACTGGACGAAGATCAAACGGCTGTCGATTTCGGCCTGCGGCACGGCGTTCTACGCCGGGCTGGTGGCGAAATACTGGTTCGAGCGCTTCGCCAAAATGCCGGTCGAGATCGATATCGCGTCGGAGTTCCGCTATCGCGGCGCGCCGCTCGAGCCGGGCGATCTTTGCATCTTCATTTCGCAGTCGGGCGAAACCGCCGACACGCTGGCGACGCTGCGCTATGCGCGCGAGCACAAGCAGCACATTCTGTCGGTCGTGAACGTGACAACGTCGAGCATCGCGCGCGAAAGCGACGTCATCATGCCGACGCTCGCCGGCCCCGAGATCGGCGTTGCCTCGACCAAGGCCTTCACCTGCCAGCTCGCGGTGCTGGCGTGCCTGGCGCTGGCCGCCGGGCGCGCGCGCGGCGAATTGTCGGACAGCGACGAGCAGAAGCTGGTGCAGGCGCTGATCAAGACGCCGCGCCATATGGCGGAAGCGCTGGCGCTCGAGCCGCAGATCGAGAAGCTTTCGCTCGAACTGGCAAAAGCAAAAGACGCGCTCTATCTCGGCCGTGGCACCAGCTTTCCGATCGCGCTGGAGGGCGCGCTCAAGCTCAAGGAGATTTCCTATATCCACGCCGAAGGCTATGCCGCCGGCGAACTCAAGCACGGGCCGATCGCGCTGATCGACGAGACCATGCCGGTGATCGTGATCGCGCCTTATGACCGGGTGTTCGAGAAGACGGTGTCGAACATGCAGGAGGTGGCCGCGCGCGGCGGCAAGATCATCCTGGTGACCGATCCGCAGGGCGCCAAGGAAGCCACCATCGAGTCGCTGGAAACCATCATCCTGCCCGACATGGCTTCGACCGTGACGCCCCTGGTCTATGCCATCGCCGTGCAGTTGATCGCCTATCATACCGCGGCTGCCATCGGCACCGACGTGGATCAGCCGCGCAACCTCGCGAAATCGGTTACGGTGGAATAGGATGCGCATGATCCCGAAAAGTTCGGACAAGATCATGCGCCAGGAAAAATACTTATGAGCGATCAGACGCCGGGCGAACCGTTTACCGTCGAGGCCGCGCCGCAGACCAGCGCCGCCGGGCGCATCCGCAATTATTTCCTCACCGGCCTGGTGGTCGCGGGCCCGGTCCTGGTGACGCTCTATCTCACCTGGTCGTTCATCAATTGGGTGGACAATATCGTGCGGCCGTTCATTCCGCCGATCTACCGGCCGGAAACCTATTTGCCGTGGCCGATCCCGGGCACCGGCCTGGTGATCGCCTTCGTCGTGCTGACGTTTCTCGGCTTCCTCACCGCCAATTTCGTCGGCGCCAAACTCGTCGACTTGGGCGAAAGCCTCCTCAACCGCATGCCGATCGTGCGTCCGATCTACAAGACCATGAAGCAGGTGTTCGAGACGCTGTTCTCCAAGACCGGGTCCGGCTTCCGGCAAGTGGGGCTCGTCGAATTTCCGGCGCCCGGCATGTGGTCGTTGATACTTCTGTCGCAGCCGCCGATCGCCGATATCTCGGCGAAGTTGCCGCAGGGTGAGCATGTCTCGGCCTTCCTGCCTTGTTCGCCGAACCCAACGACCGGTTTTTTCTTTTATGTGCAGCGTAAGGACATTGTCGCGCTCGACATCTCGGTCGAGAGCGCGATGGCGATGCTCTTTTCGATAGGCATGGCGCAGCCCGGCAACGATCCGCAGAAGCATCTCGCTTCGCTCGCCGCGACGGCCAAGGCGGCGCAGGCCGCGCGGGACGCCGCCGTCGCCAAATAGGCGGGAGAACTATCGTGACGGGCGCGATCAGACTTGCCGTAAATCCGCGCGTGCTGGTCGTCACCATGCGCCGCCTCGGCGATGTGCTGCTGACGACGCCGCTGGTGCGCGCCGTCAAACGCGGACTGCCGGGCGCGCGCATCGACATGCTGGTGTTTGCCGGTACCGAAGGCATTCTCGCCGGCAATCCCGACATCGATCGTGTCATCGCCGTGCCGGAGCATCCGGGCGCGGCTGACATGGCCAAGCTGATTGTGCAGCTATGGCGGCGCTACGACGTGGCGCTGTCGACGCAGACCGGCGACCGGCCGACTTTTCTCGCCGCCATCGCGGGCAAGTTCAGCGCCGGTCTGGTTCCCAAAACGAAGGCGCGCTGGAAGCCGTGGCTGCTCAGCCGTGGCATCGTCACGAACAGCGAACTGCACCGCGTCGAGGATCTGCTGCAACTCGCCGCCGTGCTGGGCATCGACGCGCGTCCCGACATCGTGCCGCCTGCCAAGACCGCCATGGCCCCGCGCGCGGCTTACGCTGTGTTGCATGCCAATCCGATGTATCAGAACAAGCGCTGGACCGACGAGGGCTGGCGCGCGCTGGCGCAGGCCTTGCGCGTGCGCGGCCTCAATATCGTTGCGACCGGCGGGCCGGCGCCGGCGGAAAAGACCTATCTCGACCGCGTGTGGAATCCGCTTACGCCGGCGGTAGAACGGGTAGACGGGCGGCTCACCTGGGGTGAATTGGCGCAGCTTCTCGCGAATGCGGCGGTCTATGTCGGGCCGGACACCTCGATGACGCATCTCGCGTCGGGCGTGGGTTGTCCGACCGTGGCGATCTATGGGCCCGTCAGCCCGCACGGTATCGGACCCTGGCCGCTCGGCGCATTGCGCGAACCGTGGCAGCGCGCCGGCACCATACAGAACCGTGGCAACGCCTGGGTCGTGCAAAATCCGCTGCCCTGCATGCCCTGCGATCTGCTGGGCTGCGAGCGCCATCTGGAAAGCCGCAGCGCCTGCCTGGATGAACTGACCGTCGAGCGTGTCGTCGAAGCGGTCGACCGGGCCTTGCGCCGCACGACGGTGGCGCCGGCATGCCGGTGCTGACGGATAGTTCGAACGCGCCGCTCAGCCCGCCCTGATCAGCCTGATCGCCTCGTCCTTGCCGAACAGATAGAGCAGATGGCGCAGCGCCTGACCGCGCGGCGTCGCCAGACCGGGATCGCGGTTGAGCACCAGCGCTGCATCGTCCCGAGCGGCGCCGAGATATTTGCCGTGCGCTTCGATGCGCGCGACATGAAAGCCGGGCACGCCGCTTTGGCGCGTTCCGAGCAGGTCGCCTTCGCCGCGCAGGCGCAGATCCTCCTCGGCGATGCGGAAGCCGTCTTCGCTCTCGCGCAGAATCGCGAGGCGCGCCTTGGCGGTTTCGCCGAGCGGGGCCTTGTAGATCAACAGACAAGTCGAACGTCCGGTACCGCGGCCGACGCGGCCGCGCAGTTGATGAAGCTGGGCGAGGCCGAAGCGCTCGGCGTGCTCGATCACCATGATGGTGGCTTCCGGCACGTCGACGCCGACTTCGATCACAGTGGTGGCGACCAGCAGCTGCGTTTGACCGGAGGCGAAACGCTCCATGGCGGCGTCCTTGTCGGCGCCCTTCATGCGGCCATGGACCAGGTCGACCTTGGCGCCGAATTTTTTGCGCAGTTCTTCAAAGCGCGCTTCGGCGGCGGCGAGATCGATCTTTTCGGATTCCTCTACCAGCGGGCAGACCCAGTAAGCGCGCTGGCCAGAATCGAGCGCGCGCCCGACGGCGTCTTCCACTTCCTCGAGGCGCGACATCGGAATGGTGCGGGTGTCGATCGGCTGGCGGCCGGCCGGCTTCTCGCGCAATTCGGACACGTCCATGTCGCCGAAAAAAGTCAGCACCAGCGTGCGCGGGATCGGCGTGGCGGTGAGCACCAGCACGTCGACGGCGTCACCCTTTTGTGTCAGCGCCAGCCGCTGATGCACGCCGAAGCGATGCTGCTCGTCGACCACCGCGAGCGCGAGATCGTGGAACGCGACGTCCTCCTGGAACAGCGCGTGGGTGCCGATCAGCAGATCGATGTCGCCGAGCACGAGCCGGTCGAGAATTTCCGTGCGCTGGCCGCCGCGTTCGCGGCCGGTCAGGATCGCGATGCGTATTTCGGCGGCTTCCGCCAAAGGCGCGATCGTATTGAGATGCTGGCGCGCTAAAAGTTCTGTCGGCGCCATGAAGGCCGCCTGCCGGCCGGCCTCGATGACGCCGGCCGCGGCGACAAGCGCCACGACCGTCTTGCCGGAGCCGACGTCGCCCTGCAGCAGCCGCAGCATGCGTTGCGGCAGAGCAAGATCGTTGGTGATGTCGTTGACCGCCTGCTGCTGCGAATGGGTCAACGTATAGGGCAGCGCCTTAAGGATACGCGCGCGCAAACGGCCTTCGCTGGCGCTGCCGCGTCCGGCCTGGCGGCGCATATGCGAGCGCACCAGCGCCAGCGCGAGTTGACCGGCCAGCAATTCGTCATAGGCGAGCCTAGTCCAGGCGAGGCTTTCCGGCAGAACATCGTGCGGCTCGGAGGGCCGGTGCAAGTGCCGCAGCGCGCCGGCAAATGTGGGAAAGCGCTCGCGCGACAGCCAGGCTTCGTCCTGCCATTCCGGCAGGTCGGGCAAACGCGCCACCGCGCCCTCCATCGCGCGCCGCACATTGCCGAGCGCGAGACCTTCGGTCAGCGGATAGACCGGCTCGACCAGCGGCAAATCGGCGAGGCCCTTTTCATCGACGACGCGGTCGGGATGCACCATCTGCAGATTGCCGTCGTAGACCTCGGCGATGCCGGAGACGTAACGCAACTCGCCGACCGGCAAGAGCTTTTCGAGATAATCCTTGCGTGCGTGAAAGAAGGTCAGCGTCAAGGTGGCATCGGTGTCGTCGCCGGTAACGACACGATAGGGCGCACGCGCGCGGTGCGGCGGCGGGGCGCGATGCTCATGCACGGTGACCGCGACGGTGACGACTTCGCCGGCGCGCACCTCGTTGAGCTTCGGCCGTGCGCGGCGGTCGATCGCGCCCGACGGCAGATGAAACAAAAGGTCAATGACGCGCGGCGCCTCGCGGCCGAGCAACTTCGCATAAAGCTTTTCCAGCTTCGGCCCGACTCCGGGCAGGCTGGTAAGCGAGGCGAACAAGGGACTGAGGACGTCGGGACGCATGGAACACAGTCTAATGCATCTCTCCTTGTCATGGCCGGGCTTGCCCCTGCCATCCACGTCTTACTTGTCTGCCGAATCAGAAAGGGGTGGATGCCCGGCACAAGGCCGGGCATGACGGCGTCAAACCCATGACATCGGACCGTTGGGGCCCTATATAAACCCCGCACCCGGCACGCGCCGGGTTTTTGGCGTTGGAGCGCGGTATTGAGCGACATTTCGAGCGAAGGGATGGACCCGCGACGGCGGCGGCTGCTGTTCCGCTCCTGGCACCGCGGCATCCGCGAGATGGACATCGTCTATGGCCGCTTCGCCGACGCCAATCTTGCGGGTCTGAGCGAGGTCGAACTCGGCGATTACGAAAAACTGCTCGAATTGCGCGACCAGCAGGTGCTCGATTGGGTGAGCGGCGCGCAGGCGCCGCCGCCGGATTACGACACCGCTTTGTTCCGCCGCCTGCGTGACTTTCACAGCGGCGGGGCGCGATGACCAAATCTCCCGCCGAATTGTTGCGTCCAGGCGCGGCGCTGACGCTGGCACAAGTCGCCGACGGCGCCGAGGGACTGGTGCTGGCAGACCTCGCGCGTAGCGTTGCCGCGCGGGCCGATGCGCCGGCTATATCGCTTTGCGTCGTGTGCCGTGACGGCCAGCGCATGGCGGCGCTGTCGCGCGCGCTGGGGTTTTTCGGTCCCGATATTCTGACGATGGAATTCCCGGCCTGGGATTGCCTGCCTTACGACCGCGTGTCGCCGAACGCCAGCGTGGTGGCGCAGCGCATGACCGCGCTGTCGCGGCTGGCGCGCGTCAAGGGCCGCGACAAGCCTTCAGTGCTTTTGACGACGGTCAATGCCGCGCTGCAACGCGTGCCGGCTCGGGAGTTTGTGGCCACACACGCATTATCGGTCGCTCCCGGCAACGTGCTGGGCATGCAGGGCGTGATCCAGTGGCTGGAGCTCAATGGTTTCACCCGCGCTTCCACGGTGCGCGAACCCGGCGAATACGCGGTGCGCGGCGGCATTCTCGATCTGTTTCCGCCCGGCATGGACATGCCGGTGCGCTTCGACTTCTTCGGCGACGCGCTGGAGACCATCCGCACCTTCGATCCGCAGACGCAGCGCAGCGAAACGCAGATGAGCACGCTCGATCTGGTGCCGGTGGCGGAATTCCAGCTCATCACCGAGACCATCCGGCGCTTCCGCACCGGCTATGTCGCCGAGTTCGGCGCCACCGCGCCCGACGACCTGTTGTACGAGGCGGTGAGCGAGGGGCGGCGCTATCCGGGAATGGAGCACTGGCTGCCGCTGTTCCATGCCCAGCTCGAGACGATATTCGACTATCTGCCGGGCACGCCGCTGGCTTTGGAGCATCTCGACGAAGACGCCGCCGCCGAGCGCTTCACCCAGATCAACGACTATTACGACGCGCGGCACGATGCGCTGAAGCAGGGCGTTTCGCCGCCCTACAAGCCGCTGCCGGCGGACCGGCTCTATTTGTCGGAGACGGAATGGAAGGAGCGGCTCGAGACGTCCGCGCTGGCCAAGCTTTCGCCTTTCGCGGTGCCGGAGGCGCGCAACGTGATCGATGTCGGCGCGCGTGCCGGACATAATTTCAGCGCCGAGCGCGCGGTGCCCGGCGCCAATGTGTTCGAAGCGGTCGGCAAGCACGTCATGGCCTTGCAGGCCGCGGGCAAGCGGGTGGCGGTCGCGCTGTGGAGCGAAGGCGCGCGCGAGCGCATGAGTCACGTGCTGGCCGACCACAAATTGCACAATCTCGCGACGGTCGGATCGTGGGCGGTGGCGCAGGCGTTACCCAAGCACACCGTCGCGCTCGCCGTGCTTGGTATCGAGGCCGGCTTCGAAACCGACGAAGCCGCCGTCGTCAGCGAGCAGGACATTCTCGGCGACCGCTTGGTGCGGCCGCGCCGCGCCCAGAAGCGCGCCGATAATTTCATCGCCGAAGCGACCAGTCTGGCGTCGGGCGATCTCGTCGTGCATGTCGACCATGGCATCGGCCGCTTCGTCGGCTTGCAGACCATCGCGGTCGGCGGCGCGCCGCATGATTGCCTGGAAATTCATTACGCCGAAGGCGCCAAGCTTTTCCTGCCGGTCGAGAACGTCGATCTGCTGTCGCGCTACGGCGCCGAACAGAGCAATGTCGATCTCGACCGCCTCGGCGGCGGCAACTGGCAGGCGCGCAAGGCGCGCATGAAGAACCGCATCCGCGAGATCGCGGGCGAGTTGATCAAGATCGCGGCCGAGCGCCAGTTGCGCGACGCGCCCAAGCTCAGCGTGGGGCCCGGCGCCTACGACGAATTCTGCGCCGGCTTTCCCTACGAGGAAACCGACGACCAGCTCGCGGCCATCGACTCGACGCTCAAGGACTTGGCGTCGGGGCGTCCGATGGACCGGCTGATCTGCGGCGATGTCGGCTTCGGCAAGACCGAAGTGGCGTTGCGCGCGGCCTTCACCGCCGCCATCAACGGCAAGCAGGTCGCCGTGGTGGTGCCGACGACGCTGCTGGCGCGCCAGCATGCCAAGACCTTCACCGAACGCTTCCGGGGCTTCGGCGCCAATGTCGTGCAGGCCTCGCGGCTGGTGCCGAACGCGCAACTCAACGCCGTGAAAGCGGACTTGGCGGCCGGCCGCGCCGATATCGTCATCGGCACCAACGCGCTGCTCGGCAAGGGCGTCGCTTTCAAGGACCTCGGCCTGGTGGTGATCGACGAGGAGCAGCATTTCGGTGTCGCGCATAAGGAAAAGCTCAAGACCCTGCGCGCCGAAGTGCACGTGCTGACGCTGAGCGCGACGCCGATCCCGCGCACGCTGCAACTGGCGCTGACCGGCGTGCGCGACCTGTCGATCATCGCTTCGCCGCCGGTCGACCGGCTCGCCGTGCGCACCTTCGTGTCGCCGTTCGATCCGCTGGTGGTGCGCGAGGCGCTGCTGCGCGAAAAGTATCGCGGCGGGCAATCTTTTTACGTTTGCCCGCGCGTCGAAGACTTGGCGGGCGCCAAGGACTTTCTCGACAAGAATATCCCGGAAGTGCGCGTCTGCGTCGCGCATGGCCAGATGCCGCCGACCGTGCTCGACGACATCATGTCGGCCTTCTACGACGGCAAATACGACGTGCTGCTGTCGACGACGATCATCGAATCCGGCCTCGACATTCCCAGCGCCAACACGCTGATCGTGCACCGCGCCGACATGTTCGGGCTGTCGCAGCTTTATCAATTGCGCGGCCGGGTGGGGCGCTCGAAGTTGCGCGCCTATGCGCTGTTCACGCTGCCGGCGCAGAAGCCGATCACGGCGCAGGCAGAGCGGCGGCTGAAGGTGCTGCAGTCGCTCGACACGCTCGGCGCCGGCTTCCAGATCGCTTCGCACGATCTCGATATTCGCGGCGCAGGAAATCTCCTGGGCGACGAGCAATCCGGCCATATCAAGGAAGTCGGCTTCGAGCTTTACCAGCAGATGCTGGAAGAGGCGGTGTTGAGCCTGAAGGCCGGCATCACCACGCAGGTCGCCGATCGCTGGTCGCCGCAGATCACCATCGGCACGCCGGTGCTCATCCCGGAGGATTATGTCGCGGACCTGGCGGTTCGCCTCGCGCTGTACCGGCGGCTGGCGGAAATCGAGGACGAGCGCGAGATCGACAGCTTCGCCGCGGAAATGGTGGACCGCTTCGGTCCGCTGCCGCGCGAGGTCGAACATCTGTTGCAGATCGTGACCAACAAGGCATTGTGCCGCCGCGCCAACGTCGAAAAGCTCGAGGCCGGGCCGAAGGGCGTGGTGCTGTCGTTTCGCGACAATCTGTTCAGCAATCCCGACGCGCTGCTCAAATATATCCGCGAGCAGGGCTCGGGCGTGCGCATGCGCAGCGATCCGAAGGACGCCAAAAACCAGCAACTGGTGTTCTTCGACGACTGGGAGCGGCCGGAAGACCGGCTCAAGGGCACCGCGGCGATCTTACGCAAGCTCGCCGGCATTGCGGTGCCGGCCAAGGCCGCTTAATGCGGCATCCGGATCACGGGTTTGATGGTCATTCCCTTGCTCGATTCGTCCGCGGCCCGGTTGATGTCGGCGAGATCGTAGAACGTGATCATTTTTTCGGCCGGAAAACGCCCGGCGACGACGTAGTCCACCAGATGCGGGATGAACTCCTGCGGCACGCTGTCGCCCTGGATCACGCCGCTCACGGTGCGGCCGTTCTGCAGGAACGGCGTCTCAAACGAGACTTCGGTGCCGGCGCGCGCGCTGCCGAGCAGCACGCACGTCCCCGCCGGCATCAGCGCTTCGATCGCTTCGCGAAACACGGCCGGAAGCGCGGAGGTTTCGAGCGAAAAACGCACGCCGCGGCCGGTGATGTTGCGGATTTCGGCAACCACATCTGCCCGATCGTTGTGATTGATGATGTGCGTGGCGCCCAGTTCGCGCGCCAGCGCCAGGCGATGCTCGTGCACGTCGACCGCGATGATCGGATCGCAGCCGGCGATCCGCGCCGCCATCAGCCCGGACAATCCGACCGCGCCGACCCCGAACACCGCGAAACTGTCGCCGGGCGCGGGTCGCATGACGT
>DASWPX010000122.1:0-9708 GCA_036398395.1 Pseudolabrys sp. | reverse complement strand
CAACCTAAGCTCGATTATAGCGATAAAACCGGGCTTTATGATTGTTGCGAGAAAGTTGCATCTGGCCCCGGCTTGCGTGTATATGTTACCCGCGAAACAGGTTTTACCAGCTTCCTCCAAGAAGGCTGGTTGTTAGGCGTAACAATGATCCAAGCTCGCACTTCAATACTGCCGCTTAGCAAGTCGGACGCGGTGCCGGAACGAACCGATCTGACCGGATGCCCGTGGCATGACGTAAAATCCATGCTGCGCAACGTGGGCCTTCGTCCAACCCGCCAGCGCATGGCCCTGGGCTGGATTCTTTTCGGCAAGGGCGACCGCCATCTGACCGCCGAGGCGCTGTACGAAGAAGCGACCCGCGCCAAGGTGCCCGTTTCGCTGGCGACAATTTACAATACGCTGCATCAGTTCACCGAAGTTGGTCTTCTGCGTCAGGTCGCGGTCGATGGTTCGAAGGCTTATTTCGATACCAATGCCTCTGCGCATCATCATTTCTTCGTCGAGGGTGACGACGTCCTGCTCGACATTCCGAACGCCGAGGTAATCGTCGGCAAGACGCCCGTTCCGCCGGAAGGCTACGAGATCGCACACGTCGATGTGGTCATAAGGCTGCGCCGGAAAGCCTGATGGCGGTGGAAGTCTATTCCACCTTCTCGTTCGGGTAGGCGCCCCAAAGGCGCTCTTGGCGGATCCAGCCGCTGAAATCCTTGCCGTTGAACGCGCACCACATTCCGTCACACGATTTCAATTGTCCAAGTACGCCGGATTGCAGCCGGGCCACTACGGTCGACTCGGTATCGGCGCGCTCATAAAGCGGCACCAGATCGTCTTTCAATGTCGGCACCACCACCGCCGAGCGCTTGCCGGCTAAAAGCGAATGGTAGACCCAGCCTTCCGCGCCTTCCCAGTCGCGGATGCGCCTCCAGTTCTCGAATTCGGCGGTGATCTCCACCGGCATGCCGGCGCGGGTGTAGACCCAGCGCACCTCCTGGTCCTTGTTCGGACCCGACCGCACGTTGACCCGATCCGACTTAAGACTGACGAAGCGCGGCACCGGCAAACCGCTGACCGAACCGGTCGGAATTTCACCAGCGGCATGGGCAACTCCTGCCAGCAGGCAAGCACCAATCGCCGTACCCAAGAGGCCGCGAAGCGTCCTGCGAACGCCAAGCGCGGTCCTGACACTTTGTGTTGTCACTGCCATCTGGTAGGAAATATATGGATTTTCGACCCCGCCCGCGCTGGCGCATAGTGTGGGCGAGCACGGTTAAAGAGGGCTGAACGGCTTTTCACATGGGCATTCCTTGGGAAGGCGACGCGCCGACCCAATCGCCGCGGTTTGTAAGGTCATGCCGAAGATAAAGAAGCCGGTGGTGGTCGTCACCCGCAAACTCCCCGACAGCGTCGAGCTGCGGATGCGGGAACTTTTCGACGCCCACTTCAATGCCACCGATCAGCCCATGACCCAAACCCAGCTCGCCGAAGCGGTGAAGACCGCCGACGTGCTGGTGCCGACGGTGACCGACCGGATCGACAACGCAGTGCTCAGCAAGGCCGGCGAGCAACTCAAGCTGATCGCCAATTTCGGCAATGGCGTCGACAATATCGACGTGGTCAATGCGGTCCAGCGCGGCATTACGGTTACCAATACCCCCGGCGTACTGACGGAAGACACCGCCGACATGACCATGGCGCTGATCTTGGCGGTGCCGCGTCGGCTCGTGGAAGGCGCCGCGGTCCTCAACACCGACGGCGACTGGCCGGGCTGGACGCCTACCTGGATGCTCGGCCACCGCATCTGGGGCAAGCGGCTGGGTATCATTGGCATGGGGCGGATCGGCCAAGCGGTAGCGCGGCGCGCCCGCGCCTTCGGCCTGCAGATCCACTATCACAATCGCCGCAAGGTCGCGCCGAAGATCGAAGAGGAACTCGACGCGACTTATTGGGAAAGCCTCGACCAGATGCTCGCCCGCATGGACATCGTCTCGGTGAATTGCCCGCACACGCCGGCGACTTATCACCTGCTGTCGGCGCGGCGGCTGAAGATGCTGCGGCCCGAGGCTTTCATCGTGAATACCGCACGCGGCGAAGTCGTCGATGAGAACGCGCTGGCGCGGCTGCTCGAAGCGGGCGACATCGCGGGCGCTGGCCTCGATGTGTTCGAGCACGAACCGGCGGTCAACCCGAAACTTGTGAAGCTCGCGCGCGCCGGCAAGGTCGTGCTGTTGCCGCATATGGGCTCGGCCACCATGGAAGGCCGCGTCGACATGGGTGAAAAGGTCATCATCAACATCAAGACCTTCATGGACGGACATCGGCCGCCCGACAGAGTCCTGCCATCAATGCTGTGACAAATCCTTGATCGTCGGCGTTTCGCCGCTCAGCGGATTGTTCTTGTCCCAGGTGTAATTCAGCGTCTCGAACCGCATCGAGCGCGCGTCGACCATCAGCAGCCGGCCGACCAGGCCTTCGCCGAAGCCGACGATCTCGCGGATGACTTCCAGCGCCATCATCGAGCCGAGAATGCCCGGCAGCGCGCCGAGAATGCCGGCTTCCGCGCATGCCGGCACAGTGCCGGGCGGCGGCGGCTCGGGAAACAAGCAGCGATATGTCGGATTGCGCACGCCGTCGGCGCGCGTCTCGTGCGCGCGCAAGGTCGTAAGCGAACCGTCGAAGATGCCGACGGCGGCGGTGATCAACGGCTTCCCGGCAAAATAGCAAGCGTCCGACACCAGATAACGCGTCTCGAAATTGTCCGAGCCGTCGGCAACGATGTCGTATTTCGACATCAGATCGAGCGCATTGCCGGCGTCGAGCCGCATCATATGGCTTTCGACCACGACATGTGGATTGAGGTGCTCGATCGCAGCTTCCGCGCTGTCGACCTTGCGCATGCCGATATCGGGTGTTGCGTGAATCACCTGACGCTGCAAATTCGAAAGCGAGACCGTGTCATCGTCGACAATGCCGAGCGTGCCGACGCCGGCAGCGGCGAGGTATAAAAGCACCGGCGCGCCCAAACCGCCGGCACCGATGACCAGCACGCGCGCGGCCTTGAGCTTCGCCTGGCCAGGGCCGCCGATTTCGCGCAGCACGATGTGGCGCGCGTAACGCTCCAGTTCTTCTCTGTCCAGCATCGGGTTAACTCTATGGAACCGCGCCGCTTTCGGCCAGCCTGTTGGCGGCTTGCGCGACGGTCTTGATGGGCTAAGGTGCCGCAAAAGATGGTTAGGGTGGCGTTAAAAGCAATGCGTTGGGTTCCGTATCTCACGGTGATTTCGCTGCTGCTTGGCGCCGTTTCGGTGCAAGCGCAGGACGCGACCGCGCCCGCAAAGCAGGCCAGGAAGCGCGCGGTCAGCAAACCGGTCGAGCCGCCGCCGGCCGCGGCCGTCGATGCAAATCCGGCTGGCCCGGATATATCGAGCGACGCCCTGGTCGAAGTCGGCTGGTCGGTGGTCACCGACCCGGCGACCGGCATCCGCATCGGACTGCCGACGAAGATGGTGCCGTTCGCACGCGAAGGGGTGCGCGGCACGCGCTGGTCGTCGGCCCATGGCGACGTGCAGGTCGAGACTTTCCGCATCACCGACACCGGCCTTGCCGCCTTGTTCGAACAGGCCAAGAAGGAGCCGGCGACGCGGCGTGTCGAATACAGCGTGATGCGCGACGACGGCTTCTTCATCAGCGGCCTTCAAGGCCTCAAGAAGTTTTCGGTGAAAGCGCAGCTGCGCGACGGCGAGGTGCGCGGCTTCACGATGTTGTACGACCAGATGATGGAAACCATCGTCACGCCGGTGATGGTGGCGATGGCGAGTTCGTTTTCGCCATTTCCCGACCGCGCCGCGCCCTTCGCGGCGCTGGCAAAGTCAGTCGAATACGGCAACGGGCTGGTGGTGAGCGCACAAGGTCACATCGTCACCGACCGCAAGCTCACCGAAGGCTGCCAGGTGCTCGTCGCGTCGGGCCTGGGTGATGCCGTACGCGTCGCTGACGATAGGGATTCCGGGCTGGCGCTGCTGCGGGTCTACGGGCCACGCAAAGTCTCAGTGCTGGCGCTGCCTGCGGATGCGCCGCAATCCGCCGAGTTGACGCTGATCGGTATTCCGGATCCGAAGGAGCAGGACGGCAAGCGCAAGCTGACCGAGATCAAGGCGCGGCTGGCGGACGGCAACTCAATCGAATTGAGCCAGCCGGTGCCGATGGCGGGATTTTCCGGGGCCGCCGCGCTCGATGCCCAAGGCCGCTTCCTCGGCATGATGGAAATGCGTAACGCCGTGCTGGCAAGCGCGGAACCCGCGGCGGCGGCGGTGCGGCTGGTAACCGCCGGGGCGATCCGCGGATTTCTCGCCGCCAATCATGTCGATACCGCGCCCGCGCAAGGCGGCGACGCCAAGGCGTCGGTGGTGCGAATGATCTGCGTACGCAAATAGGCCGCTTATTTATTCTTCCACTCCGGCTTCCGTTTCTCGACGAAAGCCTTCATGCCTTCCTTCTGATCTGTGGTTGCGAACAGCGCATGGAAAATGCGGCGTTCGAAGCGAACGCCTTCGGCGAGTGACGTTTCAAAAGCGGCGTTGACCGCCTCCTTGCCCGCCAGTACCGACGGCAGCGACATGTTGGCGATGGTGTCGGCGACTTTCATCGCCTCTTCCATCAGGCTCTCCACTGGCACCACGCGCGCCACAAGGCCGGAACGCTCGGCCTCGGCCGCATCCATCATTCGGCCGGTGAGGATCATGTCCATCGCCTTCGCCTTGCCGATCGCGCGGGTCAGCCGCTGGGTGCCACCGATGCCGGGAATGACGCCGAGCTTGATTTCAGGCTGGCCGAATTTTGCGTTGTCGGCCGCGATAATGATGTCGCATTGCATGGCGAGCTCACAGCCGCCGCCGAGCGCAAAGCCTGCGACCGCCGCCACTATCGGCTTGCGCGCCCGCGCCGCGCGATCCCAGCCCGCGGCGAAGTTGCCGAGATAAGCTTCGATAAAGGTCTTGTCCGCCATTTCCTTAATGTCGGCGCCAGCGGCGAAGGCTTTCTCATTGCCGGTGATTAACAGGCAGCCGATGGCCGCGTCGGCTTCGTAGGCGTCGATCGCCGTGCCGAGTTCCTCGATGAGCGCGCGGTTGAGCGCGTTGAGCGCCTGCGGACGGTTCAGCCGGATAATGCCGACGCGGCCTTTGGTCTCGACGATGATGTTTTCGTAAGCCATGGCTTTATCCTCGCATAATTAATCGAGCTTGGCGCCGGAGCGCTTGATCACGTCCGCCCATTTGGCGGAATCGGCCTTGATGATTGCCGCGAAATCCTCCGGCGTCCCGCCGGCCGGCTCGTCGCCGATGACGGCGAATTTCGTCTTGAAGGCTTCGGTCGTCAGCACTTTGTTGATCGCCGCGTTGAGCTTATCGATGATGGGGCGCGGCACCCCGGCCGGCGCGATGACGCCGGTCCAGGTCGGTGCCAGATAACCGCGCACCGTCTCGCCGATTGTCGGGAGATCCGGAAAGGCCGCTGATCGCTTGGCGCCGCTGACGCCAAGCGCGCGCACCTTGCCGTCGCGGGCAAAGGGCGCGATTGATTGCAGGCTCTCGAACATCACGTCGACATGCCCGGCCATCAAGTCGGTGATTGCGGCGGAGCCGCCGCGATAGGGAACGTGGACAATATGAACTCCGGTCATGAACTTGAACAGTTCGCCGCCGACATGGCCGGGGGAACCGCTGCTGGACGACGCGTTCGACAGTTTGCCGGGATTTTTCCTGGCGTAGTCGATCAACTCCTGGACCGAGGTGACCGGCAGCATCGGCGACACTGCGAGCAGGAGATGGCCCCGCGCCACCAGCGCGATCGGCTGGAAATCGCGCTCGATATCGTAGGGCAGCTTCGCCACCATGTGGCGGTTGATGGCAAGCGCGCCGATCGGGCCCATGCCGATGGTGTAGCCGTCGGGCGGCGACTTCGCGACCAGGTCGAGGCCGACGGTCAGCGCGCCGCCGGGCCGGTCGTCGATCACAAAGGTCTGGCCCAGTTCCTTGCCGAGTTCGGCTCCCAAAATGCGCGCGACCGTGTCGGTGGCGCTGCCGGCGGCCTGCGGCACGATGAAGTGGATCGGATGGTCGGGATATTCGGCGGCCGATGCGGGAGCTATCGTCAGCAAGAAGGGAATCAAAAATAATGCACGCATGCTTTGTCCCCGGCGGGCCTGCGCTACTCTGTCATTGCCGGGCTTGACCCGGCAATCCATCATTTCGAAATCTTTCGCAAAACGATGGATTACCGGGTCTCGCGCCTTCGGCGCGGCCCGGTAATGACGGCTTATTTCTGGCAAGTCGGGCAATAGAACGTGGAACGGCCATTTTGCACGATGCGTTTGACTTTGCCTTTGCAGCCGGGACAGGGCGCGCCCTCGCGATCATAGACCAGGAAATTGTGCTGGAAATCGCCAAGCGAGCCGTCGGCGCGGCGATGATCGCGCAAGGACGAGCCGCCGGCCTTGATCGCATCCTGCAGCACCGTCCTGATGGCGTCTACGAGAGCGACAGCGCGCGCATTGGGTTTGCCGTCGCGGCCGGCGATGGTGGAAGCCTGCCGCTTGGGCGACAACCGCGCGCGGAACAGCGCCTCGCAGACGTAAATATTGCCGAGACCGGCGACCACACGCTGGTCGAGCAGCGCCGCCTTGAGCGAGGTCTTCTTGCCGGCGCAGGCTTGCGCCAGCATGGCCGCGTCGAATTCGTTGCCGAGCGGCTCCGGCCCGATTGAGCGCAGCAGCGGCTCCCGGTCGATCTTGGCGCGCGCCACCAGTTTCATCGAGCCGAAGCGGCGCGGATCGTTGAAGGTGACGGTCGCGCCGTTCGACATGTGAAACACGACGTGGTCGTGCGCGGCGCTCTTGGATTTCTCGTGATGATATTTGGCGATTTTGGCGTCGTCCACGCGGAACGAACCGGACATGCCGAGATGCATGATCAGCACGTCGCCCGACGACAGATCGGCCAGCAGATATTTCGCCCGCCGGCCCAGGCCTTCGATCGTCTTACCCTCGATCCGCTTTTCGAAGTCCTTGGCGATGGGCCAGCGCAGGCCGCGGTGGCGCACCTCGATCTTGACCACTCGCGCGCCTTCCATGGCGGGCGCCAGTCCGCGGCGGACGGTCTCGACTTCGGGTAATTCCGGCATGGTTAACTCTGGTTCCCATCTCACATAGCCTCCTCCGCCCCGCCGCGCTATGGTCCTGCCCGCAAAGGATTATTGGTTCATGGCTGTGCGTGAAGAGACCCATTTCGGCGAACAGACCGTGCCCCTGGCCGACAAACAGGGCTTGGTGGACGAGGTGTTTCATTCGGTGGCGCGCCGCTACGACCTGATGAACGATCTGATGTCGGGCGGGCTGCACCGAGCCTGGAAGGACGCGCTGGTTACCGCCGTGAACCCGCCGCGCTCGGACAAGCCTTTCGCGCTACTCGATCTGGCCGGCGGCACAGGCGACGTGGCGTTTCGCGTGGCCCAAGCCGGCGGCGCCGGCGCGCACGTCACCGTCTGCGACATCAACGCCGAGATGCTGAGCGTCGGCCGCAAACTCGCCGAACAGCGCGGGCTCGATCATGCCGTCAGCTTCGAGCAGGGCAATGCCGAGGCGTTGCCCTACCCGGACCGCTCGTTCGATTGCGTCACCATCGCTTTCGGCATCCGCAACGTGCCACGTATCGAGAGCGCGCTGGCCGAAGCCTATCGCGTGCTGCGCATCGGCGGCCGCTTTTTGTGCCTGGAATTCTCCAGTGTGGACGTGCCCGGCCTCGACAAGCTTTACGAGCTTTATTCGTTCCAGGTGATCCCGCGCGTCGGACAAGCCGTGACCGGCGACCGCGAGGCCTATCAATATCTGGTCGAGTCGATCCGCAAATTCCCGAAGCCAAAAGCCTTCGCGCAGATGATCGAGACCGCCGGCTTCCACCGCGTCTCGTTCAAGGCCATGACCGGCGGCGTCGTCGCGCTGCATTCGGGCTGGAAGTTGTGATCTCGTCGATCTCCCACCTCCTCCGCCTGTCGCGCGCCGGGTTTGTGTTCGCGCGTGAGGGCGTATTCGCCCTGGTCGACACGCGAACGCTGCCGCTTTCGGCACGCACGGGAATCGCGCTGGCGCGGCTGATCGAAAGGCCCACCGCCAAGGACGGCTCCAGCAGACTTGCTGCGGCGCTGACGAAGCTGGGTCCGACTTACGTCAAGCTCGGCCAGTTCATGGCGACCCGGCCCGACGTGGTCGGCACGTCGATCTCGCATGACCTCGAAAGCCTGCAAGACAAGATGGCGCCGTTCCCGCAGGCGCAGGCGGAGGCCGTCGTGGCCGCCGCGCTCGGCAAACCGCTGAACGCCGTCTACGCCAGCTTCGGACCGGCGGTGGCGGCGGCATCGATCGCGCAGGTGCATAAAGCCGAAATCGACGACGGCGGCATCCGCAAAACGGTGGCGGTGAAGGTGTTGCGGCCCGGCGTCGAACGGCGCTTCAAGCTCGATCTCGACGCGTTCTTTTTCGCCGCGCGAGTGGCGGAAGATTTCTCGAGCGAGGCGCAACGCCTGCGCCCGGTCGAAGCCGTGGGCACGCTGGCGCGCTCGGTGGCGATGGAAATGGATTTCCGGCTGGAAGCCGCCGCGCTGTCGGAGATGGCAGAAAACACCAAAGGCGACGGCGATTTCCGCGTGCCCGGCATCGACTGGGACCGCACCGCGCGCGAAGTGCTGACGCTTGAATGGATCGACGGCACGGCGCTCAACGATCATGCCGCGCTTGCGGCGCATGGCGTCGATCTGCCGGCGCTCGGCCACAAGGTGATCCAGAGCTTCCTGCGGCATGCTTTGCGTGACGGCTTCTTCCACGCCGACATGCATCCGGGCAATTTGTTCGTGGACGCGCAAGGCCGTCTGGTCGCGGTCGATTTCGGCATCATGGGACGCCTCGGTCCGAAGGAGCGCCGTTTCCTGGCCGAGATTCTGTTCGGCTTCATCACCCGCGACTACCAGCGCACCGCACAGGTGCACTTCGACGCCGGCTATGTGCCAAGGCATCACTCGGTCGAGGCTTTCGCGCAGGCGATCCGCGCCATCGGCGAGCCGATCCACAACCGTACCGCCGAAGATATTTCGATGGCCAAGCTCCTGATGCTGCTGTTCGAGGTCACCGGCCTGTTCGACATGCGGACGCGGCCGGAACTGCTGCTGTTGCAGAAGACCATGGTGGTGGTGGAAGGCGTCGCGCGCACGCTCGACCCCAAGCTCGATATGTGGAGCGTGGCTGATCCTGTCGTGCGCGAATGGATCGAACGCAATCTGGGCCCCGCCGGCAAACTGGAAGACGTGGCCGAAGGCGTCGGCGAGATCGGTCGCTTCGCGGCCCAAGTGCCGTCGCTGCTGACGCGTGCGGGAAGCCTGATCGATCAGTTCGACGACATCACGCGCAACGGACTGGTGCTGTCGCCGGAAACGGTGGCGGCGATCGGCAAGGCCGAGGCGCGCCGCAACCGCTGGACCGCGGCGGCGCTGTGGCTCATCGCGGCGCTTTTGGCCGCGATTGCTTGGATGTTGTTCTAAGCCGGCTCAAACTCTCGCAAGATAGACTTCGAGCTGCTCCACGGTGCCGCTCCAGCCCTGCGTCATGCTGCCGCGTCCGGCCTTGTAGGTGCTGCATTCTACTTCGGTGGCAATGAACGGCGCCTA
>DASWPX010000121.1:0-4608 GCA_036398395.1 Pseudolabrys sp. | reverse complement strand
ATTTAGGCGCGATTTAGCGCATCAGAAAGAGGACGAGGTGCATCAATGATTCAGATGCAGACCAACCTCGACGTGGCCGATAATTCAGGCGCACGCCGTGTCATGTGTATCAAGGTGCTCGGGGGCTCCAAGCGCCGCTATGCCACCGTGGGCGACGTCATTGTGGTGTCGATCAAGGAAGCGATCCCGCGCGGCAAGGTGAAGAAGGGCGATGTGATGAAGGCCGTGGTGGTGCGGGTCCGCAAGGACATCCGCCGCCCCGACGGCTCCGTCATCCGCTTCGACCGCAATGCCGCCGTGCTGATCAACAAGCAGCTGGAGCCGATCGGCACCCGCATCTTCGGCCCGGTCGTGCGTGAGCTGCGCGCGAAGAAGTTCATGAAGATCATTTCGCTCGCGCCGGAGGTGCTGTAATGGCCGCGCGCATTCGCAAGGGCGACCGCGTCGTCGTCATCACCGGTGCCGACCGCGGCAAGCAGGGCGAGGTTCTGCGCGTGCTGCCGAAGGAAAACCGCGCCGTGGTGCAGGGCGTCAACATCGCCCGCCACCACACCAAGCCGCGCGGCATGGGCCAGCCCGGCGGCATCGTGGCCCGCGAGGCGACCATCCACCTCAGCAACATCATGCTGCTGGATCCGAAGAACGACAAGCCGACCCGCGTCGGGTTCAAGGTGCTGGAGAACGGCGCCAAGGTGCGCGTCGCCCGCGCCACCGGCAACGTGATCGAGGGCTGATGCGATGACCGAAACCACCGAGAACCGGATCGTTCCCCGCCTGCAGACGCTCTACAATGAGCGTGTGCGTCCGGCGCTGCAGAAAGAGTTCAACTACACGAACGTCATGCAGGTGCCGAAGCTGGAGAAGATCGTCATCAACATGGGCGTGGGCGAAGCCGCCGGCGACCAGAAGAAGCTCGACGCGGCGGTTGCCGACCTGACGCTGATTTCCGGCCAGAAACCGGTCAAGACGGTGGCCAAGAAGGCCATCGCCGGCTTCAAGATCCGCCAGGGCCTGCCGATCGGCACCAAGGTGACGCTGCGCCGCACGCGGATGTACGAATTCCTTGACCGGCTCGTCACCGTCGCCCTGCCGCGCGTGCGCGACTTTCGCGGCATCAGCGCCAAGGGTTTCGACGGCCGCGGCAATTTCGCGTTCGGCATGAAGGAACAGATCGTGTTCCCTGAAATTGCCTACGACAAGGTCGATGCGGTGCGCGGCATGGATATCGTGTTCGTGACCACCGCGAAAACCGACGCCGAGGCAAAGGCGCTGCTGAAGGCGTTCGATCTGCCGTTCGCCGCGTAACAAGGGGCGACCCGCCCGTAACCGACTGATTGGAAAACCCCCGGCAAGGCCGGCAGGTTCCGGAGGATGAAGACAGGATGGCCAAGAGTTCAGCCGTCAACCGCAACAAGAAGCGGGAGAAGATGGCGGCCCGCGATCTCGCCAAGCGCGCCCGGCTTAAGGCCGCCGTGATGGATCGCGACGCCCCGGTCGAAGAGCGTTTCGAGGCGACCATCAAGCTGGCGCAGCTGCCGCGCAACGGCAGCCGCACCCGCGTGCGTCTGCGTTGCGAGCTGACCGGCCGCTCGCGCGGCAACTACCAGAAATTCAAGCTCTGCCGCATCGCCTTGCGGGACTTGGCCAGCGCCGGCCAGATTCCCGGCATGGTCAAGGCAAGCTGGTAAGGAACGCGCAGAATGTCGCTATCCGATCCGCTGGGTGACATGCTCACCCGCATCCGCAACGCCCAGGGCGCGCGCAAGACCAGTTGCGTCGCACCCGCCAGCCAGTTGCGTGCCAATGTCCTCGAAGTGCTGAAGCGCGAAGGCTACATCCGTGGCTACAGCGCGGAAATCCTGCGCGCCGGCGTGCAGCAACTGCGCATCGAGCTGAAATATTCCGAAGGCGAGCCGGTCATCAAGGAGATCCAGCGCGTCTCCAAGCCGGGCCGCCGGGTCTATTCGAAAATCCGCGAATTGCCGCGCGTCTACGCTGGCCTGGGGGTTTCTATCCTCTCCACGCCGCGCGGCGTGTTGTCCGATGCAGAAGCACGCGCCGCCAATGTTGGCGGCGAAGTGCTCTGCCGCGTGTTCTGACGGGGGCCGCAAAATGTCTCGCGTAGGCAAATACCCCGTGGAAATCCCGGCCGGCGTGCAGGTCGCCATCGCCGGCGGCGTGCTGACGGCAAAGGGCAAACTCGGCGAACTGAAACTGCCGCTGACCGACCGTATCGAAGCGGTGGTCGAAGGCAACCACGTGCGCGTCGCCCCCAAAGGCACCGAGCAGCAGGCCCGCATGATGTGGGGCACCACGCGTGCCAACATCGCCAACATGGTGAAGGGCGTTTCCACCGGCTACAGCAAGTCGATGGAAATCACCGGCACCGGCTACCGCGCCTCGGTGCAGGGCCCGAACCTGGTGATCAATCTCGGTTTCTCGCACGACGTGGTCTATCCGGTGCCCGAGGGCATCAGGATCACCACGCCGAGACCGACGACCATTACGGTGGAAGGCGTGGACAAGCGCCTGGTCGGCCAGGTCGCATCCGAAATCCGCGCCTGGCGTCCGCCGGAGCCCTACAAGGGCAAGGGCGTGCGCTACACGACCGAGATTATCCGGCGCAAGGAAGGCAAGAAGAAATGAGCGGCAAGCAGGACGAGCTCCGCAACCGCCGGCGCGCCCGGCTGCGCTACCAGCTGCGGCACAAGGCCGTCGGCAGGCCGCGGCTTTCGGTGTTCCGCAGCAGCAAGCACATCTACGCGCAGATCATCGACGACGCGCAGGGCCGCACGCTGGCAACCGCCAGCAGCCTGGATGCATCGCTGCGCGAAACATTGCGCACCGGCGCGGACAAGGACGCGGCAACAGCGGTCGGCAAACTCGTTGCCGAACGCGCGGTCGCGGCCGGCGTCACCGAAGTCGTGTTCGATCGCGGTGCCTACATCTATCACGGCCGCGTCAAGGCGCTGGCTGACGCCGCCCGTGAGGGCGGCCTGTCATTCTAGAGGATTTGCAGCATGGCACGTGAACCTCGCGAAGGCGGTGGCGGCGATCGCGGCAGGGGCCGCGGCGGCGACCATAGCCGCGATCGCGACCGCGACGGCGGCGACGAGCTGATCGACAAGCTGGTCACCATCAACCGCGTCGCAAAAGTCGTGAAGGGCGGCCGTCGTTTCGCATTCGCGGCACTCGTCGTCGTCGGCGATCAGAAAGGCCGCGTCGGCTACGGCGCCGGCAAGGCGCGCGAAGTGCCCGAAGCAATCCGCAAGGCGACCGAACGCGCCAAGCGCGGTCTGATCCGCGTGCCGATGAAGGAAGGCCGCACGCTGCATCACGACGCGGTCGGCCATTTCGGCGCCGGACGCGTGGTGCTGCGCTCGGCCCCCGCCGGCACCGGCATCATCGCCGGCGGCCCGATGCGCGCCGTCTTCGAAAGCCTCGGCATTCACGACGTGGTTGCCAAATCGCTCGGCAGCCGCAACCCGCATAACATGGTGAAGGCCACGTTCGCGGCGCTCTCGGGTGCGGCAAGCCCACGCTCCGTCGCCAATCGCCGCGGCAAAAAGGTAACCGACATTCTCGGCAAGCGCGAAACCGCTCCGGCCGCGCTGGAGGCGGAAAATGCCTGAAGTAACAAAAACCGTGAAAGTGACCCAGACCGGGTCGCCGATCGGCCGCAAGCCCGGCCAGCGTGAAACGCTGATCGGCCTCGGCCTGAATAAGCTGCGCCGCACCCGCACACTGACGGACACGCCCGAAGTGCGCGGCATGATCCGCAAAGTGGCGCATCTGCTGCTCGTCGAAGAAAGCGTCTGACGATGAACCTCAACGAACTGCGCGACAACGCCGGCTCGCGCCTGAAATCCAAGCGCCTCGGCCGCGGCATCGGCTCCGGCAAAGGCAAGACCTCCGGCAAGGGCGTGAAGGGCCAGAAAGCCCGCGAAGGCGTGGCGCTGAACGGCTTCGAAGGCGGCCAGCTGCCGATCTACCGCCGCCTGCCGAAGCGCGGCTTCCACAACCACTTCCGCAAGGAATACGCGCCGCTGAATATCGGCGCCGTGGAAGCAGCGATCGTTGCCGGCAAGCTGAAAGCCGACGCCCCGCTCACCGAAGAAAACCTCCGCGCCGCCGGCCTGGTCCGCGGCAAGTCCCTCGGCGTCCGCCTGCTGGCCAACGGCGAACTCACCCGCGCCATCAATATTACGGTTTGCGGTGCTTCCGCGGCGGCGGTGGCCGCGGTCGAGAAAGCTGGGGGGTCGGTGACGACTACCGTGGCTAAGAAAGAGAAGACAGTAGAAGCATAGAAGGCCAGGGGCTCTGCCCCTGGACCAAGCTGGGGCCTTATACCAACCGTCCTAGACATTGACCGCTATCCAATCTCGGGTTCCAATCGATTGGATACGTTGGGGGTCGGCGATCAGCCAGTTCCACGCAATTCGGCAGGCTTCGATAATGTCGTCGTAACTGTCCCAGACGGTGGCGCAGAGCTTGTTTTGCCTCAGGTAGTCCCAGACATTCTCCATCGGGTTTAGTTCTGGGCTATAAGGCGGCAGATGCAGCAGCCTGATGTTGTCGGGTACAACCAAGTCACCGCCCGGCTGGTGC
>DASWPX010000120.1:0-5151 GCA_036398395.1 Pseudolabrys sp. | reverse complement strand
TGCGGTCCACCGCGGCACAAAAGATCATCCGCTTGTCGCTCGCCAGCAGAGGCTCCTGGATATCCGGCAATATGCTTTCGGCCAGATCCAGGAAGCGGGTGCGGTGCTGCAGCGGGTCCGTGCCGGGAATCGGAACGTAGTTATTGTCGAACAAGTCATCGAGCGAAATTCTCCGCTGCGTTATCGCTTCCTCAAACAGCATCGAAATACGATTGGCTGTGCCGATGGCGCGGTCGATGAACTCGGTGTTGTCCGATCGAATTTTTGCAAGCTTGCCGGCGAGGGTCGCGCGGGTGCTTGCGTCCAGGTCTTCGAATTGAAGATGCAATCCGAGCGCCGATTGGTTGACAAGCCGAAGCCGGCAGTCGCCGATGCTCGCTATATGTGCGTTCAGTACGGCCCCGACAGACAAGGTTTGCGGCTCGCGGATGCGGACCAACAGGCCGCCCTCCGAGATGTCGGCTGTCTGACCGGTAACGAGGGCATCGCCCACTTGAATCTCGACGCCGAGTTCGCAAGGCAGCCGCTCGTGCCGGCGGCGATCGCCCATTTCGGTAAGGCGGAGGAAAATCACGCATCGCGTTTTAAGCCGCTCCGCAAGAAGCGAGAACTCCTGGCCCGAACGGTCGACGATTTCTCCGTGTGCGGTGGCGCCAACCGCGGCCTGCTTGATCTCGGTGACGCCGTCGGCGACGGCGCCGATGAAATGCGAACTTTGGCTCGCGCTGCGCGACAGCCCGCTTGTCGTTTCGGCTTGAGACTGAACCGCGCTGGCGATACTCGAGTAGACCGGCCGGACCGCGATGGTTGCTTCCGAAATTCGATGAACGGCAGCTATCGAGAACGCGGCGTCGTTTTGCAACGCGTCGATTTTCCGCTTGATCTCGTCGGTGGCGGTCTGCGTCTGCACCGACAGCGCTTTTACTTCCGCGGCGACGACCGCAAAGCCGCGCCCGGCTTGTCCGGCGCGCGCGGCTTCGATCGTCGCGTTGAGTGCGAGCAGATTGGTTTGCCGGGCAATATTGGCGATGAGGTTTACGACTTTACCGATTTCATCCGACGACGACTTCAGCCCGTCCACGCTTTTGTTCGCGGCCGTGGCGGCGTCGCTGGCGTCATCGGTGAGCGAACCGGCGACGCGCACTTGCCGGTCGATTTCTCCGGAGGCGTGAGCGAGTCCATGAGTGGCGCCGGCGACCTGTTCCGCGTCCCGTTTGGCGTCTTGCGATTTGGCGGCGAGGCTTTCGGTGCTCGCACGGATCGACGTAAGCGCTTCTGCCGAGGCGCTGGCTCCGCCGCGAACGGCGGCCGCCGCCCGTTCCACTTCGCGGATCATCGCGCTCAAATCGAGTTCGAGCAGATCGATTGTTTCGCGGATCGAGGTGCTGCTGCTCGTGGTGCCCGGCGCCGCTGCAGGTTCCTGCGCGGTTATGGGCGGCGACAACGGCGCCTCCGGCGGTTGGCGCGATTGCTTAAAGAGTGAGAGCATCCCGCGGCAGCATGGCCACAAAGGTGGTTAATGCACGGTTAAATTCCGGTCCGAAAGTTCAATGCGGACCCGCCACCCGGGCCGAACGGTCGGCAACGGCGCGGTAGACAAGAGGCCGTTGATAAGCGCCTGCCGCACGGTTGCCGGGCGGGGTAGAATTCACCATCTTCTGCCGAGTCGGACGAAGGCTTCGCAATGCATCAATACCTCGACCTGATGGAACACGTGCTCAAGCACGGCGTGGAAAAGCACGACCGCACCGGCACCGGCACGCTGTCGGTGTTCGGCCATCAGATGCGCTTTGCGCTCGACGACGGCTTCCCGATGCTCACCACCAAGAAGCTGCACCTGAAATCGATCGTGTACGAGCTTTTGTGGTTCCTGGCCGGCGATACCAACATCAAATATCTCAACGAACACGGCGTGCGCATCTGGGACGAATGGGCCGACGAGCGCGGCGACCTCGGTCCGGTCTATGGCCAGCAATGGCGTTCGTGGCCGGCGCAGGACGGCAAGACCATCGACCAGATGACGCATGTCATCGACATGATCAGACGCAACCCGGATTCGCGCAGGCTGATCGTCACCGCCTGGAATCCGGCCGACGTCGACAAGATGGCGCTGCCGCCCTGCCACTGCCTGTTCCAGTTCTACGTCGCCGACGGCCGGCTGTCGTGCCAGCTCTACCAGCGCTCGGCCGATGTGTTTCTCGGCGTGCCGTTCAACATCGCGTCCTATGCGCTGCTCACGATGATGGTGGCGCAGGTGACCGGCTATAAGGCCGGCGAGTTCGTCCACACCTTCGGCGACGCGCATCTCTATCTCAATCATCTCGAGCAGGCGCGGCTGCAGTTGTCGCGCGCGCCCAGGCGTCTGCCGGCGATGCGGATCAATCCGGACGTGAAGGATATTTTCGGATTCCGTTTCGAGGATTTCACCTTGCAGAATTACGAACCGCATCCGCACATCAAGGCAGCGGTGGCGGTGTGAAGATCATCCTGGTCGCGGCGATCGGCGAAAACAATGTGATCGGCCGCGATGGCCAGTTGCCGTGGCGGCTGAAATCGGACCTCAAGCATTTCCGCGCGCTGACGATCAACAAGCCGGTGATCATGGGGCGCAAGACCTATGCTTCGATCGGCAAGCCGCTCAAGGACCGCACCAATATTGTGCTGACCAGCGATCTGGGATTGGACGCGCCCGGCACCGTGCTCGCGCCCAGCCTGGATGCGGCGCTCAGCTTCGCGCGGCAGGACGCGGTGCGGCGCGGCGTGGACGAGATCATGATCGTCGGCGGCAGCGACGTTTTTGCCGCGACGATGCCGAAGGCCGACCGGCTTGAGATAACGCATGTGCATGCGTCGCCCGAGGGTGACGCGGTGTTTCCGCCGATCGACCCGATGGTGTGGAATAAGGTTGCGTCCGCCGCGCACCCGGCCGGACCCGATGACGACGCCGAATTCACGGTGGTGACTTATTTAAAGGCATAAACGCCGCATCGGCGCGCGTTGTAACGCCGCCTTGTGTCCCCTATAACCCGTCCCAATATAGGTTTGCTGGGCGACATAAGCCCCGGCGCTGGGAGACTTTTCAATGCCATGGAGCAATCAAGGGGGCGGTGGCCCTTGGGGGACCGGCTCGGGCGGTAAAGGCCCGTGGGGCGGCGGACCGCAATCGTCGGGACCGCAGCCGCCGGATCTGGAAGAGATGCTCCGTCGCGGCCAGGACAGATTGCGTCGCGTGCTGCCGGGCGGCAATCTCGGCGGCAAGGGCTTCGCGATCCTCGGCCTTGCGGCCATCGTGCTGTGGGGTTTCTCCGGCGTATTCCAGGTCGGACCCGACGAACTCGGCGTCGTGCTGCGCTTCGGCCAGGACGTGCGCGAAGTGCAGCCCGGCTTGAATTACCATCTGCCTTATCCGATCGAGACCGTGCTCACGCCCAAGGCGCTGCGCGTCAACAAGATCGACATCGGCATGCGCGCGGTCGACGACCTGCGCCGCGGCTCGGCCACCCGCGACGTGCCGGAAGAAAGCCTGATGCTGACCGGCGACGAAAACATCGTCGACGTGGACTTCTCGGTGCTGTGGAAGGTCAAGCCGACCGGCGTCGGCGACTACCTGTTCAACATCCAGAATCCGGAAGGCACCGTAAAGGCGGTGGCCGAAAGCGCCATGCGCGAAGTTGTCGGCCGTTCCGAAATCCAGCCGATCCTGACCGGCGCGCGCCAGACCATCGAAACCGCCGTGCAGGACCTGATGCAGAAGACGCTCGATTCCTACGGCGCCGGCATTTTCGTGCAGCAGGTGCAGATGCAAAAGGTCGATCCGCCGACGCAGGTGATCGATTCCAACCGTGACGTGCAGGCGGCGCGTGCCGATCTCGAACGCGCGGTCAACGAAGGCCAGACTTATGCCAACCGCGTCGTGCCGGAAGCGCGCGGCAAGGTGGCGCAGATTACGCAGGCCGCGGAAGCCTATCGTCAGCAGACCGTGGCCGAAGCCACCGGCCAGACCTCGCGCTTCCTGAAGATCTACGAGCAGTATCAGAAGGCGCCCGATGTCACCCGCGAGCGCATGTATCTGGAGACCATGGAGCGCGTGCTCGGCGGCGCCGACAAGATCATCCTGGATTCGGGCGGCCGCGACGGCTCCAGCGTGGTGCCTTATTTGCCGCTGAATGAACTCGCCAAGCCGCGCACGCCCACGACGGGAGCCCGGCCATGATGAAAACGAATTTCATCGGCGGCGTCGCCGCCATCCTGGTGCTCGCCGCGCTGCTCATCGGCTATAGCTCGCTGTTCACCATCTACCAGACGCAGCAGGCGCTGGTGCTGCGCCTCGGCAACCCGCAGGCCCCGATCACCACCCCCGGCCTGCACGTGAAAGCGCCGTTCATCGACACGGTGGTCTATATCGACAAGCGTATCCTCGATCTCGAAGCGCCGGCGCAGGAAGTGATCGCTTCTGACCAAAAGCGTCTGGTGGTCGATGCCTTCGCGCGTTACCGCATCAAGGATCCGCTGCGCTTCTATCAGACGCTCGGTTCGATCCAGGGCGCCAATTCGCAGCTCGCCATTCTGCTGAACTCGGCGCTGCGCCGCATGCTCGGTGAGGCGACCTTCATCCACGTCGTACGCGATCAGCGCGCCGCGCTGATGTCGCGCATTCGCGAACTGGTCAATAACGAGGCGACATCCTACGGCATCGAAGTGGTCGACGTCCGCATCCGGCGCGCCGATCTGCCCGAGCAGAACAGCCAGGCGGTCTATCAGCGCATGCAAACCGAACGGCAACGCGAGGCCGCGGAATTCCGCGCGCAAGGCGCCCAGCGCGGCCAGGAAATCCGCTCGCGCGCCGATCGTGAGGTGACCGTGCTGGTCGCCGAGGCGACCTCGCAGTCCGAGCAGATTCGCGGCGAGGGCGACGCCACGCGAAACCAGATATTCGCCGAGGCCTTCAACAAGGATCCGGATTTCTTCGCTTTCTATCGCTCGATGCAGGCCTACGAGGCGAGCCTCAAGTGTGGCGACACCCGGTTGCTGCTCAAGCCGGACACAAATTTCTTCCGCTACTTCAACGATCCATCAGGCAAGCCGCGCGCCGGCACGAACCCGCCGGCGGCGACCAGCGGGGTTGCGACGCAGCCTGCGCCCGCGGCTCCG
>DASWPX010000119.1:0-11269 GCA_036398395.1 Pseudolabrys sp. | reverse complement strand
TACCTTTACGTCAATCTCAATGCCGTTCATTACAACACGTCGCAGCTAACTCTTTTTCAATCCAATTTCGTTGAGACGATGGACGTGCCGACGCAATTGCACATCGTGCGCGTCGGCTTGAATTACAAATTCGGCGAAGCGTCGGCGGCGAACGACGCTTATGCGATGGCGGCCCCCGCCGCGGTCAACTGGACCGGGCTTTATGCTGGTGCCCATTTTGGCGGCGCATTGGGCAAGACACGTGCCCACGAGTCCGATACCGAGGTTGAGCCGGGGGCCGGCAACTGGAACGCGTTCGGCGACACCTTCGATGGAAAAACCTCCGGCGTCGTCGGCGGCATGCAGGCCGGCTATAACTGGCAGTGGAGTTCGATTGTCACCGGCGTAGAAGCCGATTTGGGCTACCTCGGTTTCAAGGGCCAAGGCAGTTCGAGCCTGGCGTCGGATACGCTAGTGAGCGGCACCGGCGGCGCCTACGCCACGGTTCGGGGGCGCCTCGGTTATGCTTGGGATCGCGCGCTGCTCTACGCCACCGGCGGTTTGATCGTGGCAGATCTCGGCACCAGCGTAAACGACAACGGATTTCCCCTTGCAACACCGGGCATTATCTACACGGATAAAACCAAGTTCCAGGCCGGATGGACGGTCGGCGGCGGCGTCGAATATGCGCTCGCGCACGGCTGGTCGGTGAAGGGCGAGTACCTTCATTTCGATTTGGGCAGCAAGAGGGTTTTCGGTCTCCAGGAAAACTTCGGGCCGCCGAACACTTTTGCTTGGGACATCAAGAACACCGGCGACATGGTCCGGGTCGGCTTCAACAAGAATATCTACTAAGCGTCTCAGCGCCCCTCGATATCCAGATCGATCCACACCGGCACGTGGTCGGACGGCTTGTCCCACGAGCGCACGTGCTTATCGACGCCGGCGGCGGTGAGCTTGTCGCTGGCCTGCGGCGACAACAGCAGATGGTCGATGCGGATGCCGTCGTCCTTCTGCCATGAGCCCGCCTGGTAATCCCAGAACGTATAAAGCCCGCCATCGTCGCTGGTGGCACGTAGCGCGTCGGTCAGGCCGAGATTGACCAGCGCGCGGAATTTCTCGCGGGTCTGCGGCAGGAACAGCGCATCCTTGACCCAGGCCTGCGGCCGCTTGGCGTCGGCGGCGGCGGGGATGACGTTGTAGTCGCCGGCGAGAACGAAAGGTTCTTCCAGCTTTAGCCGCGCGCGCGCGAATGCGATCAGCCGGTCCATCCATTTCAGCTTGTAGTCGTATTTTTCGCCCGGCGCCGGGTTGCCGTTGGGCAGATAAAGACTGACGACGCGGATCGCCCCCGTTTTGGTCGAAACGATCGCCTCCAGGAATCGCGCCTGCACGTCGCTCTTGTCGCCGATCAGGCCGGGGGCAACCTCGTCGAAGGGCAGCTTGGACAACAGCGCCACACCGTTGAAGGTCTTCTGGCCGTGCACTGCAACATTGTAGCCCAGGGCTTCGAAAGCCTCGCGCGGGAAAGCCTCATCGACGCATTTGATCTCCTGGAGGCATACGATGTCTGGATTCCGCTCCTTGAGCCAGGCCTGCATGCTGTCCAGGCGCTGACGGATGGAATTTACGTTCCATGTGGCGATTCGCATGAATTGTGACCCTTAACCAGCCGCCGCAGGGATATGCACCCGGACGCGTTTATATGCTAGTAAACCGGGCAATGCGGCCTTAAAGAGCGCAAACGGGAACGGTTTCCAGGGAATAGGGACGTTTGGGCAGGGGGACATGCCCGAACCTAAGGTTGTCCATGGCTAAACGAGCTTCGCTCTTCGGGGCCGCGCAGAGCGCCCTGAAAAAACTGCCTGTACTTTCGCGCAAGTGGCGCATCGGCTTGGCCGTGGCCGGCGTGATCGTCATAGCCTTGCTGGTGCGCGGTCTGTGGACCACCGACGGCGCGGCGCAATCGAAAAACCAGGCGGTGCGTGTGGTGCCGGTGGAAGTAGCCACAGCCGAGCGCCAGAAGGTGCCGGTGCAGGTGCAGTCGCTCGGCAGCGTCACGCCGATCGCCAGCGTCGCCATCAAGCCGCGCGTCGACACCACGATCGTCGGCGTGCATTTCCGCGACGGCCAGGCGGTGAAAAAAGGCGATCTGCTGTTCACCCTCGACGGCCGCGCCATCGAGGCGCAGATCGCGCAGACCGAAGGCATGGTGGCGCGCGACAAGGCGCAGCTTGCCGGCGCCGAGCGCGACGTCACGCGCTACACCGATCTGGTCGCCAAGTCCGCGACGCCGGTGATCAATCTCGACAACGCCAGGACCCAGTCCGAGGTCTTCAGCGCGGCCATCAAATCCGACGAAGGCCTGCTTGAGAACCTGAAGGTCCAGCTCAGCTATTGCACCATTACCGCGCCGATCGACGGACGCATCAGTGCGGCCGCGGTCAAGGTCGGCAATTTCGTGCGGCAGGCCGATCTGGCCGCGATGGCGACCATCAACCAGATGGCGCCGGTCTATGTCAGTTTCACCGTGCCGCAGAAGGTGCTGCCGGACATCCGCCAGGCGCTGAATGCGGAAACCGCGACCATCGAGGCGATCGTGCCCGGCGAGCAGCAGCGCGCCACCGGCCAGGTGACCATGATCGAGAACACGGTCGACACCGCGACCGGCTTGGCGACCATCCGCGCCACCATGCCGAACGAGAAGGAAGTGCTGTGGCCGGGGACGCTGGTCACCACCCAGCTGACCTTGCGTATCGAGGACGCGGTGGTGGTGCCGTCGCCGGCCGTGCAGGTCAGCCAGACCGGCAGTTTCGTTTTTGTGATCGCCGACAACGTCGCCAGGGTGCAGCCGGTGACCGTGTCGCGCACGGTCGGCAACCAATCCGTCATCGAGACCGGCTTGAATGGCGGCGAAACCGTCGTCACCGACGGTCAACTGCTGCTGTCGAACGGCACGCGAGTGAGCACGCGCGGCGCCAAGGCCGCCGCCGGTTCCTGACCCATGAATATTTCCGAACTCTGTATTCGCCGCCCGGTTTTGACGACGCTGCTGACGGCGTCTTTGATTGTGTTCGGCGCCTTCTCCTACCGGCTGCTGCCGGTGGCGGCGCTGCCGGCGGTGGATTTCCCGACCATTCAGATCAGCGCGCAATTCCCCGGCGCCAGCCCGGAGACAATGGCGGCGTCGGTCGCCTCGCCGATCGAGCGGCAGTTGTCGACGATCTCCGGCATCACCGCGATGAGTTCGTCTTCGGCCCTCGGCGTCGCGCAGATCACGATCCAGTTCGATCTCGGCCGCAACATCGACGGCGCCGCGCTCGACGTGCAGACCTCGCTGGCGACGGCGGCCAAGCTGCTGCCGATCGAGATGACCACGCCGCCGTCGTTCCGCAAGGTCAATCCGGGCGACTTTCCGGTGCTCTATGTCAGCATGGCCTCCGACACCATGCCGCTGTCGACGGTGGACGATTACGCCGAAACGGTGGTGGCGCCGCAGCTGTCGCAATTGCCGGGCGTCGCCCAGGTCTCGGTCTATGGCGCGCAGAAATTCGCCGTGCGCGTCCAGGTCAATCCGGTGCAGGCCGCGGCGCGCAATATTTCGCTCGAGGACGTGCGCAAGGTCGTCGCCAACGCGAATTCCTCGACGCCGGTCGGCACGCTGACCGGCCCGAAGCAAAGCGTGACGCTGACCGCCACCAGCGCCATCGAGCACGCCGCCGATTACCGCGACGTCGTGGTGGCCTACCGCAATGGCGCGCCGATCAAGCTCAACGAGATCGGCCGCGTGATCGACAGCGTCGAGAACGACAAGGTCGCGACCTGGTTCAACGATGCGCGTTCCATCGTGCTGGCAATCCAGCGCCAGCCCGACGCCAATACCGTGGCGGTGGTGGACATGGTGCGGGACAGGCTTCCCACCATGCGCGCGCAGGTGCCGCCTTCGATCCGGATGGATCCGTTGTTCGACCGTTCGATCTCGATCCGCGCGGCGGTGAGCGACGTGCAGGAAACACTGATGATCGCCATCGCGCTGGTGATCATGGTGATCTTCCTGTTCCTGCGCAAAGTCTCCGCCACCATCATCCCGGCGCTCGCGGTGCCGGTCTCGCTGATCGCGACATGCGCGGCGATGTATGCCTTCAACTTCTCCATCAACAACATGACGCTGCTGGCGCTGACGCTGTCCGTGGGCTTCGTGGTCGACGACGCCATCGTCATGCTGGAAAACATCGTGCGCCACATCGAGGGCGGCATGCGCCCGTTCGAGGCGGCGCTGAAGGGTTCGCGCGAAATCGGCTTCACCATCGTGTCGATCACCTTCTCGCTGATCGCGGTGTTCATCCCGGTGCTGCTGATGGGCGGCATGGTCGGCCGCGTGTTCCGCGAATTCGCGGTGTCGATCGCGGTGGCGATCATCGTGTCCGGCTTCGTGTCGCTGACGCTCACCCCCATGCTGTGCGCGCGCGTCTTGAAGGGCCATCACGCCGAGGAAAAGCAGAATTTCGTGCTGGCAACCTTCGAGCGCCTGTTCGACATGCTGCTGCGCGGCTACCAATGGAGCCTCGACCGCGTGCTCGCCTACAAGTCCATTATGCTGATGGGCACGATCGCGACGCTGGCCGGCACAATCGTCCTTTACGTGGTCGTGCCGAAGGGTTTCTTCCCGATCGAGGACACCGGCTACATCAGCGGCATCACCGAAGGCGCCACCGATATTTCCTACCCGCAGATGGTGAACTTGCAGCGGCAAGTTGCCGAAATCGTGCGCGCCGACAAGGCGGTGGATTACGTCAACTCGACGGTCGGCGCCGGCGGCCCCAATACCGTCGGCAACAGCGGCCGTATGCTGATCGCGCTCAAGCCGCGCGACGAGCGCGGTGAAAACGCCACCGAGGTGATCGCGCGGCTGCGGCGCTCCGCCAATGTGGTGCCTGGCCTCGCGATTTTTTTCCAGTCGATCCAGAACATCAATCTGGGCGGCAAGCTGTCGAAGAGCCAATACCAGTACACCATGACGTCGAACGATACCGCGACGCTCTACAATCTGGCGCCGCAGTTTCGCGACAAGATGGCAAAAATTCCCGGCCTGCTCGACGTGACCACCGACCTTTACGTCAAGAATCCGCAGGTCACGATCGTGATCGACCGCGAGAAGTCGGCAGTGTACGGCGTCTCGATCGACACCGTACGTCAGGAACTCTACAACGCCTTCGGCGTGCGCCAGGTCGGCACCATCTATTCGCCGGTAAATTCGTATCAGATCATTCTCGAGACCGCGCCGGAATTCCAGGTCGGTCCCGACGATCTTGCCCGCATCTTCCTCAAGACCACCAACGGCACCGTGGTGCCGCTGTCGGCGGTGACCCAGTTCGTGCGCACCGTCGGCCCGCTGCAGGTCAATCACCAGGGCCAGCAGCCTGCGGTGACGATCTCGTTCAATCTCGGGCCCGGCATGTCGCTCGGCCAGGCGGTGGACGCCGTGCAAAATCTCGAACGCGACGAACGCTTGCCGGCCAGCATCACCACCGGCTTCCAGGGCACTGCGCAGGTGTTCCAGGATTCGTTGCGCGGGCAGGGCATCCTGATTTTGGCGGCGATCTTTGCCGCCTATGTCGTGCTCGGCATCCTGTACGAGAGCTTCATCCATCCGATCACCATCATTTCCGGCCTGCCGTCGGCCGGTATCGGCGCCATCCTGACGCTGATGCTGTTCAGGATGGACTTGTCGGTGATCGCCATGATCGGCATCGTCATGCTGGTCGGCATCGTCAAGAAGAACGCCATCATGATGATCGACTTCGCGCTGGAGCGCCGCCGCGTCGGCCTGTCCGCCGAGGCCGCGATCCGCGAAGCCGCGATTCTCCGTTTTCGCCCGATCATGATGACGACTTTCGCCGCGATCTTCGGCACGCTGCCGATCGCGCTCGGCACCGGCGCCGGCGCCGAATTGCGCCAGCCGCTCGGCGTCGCCGTGGTCGGCGGGCTCTGCTTGTCGCAGTTGCTCACGCTCTACATCACGCCGGTGATCTATCTCTACCTCGATCGCTTTGACCGCCTGATCAAGCGCCGCCTGGAGCCGCAGCTCGAGGAAGTCGGCGAGACCGCGCACAAGCCCGCGATTGCGGCGGAATAAGTCACGCCGTCGATGGCATGAATGTTGCTCGCATATCCCTGATCGTATCGAGGGGAGGTATGCCGATGCGTCGTTCCTGGATTGTGGCGGTCGTTCTGTTGATGGCGTCGGGCGCCGCAAACGCCGCCGGCTGGCCGGATAAACCGATCCGCGCCGTCATCCCCTTCGGTGCTGGCAGCGCCACCGACGTCATCCCCCGCATCGTATTCGACAAGCTCTCCAGCCTGCTCGGCCAGCCGATCGTGGTCGAAAACAAAGGCGGGGCCGGCAGCACCATCGGCGCCGGCATGGTCGCCAAGGCCGATCCCGACGGCTACACGCTGCTCGCCACGTCGTCGGCCCATACCATCGCGCCGTCGCTTTATTCGGCGTTGAATTACGATCCCGCGCGCGATTTCGCCGCCGTCGGCGTCATCGGCAGCGTCCCCAACGTGCTGATCATCTCGCCGGATAAAGGCATCAAGACGGTGCAGGATTTCGTCGCCGCGGCCAAGGCCAGGCCCGGCACCTTCACCTTTGCCTCGGTCGGCGTCGGCTCCGCGGTGCACATGAGCGCGGAGCGTTTCCGCATGTCGGCGGGTTACGAGGCCGTGCACGTGCCGTTCAAGGGCGGGGCCGAGGCCATCACCGAAGTGATGGCCGGCCGCGTCGATTATTATTTCTGCCCGATCGCCACCGCGCTGCCGCTGATCCGCGACGGCAAACTGCTGGCGCTCGCGGTCAGCAGCCGCACCCGCGCCGCGCAATTGCCGGATGTGCCGACCACGCTGGAGGCCGGCTACAAGGATAGCGACTATACTTTCTGGGTCGGGGTGTTCGCGCCCGCCGCCACGCCGCGCGACGTGATCGACAAGCTCAATGCCGAAATGAACAAAGCGGTGCAAAGCCCGGAAGTGAAGGACAAGCTGACCGCGCTCGGCGTGGTGCCGGTGGCGCTGTCGCCTGCCGCGTTCGACGCGCAGGTGAAAAGCGAGCTTGCCGGCAATCCGGCCTTCGCCAAGGCCGCCGGGATGAAGATGAATTGAAGAAGGTGATTTAGAGCGAGAAACTCGTGCCGCAGCCGCAGGAGGCGGTGGCCTTCGGGTTTTTCACCTTGAACGAGGCCCCGATCAGGTCGTCGACGAAGTCGATTTCCGAGCCCGCCATATAGTCGACCGAAACCGGGTCGATCACAACCGTGGCGTCGCCGCGGTCGATGACCAGATCGTCTTCCGCCTTGGCGCGCTCCATGCCGAATTTGTACTGAAAGCCCGAGCAGCCGCCGCCTTCCACGCTGACGCGCAGCATGGTGCCGGCCGGCTCCGCCTTGAGGATCTCGCCGATCCGCTGGGCCGCCCGTTCGCTGACTGT
Source organism: Pseudolabrys sp. (assembly GCA_036398395.1). Classification (GTDB taxonomy): domain Bacteria; phylum Pseudomonadota; class Alphaproteobacteria; order Rhizobiales; family Xanthobacteraceae; genus Pseudolabrys. The sequence goes on along the minus strand of DASWPX010000119.1, from coordinate 3,804 downwards.
GACGTTTGCGCTCATCGCTTGTCCTTTGGCCTTCCCGATAGTTAAGTGCGCCGGGCGGCAAGGTCAATGCGCTCCCGGCGCATGATTCCGAAAGGCAGATGCCGGTTTTCGGATAAGATCATACGCCGAGATAAAGGCTGGAAATGGCGATCGTAACCAAGATCAAGCCGGCTGTTTATGCCGCCGATCCCAACAATAGCCGGGGCCGCCTGCGCGAGGAACGCCCCAGCCCCACCCGCAACGCTTTCCGGCGGGATTGCGACCGCATCATCCATTCCACCGCCTTCCGGCGGCTCGCCCACAAGACCCAGGTCTTCGTCTATCACGAAGGCGACCACTATCGCACGCGACTCACCCATACGCTCGAAGTCGCCCAGATCGCCCGCTCGCTGGCGCGCGCGCTCGGCCTTGACGAGGATCTGGTCGAGGCTTTGGCGCTCGCCCACGATCTCGGCCATCCGCCTTTCGGCCACGCCGGCGAGCGGGCGCTGGACGAGGCCTTGGCGGGTTTTGGCGGCTTCGATCACAACGCCCAGGCGCTGCGCATCGTCACAGACCTGGAGCGCCGCTACGCCGAGTTCGACGGCCTCAACCTGACCTGGGAGACGCTGGAGGGCTTGGTCAAGCACAACGGCCCGCTCACCGACAAAAACGGTGTGGCCGTTGCCCGCTATCGCGAGCGTGGCGTGCCGGAGGCGATCCTCGCCTACAACAAGCTTCAGGACCTGCAGCTTTGGTCGCAGCCGAGCGCGGAAGCACAAGTCGCGGCGCTGTCCGATGACATCGCCTACGACGCTCATGACATCGACGACGGCCTGCGCGCCGATCTGTTCTCGCTCGACGACATCGCCGAAGTGCCGCTGATCGGCGAGATCGAATACGCGCTCGCCGCCAAGTACCCCAATCTCGATCCCAACCGCCGCGCGCCCGAGACCGTGCGTGCCTTGATCACCCGCATGATCGAGGACGTCATCGACGAAACCGTTCGCCGGGTGGCAAGACACAAGCCTTCCGCCGCGGAAGTGCGCGCGGCCGCAGGACCTTTGATCGCGTTTTCGCCGCGAATGCAAAAGGCCGATGCCGACATCAAGGGCTTTCTCTATCCGCGCATGTACCGCCACGCGCGGGTCGTGAGCGTGATGGAAGACGCCGAGCGCGTGGTGCGCGACCTGTTTGCGCATTTTGCCAGGACGCCGGAAACCTTGCCGGCGGAATGGGCGGATGGCATCGGCAAGGCGGATGAGGGCGCGCGCGCGCGGCGCATCGCCGATTACATCGCCGGGATGACCGACCGCTACGCGCTCATCGAACACGCGCGTTATTTTTCGGATACGCCGGGGTTGAGGTGAGGGGGATCGGCCGCAATCACGGGTGTCGATATGCCCACATCGCCGGCTTGCGCCGCCGGCTGAGTGCCGTTCACGATCCATTGTGCCGCAAGCATAAAGAGGATCAGGCCCACATACATGTAGGTGCCGGCCTTGAATTGCGTCACTTCGTCGGCGTTGAGCAATGTTTTGCGCGGTTGGGCGTTTGTCGGCGCGCGTCGCGGCAGGAGCGCGATCAAGCGGGCGGCAATCGTTCCACTGTCGCGATGCGCCGTCGGCGCATCGGGCAAGGCCGCGATCAAAGACGCCATGCGTTCGGTCGCGTTGCGATCCGGCAACGAGTCCAGTTGTGCAGCCTCCTGCCAGGGGTCGAGGTCCAACCGCGCCAGCGTGGAAATGACGCTCAACATCGTGCCGCTTTTTTCTTCGCCGATCTCTGCGTAAAGAAAAGCGTCGAAATCCGATCCGATGTTGCCGGCAAAAAATGCGTGCGTCATCTTATAAGCGTCTCTGGGCCTACCAGTAGCCCCGGCCGCGACCCCAATATCCGCCGCCGCCGAACAGCAGAACCACGATGACGATGATCAGAATTAATTCCATGGGAAGATCCCTTTGCGAGTGCCTGATCAAACTGAACGCGAGGGCGCCCCGATTGTTCCGGCAGCGCCAATAACCGGACCAGGGCACCACCGGATGCTATCGGCGCGCTAAGCCGTCTTGATCCTGCGCGGCATATATTCGCCGATCAGGCGGGCGATCTTGTCGATCGTGCCGGGCTGGCTGATGTAGAAGCCCTGTACTTCGTTGCAGCCGAGCAGGCGCACCTGCGCCAGTTGATCGGCGGTTTCGACGCCCTCGGCCGTCGTAATCATATGCAGGCTTTTGGCCATGCTGGTCACCGCCCGCACGATCGCCAGCGCGTCGTCGTTGTGCGACAGGTCGCTGATGAAGGAGCGGTCGATCTTGAGCTTGTCGAAGGGAAAACGCCGCAGGTAGCTCAGCGCCGAGAAGCCGGTGCCGAAATCGTCCATCGAAATCTTCACGCCCAGTTCGCGCAAGCGATGCAGCGCCGCCAGCGTCGCTTCGGTATTTTGCATCATCACCGACTCGGTGATTTCCAGTTCCAGCCGGTTTGCCTGCAGGCCCGAGGAGGCGAGTGCGTTGATCACCATCGGCACCAGATTGGCGCTGCCCATCTGGATCGGCGACAGGTTGACCGCGACCTTGACGTCGTCCGGCCAAAGCGCCGCGTCGGCGCAGGCCTTGCGCAGAACCCATTCGCCGAGCGGCACGATCAGGCCGATTTCCTCCGCCACCGGAATGAATTCGGCCGGCGCCCTCAGCCCGCGTTCCGGATGCTGCCAGCGCACCAGCGCCTCGCAACAAGAAATGACGTTGTCTTTCAGGCCCAATATCGGCTGGTAGTGCAAGACGAACTGGCCCTCGACCAGCGCCGTGCGCAGTTCGCTCTCCAGCGTGCGGCGCGCCTTGATGATGGCGTCCATTTCCGGCTCGAAGAAACGGTAGGTGCTGCGGCCGTCGGCCTTGGCACGGTAAAGCGCGAGATCGGCGTTCTTGAGCAGGTCGTCCGGATCGAGGCCGTCATCGGGCGCCACCGCGATGCCGATGCTGGTGTCGGTCGTGACCGCGTGGCCGGCCAGATCGCAGGGCGCGCGCACCGCTTCGCCGATGCGTTGCGCCAGCATGGCCGCGTCCGAAATCTGCGTGAGTCCGGGCAGGATGATGGCGAATTCGTCGCCGCTGATGCGCGCCACGGTGATTTTGGCGTCGACGCAGCCGAGCAGCCGGCTCGCGACCATCTTGAGCAACGCGTCGCCGAACGGGTGGCCGAGCGTATCGTTGACCGCCTTGAAATTGTCGAGGTCCAGGTAGAACACCGCCAGCCTCTGGCCGGCGCCGAGGCCGGCGACCGCTTCGGCAAGGCGCTCGCGCAGCAGCACGCGGTTGGGCAGATCGGTGAGCGCGTCGTGATGCGCCATATGCGCGATCTTCTTCTCGGCGCGGCGGCGTTCGGTGATGTCTTCGTGCGTCGCGACCCAGCCACCGCCCGGCATCGGCCGGTTCGCCACCGCAATGACGCGGCCATTGGGAAGCTCGGCGATCGCGCTGGTGGATTCGCCGCGCGCGATCTTTTCCATCAGCGAGTTTGTGTATTCCTCGGGATCGTGAAAAAAGGTTCCCGCCTTGACTCTGTAGCGCAGAAAATCGGAAAGCCGTTGCCCCGGCCGCACCAGGTCCGGCGGCAGATCGTACATTTCGGCGAAACGGGTATTGTAGATCAGCAGCCGTCCGGCCGGATCGAACATCAAAAGCGCTTGCGGCATGTTGTTGATCGCGGCGTCGATCAGGAGATTCTGTCCGGCCAACTCCGTCTCGCGCTCGCGCAAGGCTGCGGTGCGTTCCTGCACCTGGCGCTCGAGGCCGCGATTAAGTTCGTCGAGTTCCTCCGCCATCA
>DASWPX010000118.1:0-3150 GCA_036398395.1 Pseudolabrys sp. | reverse complement strand
TTGGGCTCGCACTCGGACTCATTCTCGAACGTGGCGTCATGCGATTAGTCGATGGCAGGGACGAAGTGGTGATGGTGCTGGTGACCTACGCCGCTTTCCTGATCCTCGAGGACGTCGTCATCCTGATCTGGGGCCCGGGTTCCTACGCGACGTACCAGCCGCTGCTTGCCGCCGGCAATACGGAAGTCGGTGAACTGATATTGTCGAATTACGATCTCGGTCTGATCGCGGTCGCGGCATTGCTCGCCGCGGTATCCTACTGGGCGCTGAAATTCACCCGCTACGGACGACTGCTGACCGCCGTGATTTTCGATCGCGAAACCGCTGCGGCGTTCGGCATCAATGTCACGGCGGTTTACACCATCACATTCGTGATCGGCGCGATGCTCGGCGCGCTCGGAGGGGCGATCATGGCGCCGAAGATCGCGGTGACGCTCGGCATCGGCGTCGAAGTGATCGTGCTCGCCTTCGCCGTGGTGGCCATTGGCGGCATGGGATCGATCGAAGGTGCGCTGGTCGGCGCATTGATCGTCGGAATATGCCGCGCTGCCGCGGTGCATCTGGTGCCGGAGGTTGAACTGTTCGTTATATATGGCGTCATGGCGCTGGTGCTGATGATCCGGCCTTACGGCCTGTTCGTGCGCGCCCAACCGAGAAGAATCTGAGATGGCGCAGCACGGCAGGATCGCAGCAGGTTCGGCCTTGCTGATGGCAGCCGCCGCAGCATTCGTGTTGCCCGATTGGATTATCTCGCTCGCCACCATCGCCTTTGCCAACGGTTTGGTGGTGTTGGGCTTGATCGTGTTGTGGAGGGCCGGTCTCGTCTCGTTCGGACAAGCGCTGTATTACTGCATCGGCGCCTATGCCGTAGCGCTCATCGGCCGCGCGACCGGCGTGACCGATGCGTTGATATTGATGCTGATCGGCGGCGTCTGCGCCGGGCTGGTCGCCTTCGTGGTGGGCTTCCTCTTGGCGCGCTACCGCGAAATCTTCTTCGCGATGCTCAGCCTCGCACTGTCGATGATCCTTTACGGGGTGCTGGTAAAAGCCGAGTCGCTCGGCTCGACCGACGGCTTCAGCGTGGCGACGCCCACCTTCCTCGGCTATGCGCCGCACCGCGAGGCGCTCGGGCTGGCGCTGTATTGGCTGACGCTTGCCGTCGACGCGGCCGCGGCTGTCGCGATCGCCGCCTATTTCCGCTCCGTCGCCGGCGCGCTGGCCGCGCCCATCCGCGACAACGAAATTCGCGTCGAGTTCCTCGGTGTTTCGGTCAACGGCGTCATCCATGCCAAAGTGGCGATTGCCGGCATCCTCGGCGGACTCGGCGGCGCGCTCGCGGCGCTATCGATCGGCCACGTCGATCCCAACATGTCCTACTGGACGACGTCGGGCGGCTTCGTCTTCGTCACGATTCTCGCCGGCTCCGGCTATATCGCCGCCGCTTTTGTCGGCTCGCTGGTGTTCGAGGCGGTGCGCTCCTTCGCCTTCGATTTCTTCCCGCAATTCTGGCAGCTCACGCTCGGCACGGTCCTGTTGCTGACGATCCTGTTCCTGCCCGACGGGCTGGGATCGCTGGTGACGCGGCTCAAGCGGCGCAGGTTGGCGCCATGACGGACATTCTCGCCGTCCGCGATCTGGAAAAGACCTTCGGCTCGCTGGTCGCGGCGCGCGACATCACCGTCAGCGTGCCGGCGCAGCAGACCGTCGGCGTGATCGGCGCCAACGGCGCCGGCAAAACCACCTTCATCAACATGATCACCGGCCATCTGACGCCGACCAAGGGCAGCATCCGGTTCGAAGGCAACGACATCACCGGCAAGCCGTCGCGCGAGATCACGCGGCTCGGCATTTCGCGCTCGTTCCAGGTTGCGCAGATTTTTCCCTCGCTCACTGTGTTCGAGAACATGTGCATCGCCGCGGCTATCGCGCAGCGCAAGGGCGGCGTGTTCGGCAATATCGCCACGCCGGTGCAGTCCGCCGCCGCCACCGCGGAGGCGCAGGCCGCCATCGAACTGTTCCAGATCGGCCGCTATCGCGACATGCCGGCGAGCTCGCTGCCGCAGGGCGTGCGGAAGCTCCTCGACATCGGCATGGCGGTGGCCGGTTCGCCGCGGCTGCTGCTGCTCGACGACCCGACCAGCGGCATTTCGATCGAGGAGAAGTTCGATCTGATGAACGTGGTGATGGCGGCGCTCAAGGCCCGCAGGATCACCGTGCTGTTCGTCGAACACGACATGGAGATCGTGGCGCGGTTCGCCGACCGGGTATTGGCGTTCTACGACGGCACCGTGATCGCCGACGGCTCGGCGCACGAGACGCTGGACAATCCGAAGGTGCAGGAACTGATCAGCGGCGTGCGGCTCAAGCCGGCGGCCGGGAAAGCCGGCCATGCTTAAGGTCGAGAACCTCAACGTCTCGATCGGTCCCATCCCGATCATCCGCGGCGCCACGCTGACCGTGAACGAAGGCGAAATGTGCGGGCTCATCGGCCGCAACGGCGCCGGCAAGACCACGCTGCTGCGGGCGCTGATGGGCGCGCTGCCGGCGAGCGGCAGGATCGATCTCGGTGAGACCGAAACCGGGATTGTCGACCTGATGGCGCTGCCGGCGCACCGCCGCGTCAGCCACGGCATCGGCTACATGCCGGAAGACCGCCGTCTGGTGCCGGAATTCACGGTTGAGGAGAATATCCTGCTGCCGAGCTGGTCGGCCCGGATCGAGGGCGTCGACCGGCGTCTGGAATGGATTTTGTCGCTGATGCCGGAAGTGGCGCGCTTTGCCGGGCGCCGCGCGCTCGAACTGTCCGGCGGCCAGCAGAAGATGGTGGCGCTGGCGCGCGCGCTGATGGCGGGCACGCGCATTCTGCTGCTGGACGAGCCGTTCGAGGGTCTGGCGCCGGCTTTGGCGCGGCGGCTGGGCGAGGTGCTGGCGAATCTCAAGACCGAAGGCGTGTCGGTGCTGATCGCCGAGTCGAACGAGATCCACGTGCTCGATCTTCTGGCGCGCGCCTATTTCATCGAGCGCGGCGCGGTCAGCGCTACCCGCAGCGCACCGTCATCCCGCCATCCACAATGATCTCGGTGCCGGTGACGAAGCGCGCTTCGTCGGAGGCGAGATAGAGCGCCGCGTTGGCGGTGTCGCGGCCGTCGC
>DASWPX010000117.1:0-5004 GCA_036398395.1 Pseudolabrys sp. | reverse complement strand
CTGCGCCGCCCACATCTGATGCTGGCCGACTTCGGTGGTGATGTAGGTGTCGCGGTCCTTGGTCAGCTCGTAAAGCCGCTGGATGGCGTATTGCGGCTTGATCACCTCATTGGAATGACGATAGGCGAGCGACTTGCGGCCGCGCCATTTTTCGATCTGCTTCCACCAGTCGCCGAGCGCCTTCTTGTCGGCGTGCTTGGGACCGGCGCGCCACAGCTTGAGCATGTCTTCCAGCACGTTGCCGCAGTCGCCGACGATCGGAATGTCGGCCTTGACGTTCTTGTTGATCGAGGACGGATCGATATCGACGTGGATTTTCTTCGAGCCGGGCGAGAAGGCGTCGAGCCGGCCGGTGATACGGTCGTCGAAACGCGCGCCGATGCAGATCATCACGTCGCAATCGTGCATCGCCATGTTGGCTTCGAGCGTACCGTGCATGCCGAGCATGCCCATCCATTGCGGATCGGCGGCCGGAAATGCGCCGAGGCCCATCAGCGTCGAGGTGATCGGGAAGCCGGTGAGCTTGACCAATTCGGTCAGCAGCGCGCTGGCGTGCTTGCCGGAATTGACCACGCCGCCGCCGGTGTAGAACATCGGACGCTTCGCATGCGTCATCAGATCGACGGCGCGCCTGATCGCCTCGATGTCGCCTTTGACCTTCGGGCTGTAGCCGGTGTGCGGAAACCTGTTCGGCTTGGAGTAGAGACCCGTGGCGAACTGAATGTCCTTGGGAATGTCGACCACCACCGGTCCCGGCCGTCCGCTGGAGGCGATGTGGAACGCCTCGTGCAGCACGCCCGGCAAATCCTCGATCCGCTTGACCAGGTAATTGTGCTTGGTGCAGGGCCGCGTGATGCCGACGGTATCGGCTTCCTGGAACGCGTCGTTGCCGATCAGATGCGTCGGCACCTGACCCGTGATGCAAACGAGCGGGATCGAATCCATCAATGCGTCCGTGAGGCCGGTCACCGCATTGGTGGCGCCGGGACCGGAGGTGACCAGCACGCAGCCGACCTTGCCGGTCGAGCGCGCATAGCCTTCCGCCGCGTGCACGGCGCCCTGCTCGTGCCGCACCAGGATGTGCTGGACCTTCTTTTGCGCGAAAATGGCGTCATAGATCGGCAGCACCGCGCCGCCCGGATAGCCGAACAGATGCTTCACGCCCTGATCGGCCATTGCCCGGATCACCATTTCCGCGCCGGTCATTTCCTCGCTCATGATCGTCATCCTTACCCCGTTCTTCAGTTCCGCCAGAAAACAGCCCAATAAAAAAGGCCCGCGAAGGGCCATGTCCGGACGCTACCCTCGGATGCCTTGTCAGGGGCACCCAGGCCGCGTCCGAACTTCTACCACCAGAGTAATAATATTGCGCATCGCTATCTCAGACCGTACTTTCGTTGCGCGATTTTATAGTAGCGGGTCAAGCGGGGGTCAAGCGCATTATTGCGGCAGTCCCTCGACCACCCACATCCGGAATTTGGCGTATTTATCGCCCTTCCTTTTGACGGCCTGGAAATCTTCCGAGGCGAAGGCGGCCTGCGCCTTTTCCAGGCTGTCGAACGCGATGATGATGATGCGCCCTTGGGGCGGTTCGCCATACATCGCCGCAGCCTTGCCGCTGCGCGCCAGGAATTTGCCGCCCGCATCGGTCAGCGTCACGCTGGCGTAGGCGGCATATTCCTTCATGTAAGCCGCCACGTCGGACACCTCGGCTTCGATGATGGCGTAGGCGGGCGGCTTCGCCTGCGCGTGCAGCCGCTCAACCGCGGCGGCGCCGAGCGCGAAACTTGCGGCCATCGCAAGCGCGAAGGTGACATGTGCTTTCATTTTTCCCCCGAACGTTCAATGAAACGGACACAGGCAGTGTAGTTTGCAAATTCAAATCCGGCTGTGTTGGCGGTCACACCGTCAGGAAAGCAACCGGACGGACTTCGAAAGAATTTCCAACGCCTCGTCCGGGCCCGCGAACGGCCAATCCTTCATCTGATTACGAAACCAGGTGACCTGGCGCTTGGCGTAGCGGCGGGTGTCCATGACGCCGCCGGCGGCTGCTTCATCCAGCGAGATCTCACCATCGAGATGGCGGATCAGCCAGGGCACGCCGTGGGCCTTCATGGCCGGCAAAGCCGGATCGAGGTTGCGTGCCGCTAGTGAGCGCACCTCCTCCAGCGCACCGGCCTGCAACATCGACGCAAAACGCTTTTCGATGCGCGCCACCAGTTCGGCGCGTTCACAGGTGAGAAAGACTTTCGCGGCGCGTGCCGGATCGAGCAGCGGCGGCAGGCCGTCGCGGTGCCAATCAGTCAGCGACCGGCCGGTTGCCAGTATCACCTCCAGCGCGCGGCAAATGCGCGAGCGATCGTTCGGCATCAGCCGCTGCGCGGTCGCCGGATCGCGAGCGGTCAATTCGGCGTAGAGCGGCGCCACGCCTTCGCTCTGCAGGCGGCCGCGCACATTCTCTCTGATATCGGCGGGGATCGGCGGCACCGCCGCCAGCCCCGAGGTAAGCGCCTTGAAGTATAGACCGGTGCCGCCGACCAGGATCGGCACGCGGCCCTGGCGCGCCAGATCGGCCAGAACGCCGGCGGCGTCGCGGCACCAGCGCCCAACCGAATAATTCTCGGCCTCATCGACACAGCCGTAAAGATAATGCGCCACGCGCGTTTCTTCCTGCGGCGACGGTCGCGCGGTGATGACGCGCAGATGCGAATAGACCTGCATGGAATCGGCGTTGACGATCGCGCCGCCGAGTTTCTCGGCGAGCCGTAACGCCAGCGCCGACTTGCCGCTGGCGGTCGGCCCTGCAATAAGCACGGCGCCCCCGGATTTATGCATCGCATGACTCATGTCGCAACCTTGATCGGGCCTCCCGACACGCTGACGCCGGCGACCCTGGCGCTCGCGCGCGCGGCGCTGCCCGGCACGCGCGAGCCGCAACGGCTAGGTCCCGACGCGGCCGATATCTCCTTTAGCCTAGGCGCCGGGATTGACCAACGCGCAATAACCGATCATCTGAGCGAGCTGGTGCCCGACGTAGACGTTGTCGTGCAGAGCGCCGCCAGCCGCCGCAAGAAGCTGTTTCTGGCCGACATGGATTCGACCATGATCGGTCAGGAATGCATCGACGAGCTGGCGGATTTCGTCGGCCTGAAAGCGCACGTTGCCGCGATCACCGAGCGCGCCATGCGCGGCGAGATTGCGTTCGAGCCGGCACTGCGCGAAAGGGTCGCGTTGCTCGAAGGCTTGCCAGTGAAGGTCATCGACGACGTGATTGCCAAGCACATTACGCTGACGCCCGGCGGCCCCACGCTGGTCGCCACCATGCGCGCCAACGGCGCCTATACTTGCATGGTGTCCGGCGGCTTCACGCTGTTCACGCAACCGATCGCCGCCATGATCGGTTTTGACGACACCCGCGCCAATACGCTCGTTGTCGAAGACGACCTGCTTGCAGGCCGCGTCAACGAGCCGATTTTCGGCCGCGCGCAAAAGCGCGCTACCCTGATCGAGCTGCGGACGCGGCTGGGGCTCGGCAAGAACGATACGCTGGCGACAGGCGACGGCGCCAACGACATGGACATGATCGCGGAAGCGGGACTGGGCGTCGCCTATCATGCCAAGCCGGCGGTCGCGGAAGCCGCAGCCGCGCGTATCGACTACGGCGACCTCACCGCGTTGCTTTACATGCAAGGGTATAAGCGCAACGAGTTCGTCGAAGGGTAATTACTGCAAACTCAACGCGACGAAGCTCGGATCGCCGTCCGGCGAAACCACCAGCAGCACCACCGCCTTCTTGCCGTCCTTCTTGAGCTTGTCGACGCGGGCCTGCAAATCGGCAGCCGTGGTCACCGGCTGCTGCTGCACCTCGGCGATCACCATGCCGGGCGCCAGGCGTTTTTCCGAAGCCGGAGAATTGGCGTCCACGCCGGAGATGACGACGCCCTTCACTTTATCCTTGATCTTGTATTTCTTGCAAAGATCGTCGGTCAGGTTCGCGAGGTCGAGGCCGAGTGCCTTCTTGATCGCCGGCTTGTCGTCCACGCTGTCGTCCTTGGTGACAGCCGCGACTTTCTTGTCGGTGTCCTCAAGCCGGCCGAGCTTGACCGTCTTGTTGACCTCTTGTCCCTTGCGGATGATCACCACATCGACGTCCTTGCCGACAGCCGTCTCGGCGACGATCTTGGGCAGGTCGCGCATCTCCTTGATGTCCTTGCCGTCGAACTTGATGACGACGTCGCCCGGCTCGATGCCGGCAGGCTTGGCCGGGCCCTTGTCGTCGATGCCGGCGATCAGCGCGCCGCGCGGCGGCTTGATGCTCAGGCTTTCGGCGATCTCGTCGGTCACCTGCTGGATGCGCACGCCGAGCCAGCCGCGCCGCACTTCCTTGAACTCGCGCAACTGGTCGATCACCGCCACCACGGTCTTCGAAGGAACCGAAAAGCCGATGCCGATCGAGCCGCCGGACGGCGAGATGATCGCGGTGTTGACGCCGATTACTTCGCCGTTGAGGTTGAACAGCGGGCCGCCGGAATTGCCGCGATTGATGGCGGCATCGGTCTGGATGTAATTGTCGTAGGGCCCCGACTGGATGTCGCGGTTGCGCGCCGAGACGATGCCCGCGGTCACCGTGCCGCCCAGGCTGAACGGATTGCCGATCGCGATCACCCATTCGCCCAGCCGCAGCTTGTCGCTGTCGCCGAACTTCACCGCCTTGAGGGGCGCCGCCGCCTTGACCTTGAGCAAGGCAAGATCGGTCTTGGTGTCGCGGCCGACGATTTCGGCTTTCAATGTGGTGCCATCGTTGAGAATGACGCTGACTTCGTCGGCGTCGGCGATGAACTTAAAAGCTGCTTCACCATGTTGTGGATTTGCGCAAGCTTGGTCAGGCGGTCCGCGTTCACGGTCGACTGCAGGTAAAGATTCTGCTGATCGTTAAATTTTGCGCGAAGCGTGTTCACGCTCATGAAGTAATCGTTCATGCTGGTCAGGTTGTCGTTCTTCATC
>DASWPX010000116.1:0-8718 GCA_036398395.1 Pseudolabrys sp. | reverse complement strand
CGATCCACAAGCCGCACGCGCCGATCGCCGCCACCTTTACAGACGTCGGCGTGACGCTGACGCGCAAGCGTTCCGATTTGCGATCATGACCGAGGCATTGCTGGCGCTCGGCGGCAATGTCGGCGACAGCCGCGTCATCCTGAACCGCGCCGTGACCCTTCTCAACGACGGCAAGGAGGTGCGGCTTATCGCGCGTTCGGCCGACTACCTCACCCCGCCCTGGGGTTTCAAATACCAGGCGCCCTTCATCAACCTGTGCATCGCGGTCGAGACCACGTTGAGCCCGCGAGATTTGCTGGCGCGGGCGCAGGCGATCGAACTGCAACTCGGCCGCGACCGGGCGCATGAGAAACGGTGGGGTCCGCGCACCGCGGATATCGACATCATCGCCTACGGCGACCTGACGCTGGACGAACTCGGTCTGACCTTGCCGCATCCGTACCTGTTCGAGCGCGCCTTCGTGCTCCGCCCGCTGGCCGAGATCGCGCCAGACCGGATCATCGCCGGCCGGAAAGTGCGCGAAGCGCTGGCCGCGGTCGACACGGCCGGGATCAAGCGGCTGCCGCCCCAACCATGACGGGCATGCAATTTGCTTGCCTTCGATGGCGCCGCCAATGGCTTCAATCTGCCGAACGTGCCATTTTCCTGGGACTATGACCGAAGAATTCACCCTGGCGACCGAGTTTCCGCCGACCAGCCAGGCGGAATGGCGCAAGCTCGTCGAAGCGGCACTTAAGGGCGCCGACTTCGACAAGCGTCTGGTGACCCAGACCTATGACGGCTTAAGGGTCCAGCCACTGTACTCGCGCGCGGCCGGAGCCAATCCGGTAGCGGGGCGCAAGCCCGGCACGGCCTGGGGGCTGATGCAGCGTATCGACCATCCCGATCCGGCGATGGCGAACAAGCAGGCCCTGGAAGATCTGGAGAACGGCGCGACCGGATTGACCTTGGTGTTCGCCGGTTCGCTTAACGCCAACGGCTATGGTCTCGATGCGTCACCCGCCGCCATCGACCGCGCGCTGAAAGACGTCGAACTCGATGCCGGCATCACCGTCGACTTCAACCTGAGCGCGGCGACGCGCGGCGCCGTGCAGCACTTTGCCGCGCTGGTGAAAAGCCGCAGCCTTTCGGCGGCGTCGGTCGACATGCGCGCCAGCATCAATCCGATCGGCGGCCTCGCCGCCTCCGGAACCAGCCCGCGGCCTTGGAACGAGTTGTCGAAATCGATGACCGAAATGGTGCGGGGCCTGGCCGATCAGGGATTTTGCGGACCTTTTGTGGTGGCGGACGGCCGCATCATCCACAATGCCGGCGGCTCGGAGGCGCAGGAGCTGGCCTTCGCCATCGCTGCCGCGGTGGACTGCCTGCGCGCGCTGGAAGCTGGCGGCGTGCCGCTCGATGCCGCGCGCGGCATGATCTATTTCAGAATGTCGGCCGATGCCGACGAGTTTCTCACCATCGCGAAATTCCGCGCCATCCGCAAATTATGGGCGCGGGTCGAAGCAGCCTGCGGCCTGACACCCAAGCCGGCAACGGTCGCCGCCGAAACCGCATGGCGGATGATGACCAAGCGCGACCCTTACGTGAACATGCTGCGCATGACGCTCGCGGTGGCGGCGGCGGGCCTCGGCGGCGCCGACAACATCGCGGTGCTGCCGCACACCGCCGCGCTAGGCCTGCCCGATGCTTTCGCGCGCCGGGTCGCGCGCAACACCCAACTCATTCTGCTGGAGGAATCCAATCTGGCGAAGGTCGCCGATCCGGCCGCCGGCTCCGGCGCTATCGAGGACCTGATGGCGCAACTCTGCGCCGCCGCCTGGACGCAGTTCCAGGCCATCGACAAAGCCGGCGGCGCCTGGGCCGCGCTCGAACAGGGCTTCATCCAGCGCGAGGTCGCGGCCGTGCGCGCCGAGCGGCAAAAGGCGATCGCGCGCCGCAAGGACGCGCTGACCGGCAGCAGCGAGTATCCGAATCTATTTGAAAAGAAAGCGGCGGTGCTCGACGTCGCCCCGGTCGCCTTGCCGAAAGAGGCCGAGGCAAAAGTCACCATCGAACCGCTGCCGAGCATCCGCCTGGCCGAGCCCTTCGAAGCCTTGCGCGACGCCGCCGACCGCGTGCTGGCGAAAACAGGCGCGCGGCCGAAAGTTTTTCTCGCGACGCTCGGCAAACTGCCGGATTTCACCGCGCGCGCGATGTTTGCCAAGAACTTCTACGAGGCCGGAGGCATCGAGGCGCCGGGCAACGACGGCTTCAAGGACCAGGCCGCGATGGTGGCTGCCTTCAAGGCTTCCGGCGCCAAGCTCGCCTGCCTATGTTCGTCGGATACGGTCTATGCCGAGCACGCGGTCGAAGCCGCCAAGGCACTCGCGGCCGCGGGCGCGACTGTCCACCTCGCCGGCCGTCCGGGCGAGCTGGAAGCCGCGCTGAAGGAGGCGGGCGTGAAAACCTTCATATTTGTGGGCTGTGACGTGATTTCGACCTTGCAGTCGGCTCATGATATTCTGGGGGTCAAATGAGCAAGGTTCCGAACTTCGCATCCGTCGATTTCGCCGAATCCGGTCCCGTCGCGGCCGGCGCAGAAGCCGCGCCCTGGCTGACGCCGGAAGGCATTTCCGTAAAGCCGGTCTATGGCGAAACCGATTTGGCCGGCATCGATTTCCTGGAGACCTATCCCGGCAAGGCGCCCTATTTGCGCGGGCCCTACCCCGCGATGTATGCGGCGCAGCCCTGGACCATCCGGCAATATGCCGGCTTCTCGACGGCGGAAGATTCCAACGCCTTCTACCGGCGCAATCTGGCGGCCGGGCAGAAGGGCCTGTCGATCGCCTTCGATCTCGCCACCCATCGCGGCTACGACAGCGATCATCCGCGCGTATCGGGCGATGTCGGCATGGCCGGCGTGGCGATCGACTCGATCTACGACATGCGGACGCTGTTCTCCGGCATCCCGCTCGACAAGATGAGCGTGTCGATGACCATGAACGGCGCGGTGCTGCCGGTGCTGGCGCTCTATATCGTCGCCGCCGAGGAACAGGGCGTGCCGCACGCCAAGCTGTCGGGCACGATCCAGAACGACATCCTCAAAGAATTCATGGTGCGCAACACCTATATCTACCCGCCGGCGGCGAGCCTGCGCATCATCTCCGACATCTTCGCTTACACATCCGCCGAGATGCCGAAGTTCAATTCGATTTCGATCTCCGGCTATCACATGCAGGAAGCCGGCGCGACGCAGGATCTCGAACTCGCCTATACGCTTGCCGACGGCGTCGAATATGTCCGCACCGGTTTGAAAGCGGGGCTTACCATCGACCAGTTCGCGCCGCGCCTGTCGTTCTTCTGGGCCATCGGCATGAACTACTTCATGGAAATCGCCAAGATGCGCGCCGCCCGCATGATCTGGGCGAAGCTGATCAAGCCGTTCAATCCACAGGATGCGCGCTCGCTGTCGCTGCGCACGCATTGCCAGACCTCGGGCTGGTCTCTGGCGGCGCAAGACGTATTCAACAACGTCTCGCGCACCATGATCGAGGCCATGGCGGCCACCCAAGGGCAGACCCAGTCGCTGCACACCAATGCGCTCGACGAGGCGCTGGCGCTGCCGACGGATTTCTCCGCCCGCATCGCCCGCAACACCCAGATCGTTCTTCAGCAGGAGGCGGGCGCCACCCGTATCGTCGATCCCTGGGGCGGCTCGTATTATGTCGAAAAGCTCACTTACGATCTGGCGCGCAAGGCCTGGGGCCATATCGAGGAGATCGAACAGCTCGGCGGCATGACCAAGGCGATCGAGGCCGGCATTCCGAAGCTGCGCATCGAGGAGGCTTCCGCCAAGACGCAGGCGCGCATCGACGCCGGCCTCCAGTCGGTGATCGGCGTCAACAAATATCAGCCGGCCGACGAAGCGCCGATCGACGTGCTCAAGATCGACAACACCGCCGTGCGCAACATGCAGCTTGAGAAGCTCGCGCGGCTGCGCGCCGAGCGCGATCCCGCCGCGCTGCAGGAGGCGCTCGACGCGCTGACCCGCGCCGCCACCGGCAACGGCAATCTCCTGGAACTGGCGATCGACGCGGCGCGCGCCAAGGCGACGGTCGGCGAGATTTCCATGGCGCTGGAGAAAGTGTACGGCCGCCATCGCGCCGAGATCAAAGCCATCACCGGGGTCTACAAGCGGGAGGTCGGCATGACCGGCGCCGTCGAACGCGTGCGCGTTGCCGTCGAAACTTTCGAAGCCGCCGAAGGGCGCCGCCCTCGCCTGTTGGTCGCCAAGATCGGCCAGGACGGCCACGACCGCGGACAGAAAGTCATAGCGTCGGCTTTCGCCGACTTGGGCTTCGACGTCGATATCGGGCCGCTGTTCGCGACGCCGGCCGAAGCCGCGCGTCAGGCGGTGGAAAACGACGTGCATATTCTCGGCGTGTCGTCGCTCGCCGCGGCCCACCTCACGCTAGTGCCCGAGTTGAAGAAGGAATTGGCCGCCCAGGGGCGCGACGACATCATGATCGTGGTCGGCGGCGTGGTGCCGCCGCAGGACTACGACGCGCTGCGCAAGGCCGGCGCCGAGGCGATTTTTCCGCCCGGCACCGTGATCGCGGAGGCGGCCGAAAACCTGCTCAAGACGCTGCACCACCGTCTTGGCCACGATCAGCGGGCGGCCGAGTGAGGGCTTTCATCGTCCGCGCGGCAATCGCAGCGCTTTGCGCGGCTTCGCTTTCGGGCTGCGTCGACTCGGTCGGCCCCATCCTGCCGGATTCACAGCCCGAGTTCGGCCAGCGTTTGAAGCTTCAGTTTTATGTTTTGCGCGGGGGCTTTGCGCGCGAGCCCGGACAGGCGAACTTTGCCTGGAACGGCGCGCTCTATGCCCATGCCGGCGGCGGCATGACGGATTTCAGCGCCTTCTCGGTGCAGCCGTTCGAGAACGGCGATTACATCATTCAGGAAGTACCGGCCAAGCGTCCGCGCATCACCGAATACGCGCTGCTGCACAAGATCGCCGAGGGTGCCTATCAGGTCGTCGCCATCGACGAGGACGACGCCGACGAGGCGACCCGGGTTGCCTATTGCGGCAAGGGCGACAAGGCCGATCCCGCATCCTGCCGCATCGAGACCCGCGACCAGTTATTGGCCTTCGCGCGCGCCACCGCGGCGCGCGGCAAGACCGATGGCGGGCTGGTGCTGCGGCTGCCTGATGGTTCCGAAAAGCCGGAACGCCGCAGAAAGTAATGGCACTTCGTCCGCAAGCCCCGTCCGACCTTGCCCGTGGCATCCGCGACGGCGACCGCGCGACGCTGGCGCGCGCCATCACGCTGATCGAGAGCAAGCGCGCCGATCATCGCAAGACCGCGCATCTGCTGGTGCAGGAACTACTGCCGCTCACCGGCAAGGCAGTGCGGCTCGGCATCACCGGCGCGCCCGGCGCCGGCAAGTCCACCACCATCGACGCGCTCGGCACGTTTCTCACCGCGCAAGGCCGCAAGGTCGCGGTGCTGGCGGTCGATCCCTCCTCGACGCGCACCGGCGGCTCGATCCTCGGCGACAAAACGCGCATGGCACGGCTGGCGATCGACCCGAATGCCTTCATCCGGCCCTCGCCCTCCTCCGGCACGCTCGGCGGCGTTGCCGCCAAGACCCGCGAGACCATGCTGTTGTGCGAGGCCGCCGGCTACGACGTGCTGATCGTGGAGACGGTCGGCGTCGGCCAATCGGAGACCACGGTCGCCGACATGACCGATTTTTTCCTGGTGCTGATGGTGGCCGGCGCCGGCGACGAATTGCAGGGCATCAAGAAAGGCATCGTCGAGATCGCCGACATGATCGCGGTCAACAAGGCCGACGGCGACAACATCAAGCGCGCCAATCTGGCCGCGGCCGACTATCGCGGCGCACTTCACATCCTGGTTCCGCAATCGCCGAACTGGTCGCCGCCGGTCATGACGTTTTCCGCACTGACCGGCGACGGCATTTCGGAATTGTGGGGCCAGGTGATGGCGCACAAGGAGACGATGACCGGCTCCGGCGAACTGGCGGCACGCCGCCGCGACCAGCAGGTGAAATGGATGTGGACCATGCTGGATGAACGGCTGACCGCGCGGCTGCGCGGCGATCCGGCCGTGCGCACCAAGCTGCGCCAGGCAGAGACCGAGGTCGCCGCCGGGAAACTCGCGCCGACCTTGGCCGTGGAAGAAATCGCGCAACTGCTGGGGGTGTGATGACCACCATCCTCGTCACCGGATTCGGCCCGTTTCCGGGCGCGCCGGTCAACCCGACCGGACCGCTGGTGAAACGGCTGGCGCGTGCGCGCCCGGGGCGCGCGAAAATCGTCACGCACATTTTCCCGACGACCTACGCGGCCGTCGACCGCGACCTGCCGAAGCTGATCGCGCGCCACCGGCCGGACGCGCTGCTGATGTTCGGACTGGCCAACAAGGCAACCACCTTGCGCATCGAGACGCGTGCGCGCAACGCGCTGTCGCGGTTGAAAGACGCCGAGGGATACGTGCCCGGCCTGCGCACGGTCGCGCCCGGGCGTGCGCCCGCGCTGCCGCTGCCGACGCCGGGCCGCCTGCTGCTCGCCGCTGTCCGCGCGGCCCACATACCGGTCGTCATGTCGAACGATGCCGGCGACTATCTCTGCAACTATCTGTGCTGGCGGGCGGTGCTGGCAGCGCGGCGGACAAGCGGACCGCGGCTCGCCGCCTTCATCCACGTGCCGCCAGCCCAAAACCCGGACGCCCTCGCCCGCGCCGGACGCGCCATGCTCAAGACGATCGCCGCAATGCTCCGTTGATGGCGGATTGTTAATCCGGCGGCCGACGTCCTCGCCATGTTTAGGCCGGAAAGCCTCCCTATTTAGCCCGCATGCCCACCCGCCGTTTCAGCCGCAGAACCATTGTCATGCTCGCAATCTTCGCGCTCTTCCTCGGCCCCATCCTGGCGCGCGCCGCGCTCTATGCGGCCGGCGGCGGACCGCGCTCATGGCGCGACGCCGACTGGTCGAGCACCGGCACGCTGCCGCAGGCCGTATCGTTCAAGCCGGCGCGGCTGGTCGTGTTCACCGGCACGACCGGCGGCTGGAAGGGCGTCTTTTCCGTGCATAGCTGGATCGTATTCAAGCGCGAAGGCGCGCGGGAATGGACGCGCTACGATGTGGTCGGCTGGGGCAATCCGTTGCGCACCAACGGCTGGCCGCCGGACGGCCGCTGGTTCGGCAACACGCCGGTGGCGATCGCGGACGTGTCAGGTCCCGCGGCGGAAAAGCTCATCCCCAAGGTCGAGGCCGCGATCCGCGGTTACAGCTACAGCCACGCCGGCGACTACCGCATCTGGCCGGGGCCGAACAGCAACAGCTTCACCGCGGCGATCCTGCGCGCCGTGCCGGAACTGGGCGTCGCTCTGCCGCCGAACGCGGTCGGCCGCGATTTCCGCGACGGCTTCTACGCCGGGCGCACCGACAGCGGCACCGGTGCCGAACTCAACCTGTGGGGCTTTGCCGGCATCAAGCTCGGCTGGAACGAGGGCGTCGAGGTCAATCTGCTCGGGCTGGTCGCGGGGCTCGATCTGCGTCATCCCGGCCTGAAGCTGCCGGGATTCGGCCGCATCGGCATCGAATCGCCGGTCGCCAGCGCGATGGCGAAATAAACGACGGTCTAGGCCTTCGCGGCTGCCGGCGCCCACAGCTTCGGGCCTGCGCGAGCATATTGAACCGGCCGCGCCACGTCGGCGCCGAGCGCCTTGGCGGCGTGCCAGCCCCAATGCGGATCGTCGAGGAAGCAGCGCGCCATCGCCACCATGTCGGCCTGGCCTTTGACGACGATTTCCTCGGCGTGCTCGGGCTTGATGATCAGTCCGACGGTGCGGGTGGCGATGCCGGCTTCCTTTTTGACGCGTTCGGCGATCGGCACGTTGTAGCCGGGCTCGGTCGGATTGCGGATATCGCCGGTGACGCCGCCCGACGAGATGCAGATGAAGTTGAGGCCCTCGGCCTTAAGCAATTTCGAAATGGCGACGGCGTCGTCCGGCGTCAGTCCGCCCTCGCGCCAGTCGCTGCCGGTGATGCGCGCGCCGAGCGGCACGCCTTTCGGTACCACCGCGCGGGCGGCGCGCGCGATCGACAACGGAAAGCGCATGCGGTTCTCGAACGAGCCGCCAAATTGGTCGGTGCGCTTGTTGGAGAGCGGCGACATGAAGCCATGCGCCAGATAGCCATGCGCGAAGTGCAACTCGATCTCATCGAAGCCGATGCGCAGCGCGCGCCGGGTCGAGGACACGAAAGCGTCGCGCACACGCGTCATGTCGGCTTCGGTGACCTCGCGCGGCACATGCCAGTTCTCGCCCCAAGGCAGCGCCGAGGCGGCGATGGTCGGCCACGGGTCCTGATCGGCCTTGAGCGCCTGCGCGCCGTCCCAGGGCTTTTGCGCCGAGGCCTTGCGGCCGGCATGCGCGATCTGGATGCCGAATTTGGCGGAGCCGGCGCGGCGCGCGCTCGATACCACCCGCGCCAGGGCGGCTTCGTTGTCGTCGGAATAAAGCCCCAGGCAGCCATGCGTGATGCGGCCGTGGCGCTCGACATGCGTGGCCTCCACGATCACCAGCGCGGCGCCGGAATTGGCCAGCATGCCGAGATGCATCAGATGCCAGTCATTGGCGCAGCCGTCATCGGCGGAATACTGGCACATGGGAGAGACGACGATGCGGTTGGCAAGATCGAGGCCTGCC
>DASWPX010000115.1:0-2475 GCA_036398395.1 Pseudolabrys sp. | reverse complement strand
CCAGACGATGTCGCCGACCGCGTATTGGTTGGTTTCGTCATGGGCGTGATATTTCTTCGACGTGCGCACGACCTTCTTCATCGTGGCGTGGGAAAAACGCCGGTCCACGCGCACGACCACGGTCTTGGCCTGCTTGTCGCTGACGACGACGCCCTGAAGCGTACGTTTCGGCATCTATGACCCCTACTTCTTCGACTTATTCGGTTTGTTGGACTTGGCGCGCGCCTTCGACTTGGTGGTCGCAGGCTTCGCCGCTTTGGTTCTGGTCTTCTTGGCAGCGCTGGGCGCGGCCGAGGTTTTGGCCGTCGCCTTGGCCTCGGGCTCCGGCGCGCCGGCGCGCTTCTGGCCCGCGATCGTCTTCATGCGCGCGATGTCGCGGCGGATGACGCGCACGCGCGAGGTGTTCTCCAACTGACCGGTGGCCCGCTGGAAGCGCAGGTTGAACTGCTCCTTCTTCAGCTTGAGCACTTCGTCGTCGAGTTGGTCGAGCGTCATCGCTCTTACGTCCTGGGCTTTCATGGCTCTACTCGGCGATGCGTTCGATGAAACGGGTCTTGACCGGGAGCTTCGCCGCGGCAAGCGCAAGCGCTTCCTTGGCGACGCCGATCGGAATGCCGTCCACCTCGAACAGGATGCGGCCGGGCTTGACGCGGCACACCCAATATTCGGGCGTGCCCTTGCCTTTGCCCATGCGGATTTCGATCGGCTTCTTGGACACCGGCACGTCGGGATAGACGCGGATCCAGACGCGGCCTGCCCGCTTCATGAAGCGGGTGAGCGCACGGCGCGCGGCCTCGATCTGGCGCGCGGTGACGCGCTCGGGCTCCAGCGCCTTGAGGCCGAACTGGCCAAAAGACAGCGTGGCGCCTGAGGTGGCGACGCCGTGGATACGGCCCTTGAACGCCTTGCGGAATTTTGTGCGCTTCGGTTGCAGCATGATCTCTACTCTGTCGCCTTCTTAAGCCGCGGTCTCGCGGCGCGGACGCCCCGAGTCGCCTTCGGCGAGTTTCTTGTCCTGCGCCATCGGATCGTGTTCGAGAATCTCGCCCTTGAAGATCCAGACCTTGACGCCGCAGGTTCCGTAGGTGGTGAAAGCCGTGGAGACGCCGTAGTCGACATCGGCGCGCAGCGTGTGCAGCGGCACGCGCCCTTCGCGATACCATTCCATGCGCGCGATTTCGGCGCCGCCGAGACGGCCCGAGCAGTTGATGCGGATGCCTTCGGCGCCCAGGCGCATCGCCGACTGCACCGCGCGCTTCATGGCGCGGCGGAACGCGACGCGGCGCTCGAGCTGCTGCGAGATCGACTCAGCAACCAGCTGCGCGTCAAGCTCGGGCTTGCGGATTTCCAGGATGTTGATGACCACGTCGCTGTCGGTCAGCTTGGAGACCGCCTTGCGCAGCTTCTCGATGTCGGCGCCCTTCTTGCCGATCACCACGCCCGGACGCGCCGAGTGGATGGTGACGCGGCACTTCTTGTGCGGGCGCTCGATGATGATCTTGGCCACCGCCGCCTGCTTGAGCTCCTTCATGAGCGCGGCGCGGATCTTGATGTCCTCGTGCAACAGTGTGCCGTATTCGGCCTTGCCGGCAAACCAGCGCGAATCCCAGGTGCGGTTGATCCCGAGACGCAGCCCAATTGGATTGACTTTTTGACCCACTAAACTCCTCCTCAGGCTTTCGCTGCAGCTTGCGCCTCGACCTGACGAACGACGATCGTCAGATGGGAGAACGGTTTAAGAATTTGCCCGACCCGGCCGCGGCCGCGCGGGCTGAAGCGCTTGATGACCAGCGCCTTGCCGACATGAGCCTCGGCGACGATCAGATCGTCGACGTCGAGCTCGTGATTGTTTTCGGCGTTGGCGATCGCCGATTCCAGGCACTTGCGCACTTCCACGGAGATGCGCTTCTGCGAGAATTCCAGATCGGCGAGCGCCGTCGCCACCTTCTTGCCGCGGATCATCTGCGCCACAAGATTGAGCTTCTGCGGCGAGACCCGCAGCATCTTGCTGATGGCCTTGGCCTCGTTTTCGGGAAGATCCCGCTCGCGTTTGCGCTTGCCCATAACTCTCTATTCCTTAAGACGCCGCCGGCGCGGCTGCGGCCGGCGCCGCCGCGGGCGCGCTGGTCCGCTTGGCTTTGCGGTCGGAGGTGTGGCCGTAGAACATCCGGGTCGGCGAGAACTCGCCGAACTTGTGACCGACCATCTCCTCGGTCACCATCACCGGAATGTGCTTCTGCCCGTTATAGACGCCGAAATTCAGGCCGACGAATTGCGGCAGAATGGTCGAGCGCCGGCTCCATATCTTGATCATGTCGTGGCGGCCGGAGGCGCGCGCGGTCTCTGCCTTGCGCAGCAGATAACCGTCGACGAACGGACCTTTCCATGCAGAACGCGTCATGATGCCTGTTCCTACTGCTGCTTCTTCTTGCGGTCGTGGCGGCTGACCAGGATGAATTTGGTGGTGCGCTTGTT
>DASWPX010000114.1:0-40123 GCA_036398395.1 Pseudolabrys sp. | reverse complement strand
AAATACGAAAAGTCCGGCAAGGCGCCGGATTCGCTGTTGCGTCTCGGCCAGTCGCTCGCCGCGCTCAATCAGAAAGAAGCGGCCTGCGCGACGCTCGCCGAAGTGGCACGCAAATTTCCGCGCGCTTCGGCCGGCGTGAAGCGCGGCGTCGACCAGGAACAGAAGCGTGCGCACTGCTGACTCGTCAGTAGTCTCGGCCGCCGAAGCCAAATCGTTATTCTCCGATTTCGTCAATTTGCCCGTGCTGGTGCTGGCGGTGTCCGGCGGACCTGACTCCGTCGCGCTGATGGTCCTGGCCGCGCGCTGGCGCGATGCACGGAAAATCGCGCCGAAGCTCGTCGCCGTCACCGTCGACCACGGCCTGCGCGCGGAATCCAAAGGCGAGGCGATCAACGTTGCCCGGGTGGCGCGCAAGCTCGGAATTGCGCATCGCACCTTGCGCTGGAGCGGCAAGAAGCCGAAGGCGGGCCTGCCGCAGGCGGCGCGTCACGCTCGCTATCGCCTGCTCGGCGAGGCCGCGCGGAAAACCGGCAGTGCGCACGTTCTCACCGCGCATACGCTCGACGATCAGGCCGAGACCGTGATCATCCGTTTGTTGCGCGGCAGCGGTGTCACCGGGCTCGGCGCGATGGCGCGTATCTCGAATTTGCCGGGATGCGGCGAGGGCGAGGTCAAGCTCGTGCGCCCGCTGCTCGGCATTGCCAAGGCGCGGCTGATCGCCACGTTGGCTGCGGCGAAAATTCCTTTTGCCGACGATCCGACCAACCGCGACCCGCGCTTCACCCGGGCGCGGTTGCGCACGCTGATGCCGCAACTGGCCGAGGAGGGTCTCGATGCGCGCAGGCTTGCGCTGCTGGCGTCGCGTTTCAAGCGTGCCGATGCCGCGATCGAAGCCGCAGTCGATCGGGCTTTTGCCGGCGTGACCGCCGATCCGGACCGGCCTGGCGAAATCGTGTTCGAAGCCACCGAGTATGCCCGCTTGCCGGCCGAAATCGCGTTGCGGCTCCTGGGCCGCGCGGTGACCGAACTGGGCCGCGAAGGCCCGGTCGAACTCGGCAAGCTGGAAGCGCTCAAAGCCGCGCTCGATGACGCCCAAAGGGCCGGAAATGGCCGTTTTCGGCGCAGTCTCGCCGGCGCAATTGTGACACTAACCGGCGACACGATCAGCGTTGAAAGGGCGCCGGCGCGCCGCCAAATGTCCTTAACCAAGCCCAAGCGGGCTTAAGCCAAACGCCGTAAAGCGCGCTAGAATATGTGAGATTCGAGGCCTTTCCATGCGGGCAAGCCGTGCCTACATTGTTGGATCGGATGTAAAGCCTTCTCGGATTCGGGCATAACAATAAGACATAATGCCGCGGGGTCGCGCGCGGCGGGTAAGGACGCCTAGATGAATGCCAACCTGCGCAATTTCGCCCTCTGGGTGATTATCGTCCTTCTGCTGCTGGCCTTGTTCACGCTGTTCCAGAATCCTGGCACGCGCACCACCGCGCAGGACATCTCGTTCTCGCAATTGCTGAGCGAGGTCGATCAGGGCCGCGTGCGCGACGTCCTGATCCAGGGTCCGGAAATCCACGGCACCTTCGCCAACGGCACCGCCTTCCAGACTTACGCGCCGAACGATCCCGGCCTGGTGCAGAAGCTCTACGCCAAGGGCGTGTCGATCACCGCGCGGCCGCTGACGGACAATGTGCCGTGGTTCGTGTCACTGCTGGTGTCATGGCTGCCGTTCATCGCGCTGATCGGCGTATGGATATTCCTGTCGCGGCAGATGCAAGGCGCCGGCGGCAAGGCGCTCGGCTTCGGCAAGTCACGCGCCAAGCTTCTGGCTGAGGCGCATGGTCGCATCACGTTTGAGGATGTGGCCGGCGTCGACGAGGCCAAGCAGGATTTGCAGGAGATCGTCGAATTCCTGCGCGATCCGGGAAAATTCCAGCGGCTGGGCGGACGGATTCCGCGCGGCGTGCTGCTGGTCGGCCCTCCGGGCACCGGCAAGACGCTGATCGCACGTGCGGTCGCCGGCGAAGCCAACGTGCCGTTCTTCACCATCTCGGGCTCCGACTTCGTCGAAATGTTCGTCGGCGTCGGCGCCTCGCGCGTCCGCGACATGTTCGAGCAGGCCAAGAAGAACGCGCCCTGCATCATCTTCATCGACGAAATCGACGCGGTCGGCCGCCATCGCGGCGCCGGCCTCGGCGGCGGCAACGACGAGCGCGAACAGACGCTCAACCAGTTGCTGGTCGAGATGGACGGCTTCGAGGCCAATGAAGGCATCATCCTGATCGCCGCCACCAACCGGCCCGACGTGCTCGATCCGGCGCTGCTGCGCCCCGGCCGCTTCGACCGCCAGGTCGTGGTGCCGAACCCGGACGTGGTCGGACGCGAAGCGATCCTGAAGGTTCACGTCAAGAAGGTGCCACTGGCGCCCGACGTCAACCTCAAGACCACCGCGCGCGGGACGCCCGGTTTTTCCGGCGCCGATCTGGCCAACCTGGTCAACGAGGCTGCGCTGATGGCCGCGCGCCGCAACAAGCGCATGGTCACGCAGTCCGAATTCGAGGACGCCAAGGACAAGGTGATGATGGGTGCCGAGCGCAAGTCGCTGGTGATGACCGACGAGGAGAAGATGCTCACGGCCTATCACGAAGGCGGCCACGCGCTGGTCGCGCTCAACGTCAAGGCCACCGATCCGGTGCACAAGGCCACCATCATTCCGCGCGGCCGCGCGCTCGGCATGGTCATGCAGTTGCCCGAGCGCGACAAGCTCTCGATGTCGCTCGAGCAGATGACCTCGCGCCTCGCCATCATCATGGCCGGCCGCGTCGCAGAGGAACTGGTATTCGGCCGCGAGAAGGTGACGTCGGGCGCGGCGTCGGACATCGAGCAGGGCACCAAGCTCGCCCGCATGATGGTGACGCGCTGGGGCCTGTCGGACGCGCTCGGCCCGGTTGCTTATGGCGACAACGGCGACGAGGTGTTCCTCGGCTATCAGGTGTCGCGCCAGCAGAACGTGTCCGAGGAGACCAACCGCAAGATCGATTCCGAAGTGCGCAAGCTGGTCGAGGCCGGGCTCGAGGAAGCCAAGCTGATCCTCACCGACAAGCGTGCCGACCTCGAGGTTCTGGCCAAGGGTCTGCTCGAGTTCGAGACGCTGACCGGCGATGAGATCAAGGATCTGATCAACGGCATCCGCCCGGTGCGCGAGACCGTGATCGAGCCGACCACACCGCGCTCGTCCGCGGTGCCGCCGGCCGGCAAGCAGCGTCCGCGCCCCGACGCGCCGACCGGCGAAGTGGCGCCGCAGCCGCAGGGCTGAGCCCACTGAAAACTCGAACGAACGCCCGCCGCATGGCGGGCGTTTTGTTTTGTGTGTTTCCTTGAGCGGCGGGCTGCGCTAGCGGTTGCCGGCAATGACTTGGAAGCCCGAAAATTGGCAACCCGAGGCGCCGCCGCGCTGGACCCTTGAAGGGTTTCGCCTGGGCGCCTGGACCATTCTGCCTTTGATGCCGGGCCTGTTCGCCTTCGGCATGGCGTTCGGCACCGTGGCGGTGCGCAAGGGCTTCAGCCTCATCGACGCCTTGCTCATGAGCGGCACGGTCTATGCCGGCGTCGCGCAACTGGTGGTGCTGGAATCCTGGCCCGAGCGGCTGACGCTGCCGGCGATCGCTTCGGTTGCCGCGGTGACCACGCTCATCTCCAGCCGTTTACTGTTGATCGGGGCGTCCTTGCGGCCCTGGCTCGGCTCGCAACCGGCTTCGAAAATCTATCCCACGCTTTTCCTGCTGGTCGAGCCGAACTGGCTGATGACGATGCGCTATCGCGCCAATGGCGGCAACGACCCGGCTTATCTTCTCGGCGGCGGCGCGGTGATCTATTTGTTCTGGGAGTTGGGAACGGCGGCAGGTTATTGGCTTGGGACGTCCATTGCCGACCCCCATGCCTTCGGACTCGATCTGATAATGCCGGCCTTCTTCGTCGCCATGCTGGTGTCGATGTGGAACGGCGCGCGCGCCTCGACCGGCTGGGTCGTGGGTGGCGCCGTCGCGGTTGTGGTCGATTATCTGTTCGGCGGTATGTGGTATCTGATCGCCGGCGCGCTCTCTGGCTCGGTGGCGGGGGGCTTTGCCGATGATCGCCCATGACCCCCCGGGTTTTTTCGCGCTGCTCGCGGCGATGACGCTTGTGGTCTACGCCACGCGAGCCGGCGGCTTCTGGCTCATCGGCCGCGTGCGAATCGGACGCCGGCTGGAACGCATGCTGCAGGCAATGCCCGGCGCGGTGATCGCGGCGACAGTGGCGCCGATTTTGCTCACGGGCGGCGTATCCGCCTGGTTCGCGGTGGCCGCGGCGGCGGGTACCATGATCGTCGTGCGCAACGATTTCGCCGCCATGCTGGCGGGCGTCGCGGTCGCGGCTTTGGTGCGCGCCGGCGGATTCTAGCCGGCTTACGCCGGTTCGATCGGCGTCGTCATCGGCGCGGGCGGTACGCGGCGGGTCCAGGCGAAGAATACGATCGCCGCCATGACGATCAGCATCAGCGCGATCAGTGCGACGCAGGCGGGCCACGCGCCGAACGTCCAGGCGATGCCGCCAAGCGCCGCGCCGCAGCTGCCGCCGAGATAGAAGCTGGTCACGTAGAGCCCGACCGCCGACGAGCGCCCGGCCTTGGCGGTGATCGTGACATAGCTGGTCGAGATCGATTGGCAGATCAGTCCGCAGGCGGCGCAGACCGCAAGCCCGGCAATGATCAGCGGCAGCGACGGCAGCAGCGTCAGCGCAATACCGCAGATCCATAATCCGATGACGCGCACAACGAAGCGCCGCCGTCCGAAACGCCCGACTGCCCAGCCGGTCCAGGGCGTGAGCGCCGAACCGGTGAGATAGACGACGAAGATCGCGCCGAGCCAGGTGGCGGAGAGATTGTAAGGATAGCCTGCGAGGTGGAAGCTGACGTAGGTGAAGGTGCAGATGAAGCAGAACAGCACGCCGAAGCCCACCGCGAAGGTCGAGAGCAATTGGCCGTTCCTGAAATGCGCCAGCATCTGCCGCCCGGACGCCAGCAGGCCTTCCGAGCGCACGAATTTGCGTTCCGGCGGCAGCAGGAACGCAACCGCGACCGCGCCGGCCAGCGTCATGGCCGCGAGCGCGTCAAAACCGGCGCGCCAGCTGATCAGGTCGGCGAGCACGCCGGTCACCAGCCGCCCGCTGAAACCGCCAAGGCTCGAGCCCGAACTGTAGATGCCGGCGGCGGTGGTCGCCTCGTTGTTCGGCCATTCGTCACCGATATAGGCGACGGTGACGGCGAAAATCGGCGGCATCACCAGGCCCTGAACGGCGCGCCAGAAAATCAATTGCGGCAGGCTGCCGGCGAGACCGGCCATCAAGGTCGGCACCACAAGTGCAAACATCGCCACCACGATCACGCGCTTCCTGCCCAGCACGTCGGCCACCGTGCCGGTGAAAGGCGCGGTCAGCGCCACGCACAGCGTGCTGACGGTGACGATCACCGATACCTGGGCGGCGGTTGCGCCGAACTCGACCGACAGCAGCGGCAGCACCGCCTGCGGTGCGTACAAATTGATGAAGCAGCAAAAGCCGGCGAGAAACACGGCGAATTGCCGCGTCGAGAGCTTCCGGCCTGTGGCAGCTTTAGTCATTGATTGACCCGGCGGGGCGAGCGTTGCGGACAGCTATGCAACGGTTTGGCCCGCCAGGCCAGTGGGTCGTGGGGTAGATCAGCGCGGCCCGCGCCGCATGGCTTGATGCGGTTTAAGTCTATTGACCGCCACCCCGCGGCTTAAGAGAGTGCGCGCACCGCCGTATCAAAAACGGTCCATGCGAGGGAGGAGCCACGTGCTCTTAGATGTTCGAACCTACAAGACTCTGCCGGGCCGGGTTCCGGCCCAACTGGAGCTCTACAAGCGGCTCGGTTATCCGGTGCAACTGCGCTATATGGGCGAACCGCTCTGCTACGCGGTGGCGGAAAGCGGCGACTTGAACACCTTCACTCATGTCTGGGTTTACGAGAGCGCCGCCGATCGCGAACAAAAGCGCACGAAAATGGCCGCCGATCCGGATTGGAAAACCTTCCTGGCCGAAAATGCCAAAGCCGGTCACGTGATCGAGCAGAAGAACTGCCTGATGGTCCCGACCGCCTGGTCGCCGCCGATCCCGAAGGCGAAGATCGTTCCCTAAGCGACATATCAGCGGAGCATGATCGATGCGCGGCAATGACGGCACTCGCACCGGCGGCGAAGTCCTGATCGACCAGTTGTCGATTCACGGCGTGCGCCATGCGTTTTGCGTACCGGGCGAGAGCTATCTTGCCGCGCTCGATGCTTTCCACGATTCCGACATTGCGCTCACGGTCTGCCGGCACGAGAGCACCGCGGCAATGATGGCGGAAGCCGTCGGCAAGGTAACCGGCAAGCCCGGCATCTGTTTCGTCACGCGCGGCCCCGGCGCCACCAATGCCTCCGCCGGCATCCACATCGCGCGTCAGGATTCCTCGCCGATGATCGTCTTCGTCGGCCAGGTCGGCCGCCACATGCGCGAGCGCGAGGCATTCCAGGAGCTCGACTACCGCGCGGTGTTCGGCTCGATCGCCAAATGGGCGACCGAGATCGACGACCCGGCGCGAATTCCCGAGTTGGTGTCGCGCGTCTTCCATACCGCCTGCAACGGACGTCCCGGCCCCGTGGTGATCGCGCTGCCGGAGGACATGCTGGCCGAGCGCGTGGCGGTTCCGGACGCCTCCGCCTACGAAGCGGTGGAAATCTGGCCCGGTCTCACCGACATGAGCCGTTTGCAGAAATTGTTATGGGCGTCCAAACGTCCGGTGGTCCTGGCCGGCGGCAGCCGCTGGTCGGAAGCAGCGTGGGCCGCGCTGCATCGTTTTGCCGAACGCTTCGCGCTGCCGGTCATGACGACCTTCCGGCGCGGGCATTTGTTCGACGCGCTGCATCCCTGTTACGCCGGCGATCTCGGCATCGGGCCAAACCCGAAGCTGCTGGCCCGCGTCAAGGGCGCCGACCTGGTGCTGCTGATCGGCGGCCGCATGAGCGAGATGCCGTCGCAGGGTTATACGCTGTTCGACATTCCCGAGCCGCAGATGAAGCTGGTGCATGTGCATCCGGGCTCCGAGGAACTCGGCCGCGTCTATCACCCGCATCTGGCGATCAACGCCGCGCCGACCGCGTTCTGTTCGGCGCTGGAGGGGTTGCAGCCGCCCAATGAAATTCCGTGGAAGGGCGAGGCCGATATCGCGCATGCCGATTATCTGGCCTGGACCGAGAAGGCCACGGCCGTGCCGGGTGCGGTCAATCTCGGCGAGATTCTGGTGTGGCTGCGCGAGAATTTGCCGGCCGATTCGTTCCTGACCAATGGCGCCGGCAATTTCGCCGCCTGGATTCACCGCTTCTACCGCTTCCGCAAATTCGCCATCCATGTCGGGCCGACGTCCGGTTCGATGGGCTATGGATTTCCGGCGGCGCTGGCGATGAAGACCTTGTATCCCGAACGCGCGGTGGTCTGCATCGCCGGCGACGGCGATTTCCTGATGACCGGCCAGGACTTTATGACCGCCGTCCAATATGAACTGCCGGTGATCGTCATCATCGCGGACAACGGCCTTTATGGCACCATCCGCATGCACCAGGAGCGTGACTATCCGGGCCGGGTGATCGCCACCGCGCTTAAAAATCCGGACTTCCTGGATTACGCCAAGGCCTTCGGCGGCTTCGGTGTGCGGGTCGAGAAGACCTCGGATTTTCCGGCGGCTTTTGCCGCCGCGCAAAAATCCGGCAAGCCGTCGATCATCCATCTGGTCATCGACCCCGAGGCCATCACTCCGACCGCGACGATTTCCGGCATCCGCGAGAAGTCGCTTGCCGGCGGCGGCAAGTCAGGGACGCATCGCTGACCGCCGTTTGGCCTTGCATTGTTTGGGTGAATCACCATTCACTCATTCCATGCCCTATCGCCGCACCGAGAACGTGGTTCGCCGTCTGGCCGAGCGGTCGCAGGCGGTTCTCGATGCCGCGGGCGATATCGCTGCCGAAGGCGGCATGGCGGCGGTCCAGATCGCGGCGGTTGCCGAGCGTGCCCGCATCGCCGCCGGCACCGTCTACCGCTACTTCCCGTCTAAGACCGATCTCATCGCCGAATTGGTGACGGCGGTCGCGACCCGCGAGATCGACGCCATGAAAGCCGCGGCCGGCGCCGCGCCGGGGCCCCTGTCTGCACTGGCCGCCAGCATCGCGACCTTTGCCGCACGCGCGCTCAACGCGCGGCGGCTGGCCTGGGCGGTCATCGCCGAGCCAGTCGATGCAGAGGTCGACAGTTTGCGGCTCGATTTCCGTCAGGCGCTCGCAGCCGAACTGGAAATGCGCATCCGCACCGCCATCGCCGGCAAGCTTCTGCCCGACCAGGACGCACGGGTCGCGGCGCCG
The DNA here is from genome assembly GCA_036398395.1 of Pseudolabrys sp. Lineage (GTDB taxonomy): Bacteria > Pseudomonadota > Alphaproteobacteria > Rhizobiales > Xanthobacteraceae > Pseudolabrys. The sequence continues at coordinate 31,676 of DASWPX010000114.1, read as the reverse complement.
GCCATCGTCGGCGCGCTGATGGAAGGCCTGATCGGGCCGCTGGCGCCTTCGCACGATGGCGACGTGGCCGGCTCGCGCGAAGCCGTGCAGGGCGCGACGCTGCTGGCGCTTCGTGCGCTCGGCGTGGTCGACGCGCGTGCACGCGGTCTCGTGGCGCAGGTGGCGTTGCCGGCGCAAACCTGATTGCAAACTTCGTTAATCCGCCAGTGCCGGCACTTCGTCGAGCGGCAGGGTTACCACTTTCACGCCGCGCTCCAGCTTGTCGTCGGTGACATGGAAGCCGAGTTCGGTGCACATCAGCAGCATGGTGGCGTTTTCCGCCAAAACCTGCCCGTGCACGGTTTTGAGCCCCTTGTCCTGGGCGCAGGCGATCATGTGTTTCATCAACAGCCAGCCGAGGCCTCGGCCCTTGAGCTGCGAGCGCAGCAGAATGGCGAACTCCGCGCTGTCACAGCCGGGGTCGTCGTGCAGCCGCACGACGCCGAGCATGCGGCCGGATTTTTCCTCGATGGCGATGAAGGCCATGGCTCGCGCCGGATCGTAATGCACCAGCTTGTCGATTTGCTCCGGACTCAATCCGCGCAGCGCCGCGAAAAAGCGCAGCCGCAAATCCTGCGACGTCACTTCCGTGAGAAAGTCCGGGTAGAGCGCGGCGTCCTCGGGCTCGAGCGGCCGCAGCAGCACGCGTTCGCCGTCGAGCAATTTGATGTGCTGTTCGTGCCGCATCTTAGTGCGACATGAAGGCAGGCACCGTCATCGTCTCGAGGATGCTGCGGGTGACGCCGCCGAGCACGAACTCGCGCAGGCGCGAATGGCCGTAGCCGCCCATCACGATCATGTCGGCGCTTGAATCGGCCGCATAAGACAAAATGGTGGAGGCTACGTCAATGTCGGGCGAGGTGATGCGCTTGAGCGTGACGTCGAGGCCATGACGGGCCAGATGCTTGGCAAGGTCGACGCCCGGCGCCTCGTCGGCCTTGAAGCCCTTGGTCGTGACCAGAACGATCTCCACAACCTTTGCCTTTTGCAGCAGCGGAATGGAATCAGCGACCGCGCGGGTCGCGGTGCGGCTGCCGTCCCAACAAACCATGACGCGGTCGAGCTTCAATCCGATCTTCTGGATATAGGGCACGAAGATCACCGGGCGGCCGGATTCAAACAGCACGCCTTCGTCGACCACTTCATCGGGTATCGCCTTGTCGCCTTCCGGCTGGCCGACCACGACCAGATCGAAGCGCCGAGCGATGCGGCCGAGTTCGTCGGCGGCGCCGGAAATACTGGCGGAAATAATGCGGGTTTCGGCGGAGACGCCGGCGAGTTTTGCGGCATGTTCGAAACGCGCGACCGCCGCGCGCGCCCGCTTGTCGGATTCGGTGCGCTGGGATTCGATGAATTCCGGCGGTATGCCGCCCATCACCATGCCGGGGATTACCGGCTCGAAGGAAAAAGAAACGCCGAGCACGTGGGCTTCAAAGGCGGCCGCCACGGAGATGGCGTATTCGCCGGCGGGGTCATGCGTGCCCAACCCGAGATTGACCACAATGTCCTTCAGCATGACGGTAATTCTCCGGTCGGTTATCGCCCTTTTCAGCTTTGATCCTGCCAGCCGTCGCCGGTATGGCCTTGACCAATATCAATTAAGCTACTTCTTCTTTCCGTCCGGGCCGAACTGCCGGAGATAGGCCCAAAGATTCGCGGCCTCATTGTCGTTTTTGATACCCGGGAAGATCATTTTGGTGCCCGGGATCTTGGCACGCGGGTCCTTGATGTATTCCAGGAAAACCGGCTCGGCCCAGGTGATGCCGGAATTCTTGTTGGCGTCCGAATAATTGTAACCCGGCGCGGTGCCGGAATGTCGGCCGTCGATGCCGTTCAACTCAGGGCCGACCTTATTCTTGGCGTCTTCGCCGATGGAATGACACGGCAGGCATTTTTTGAACGACTGTTCGCCGGCCGCCGCGTCCTGCGCCTGTGTGCTTTGCGCCATCCCGGCCACTATCAATGCCGCGACCGCCAGTGTCGATTTCATTTGTCTATTCCCATCTTGCTTTGTTAACGCCGCACCGCAGGCCGAAGTTCTGCCAACGCGTTCCATTATGGCTTTTATGGCTTTGCCAGCCCACTGTGTCAGGCGTCAATTGGCTGGTAACGTGGCGGCGGAAGATTACGAAGGATTTACGGCAATGTCGGTAAGAATGCCCGAAGCGGATAGCGCGGTGCTGGCCAGGCGCGAGGCCATCGTGAAGGCGCTGCGCGCCATCGTGCCGGGCGAGGGCGTGATCGCCACCAGCCGCGAGATGAAACCGTTCGAATCCGACGGTCTGACCGCCTACCACCAGACCCCGATGGTCGTGGTGCTGCCGGAAACCACGGCCCAGGTCTCGGAAGTCCTGCGCTATTGCCACGGCGAAGGTATCAAGGTGGTGCCGCGCGGGGCGGGCACCTCGCTGTCGGGCGGCGCGCTGCCGCTGGAAGACGGCGTGCTGCTCGGAATGGCCAAGTTCAACCGCATCAAGGACATCGATTTCGACAACAGGGTCGCCGTTGTCGAGCCGGGCGTCACCAATCTGGCGGTCAGCAACGCGGTCGCCCATGCCGGCTTTTATTATGCGCCGGATCCTTCGTCACAGATCGCCTGCACCATCGGCGGCAACGTGGCGGAGAATTCGGGCGGCGTGCATTGCCTGAAATACGGCATGACCACCAACAATGTGCTGGGCTGCGAACTGGTGCTGATGAACGGTGAAGTGCTGCGGCTGGGCGGCAAGCATCTCGACGCCGCGGGCTATGATCTGCTCGGCCTGATCAACGGTTCGGAAGGTCTGCTCGGCGTCGTCACCGAAGTGACGGTGCGCATTCTGCAAAAAGCCGAGTGCGCGCGCGCCGTGCTGGTCGGTTTCCCGACCAACGAAGACGCCGGCGAATGCGTCTCGGCGATCATCGCCGCCGGTATCATCCCAGGCGGTATGGAGATGATGGACAAGCCGGCAATCCACGCGGTGGAGGAATTCGTCCACGCCGGTTATCCGCTCGACGTCGAGGCGTTGCTGATCGTCGAACTCGACGGTCCGGCGGCGGAAGTGGATCACTTGATCGAGCGCGTCGTGCAAATCGCGGAGCAATGCCACTCGGTGAATTGCCGCGTCTCCAAGACCGAAGACGAGCGGCTGCTATTCTGGGCCGGCCGCAAGGCGGCCTTCCCGGCGGTCGGGCGCATCTCGCCGGATTATTTCTGCATGGACGGCACCATTCCGCGCGCCAGGCTGCCGGAGGTACTGGCGGCGATGCGGGTCATGTCGGAAAAATACGGGTTACGCGTCGCCAATGTGTTCCACGCCGGCGACGGCAATCTGCATCCGCTGATCCTCTACGACTCCAACAAGCCCGGCGAGGTCGAGCGCGCGGAAGACTTCGGCGCGGAGATCCTCAAGCTTTGTGTTGCGGTCGGCGGCGTGTTGACCGGCGAGCACGGCGTCGGCGTCGAGAAACGCGATCTGATGCCGGTGATGTTCTCCGAGATCGATCTCAACGCCCAGCAGCGCGTCAAATGCGCCTTCGACGAGAGGGGCCTGCTCAATCCCGGCAAGGTGTTTCCGGTGCTGCACCGCTGCGCCGAACTGGGCCGCATGCATATTTCCGGTGGCAAGCTGCCGTTCCCGGATATTCCCAGGTTCTAGATGACCGACACGCTGAAGCCCCGCGACGCCAAAGAGGTCGAGGATGCCGTGCGCTGGGCGCTCGGCAACGACAAGGCGCTGGAAGTGGCCGGGCACGGCTCAAAGCGCGCCCTCGGTCGGCCGAGCCAGACCGACTTGACGCTCGATCTGTCGGGGCTTTCCGGCGTCACGCTGTATGAGCCGGCCGAACTGGTGCTCTCGGCCCGGGCCGGCACGCCACTGGCGGAAATCGAGGCGTTGCTCGACAAGAACAACCAGGAACTGGCTTTCGAGCCGATGGATTACGGCCCGCTGCTTGGCGGCGAAGCCGGGCAGGGCAGCATCGGCGGCACCATCGCCACCAATCTATCCGGCCCGCGGCGCATCAAGGCCGGCGCCGCGCGCGATCATTTCCTCGGCGTCACCGCAGTGACCGGGCGCGCTGAGACGATAAAATCCGGTGGCCGCGTGGTGAAGAACGTCACCGGCTACGACATGTGCAAGGTCCTGGCCGGTTCCTGGGGCACGCTCGCCGCGATGACCGATGTCACCGTCAAAGTGCTGCCGAAGGCCGAGACCGAGGCGACCGTGGCGGTCGAGGGCCTCGACGACGCCCGCGCCTGCACCGCGATGGCGGCTGCCATGGGCTCTGCCTGCGACGTGTCCGGCGCCGCCCATCTGCCCGATCATGTGGCGTCCTATTTTGACGGGCTGCCGCGCGCGGAGGCCGCCACCGTGCTGCGGCTGGAAGGCGTCGCTCCTTCGGTCGCGCACCGCAAGGAAACACTGGCCGCGCTGATGAAACCATTCGGCCCGGTCGCGCTGCTCGATGAAACGCAATCGCGGGCGCTCTGGCGCAGCGTGCGCCAGGTCAAGCCGTTCGCCGCGGAGGCCGCGCGGGGCCGGCCGCTGTGGCGCATTTCGACCGCGCCCAGCAAGGGCCACGAGATCGCCGCGGCGATCACGCCTGCGGCTCAGATGTATTACGACTGGGGCGGCGGGCTGATCTGGGTGGCGATGCCTTTCGCCGACGAACCCGATGCCGCGTCGATCCGCGGCGCGGTGGCCAAGCTCGGCGGCCACGCCACGCTGGTGCGCGCACCGGCGTCGTTGCGGGCCGCGGTCGATGTATTCGAGCCGCAAGAACCGGGTCTCGCCGGTCTCAACAAGCGTATTAAGGACGGCTTCGATCCAAAAGGCGTGCTCAATCCCGGCCGCATGTGGGCGGGGATATAACAGATGCAAACCACCTTTAGCCTCGCGCAACTGGCCGATCCGCAGACTTATGCCTCGGAAAAAATTCTGCGCGCCTGCGTGCATTGTGGTTTCTGCACCGCCACCTGCCCGACTTATGTGCTGCTCGGCGATGAACTCGATTCGCCGCGCGGACGCATCTATCTCATCAAGGAAATGCTCGAGCAGGATCGCCCGGCCACTCCCGAGGTGGTCAAACATATCGACCGCTGTCTGTCCTGCCTGGCCTGCATGACGACCTGCCCATCGGGTGTGAATTACATGCACCTGGTCGATCACGCCCGCGATCACATCGAGAAAACCTATACGCGCCCGCTGTTTGACCGGCTGCTGCGCGCCGTGCTGGGGCGCGTGCTTACCGACCCGGCGCTGTTCCGGCTCGCGTCGGTGACTGGGCAAATCGCTCGGCCCTTTGCGCCGGTGCTCGAACTCGTCGGCTTGCGCCGGATGGCGGCGATGCTGCGGCTGGCGCCGCGTCACAAGCTCGCGCCGCCGGGCGAACTGACCGGCAAGGTTCATTCAGCCGAAAACGGCAAGCGGGGGCGGGTGGCGCTATTGTCCGGCTGCATCAATCCGGTGCTGGCGCCATCCACCAACGAAGCCGCGATCCGCATCCTCAACCGCCATGGCGTCGAGGTCGTGGTGGCGAAAGGCGAGGCCTGCTGCGGGTCGCTCGAACATCATATGGGACATGAGGCGCAAGCATTGGCGAAGGCGCGCAATAATATCGACGCCTGGACCGCCGAAATCGAGGGCGAGGGCCTCGACGCCATTCTGATCACGGTTTCCGGCTGCGGCACGACGATCAAAGACTATGGTTTCCTGCTGCGTACCGATCCGCTCTATGCCGCGAAAGCGGCGCGCGTTTCCGCGCTTGCCAAGGACATCACCGAGTATCTTGCCACGCTCAAATTGAAGGCCGCGCCGGTTGGCGCGCTTACGGTCGCCTATCATTCGGCCTGCTCGCTGCAACACGGCCAGAAAGTCGTGCGCGAGCCGAAAGAACTGCTTTCCAAGCTCGGCTTCGTGGTGAAAGATGTGCCGGAAGGTCATCTGTGTTGCGGCTCGGCTGGCACCTACAACATTCTTCAGCCGGCACTGGCCGCCAAGTTGCGGGACCGCAAGGTCGGCAATATCGAAAAGCTGGTGCCGGATGTGATCGCGGCCGGCAATATAGGCTGCATCACCCAGATCGGCACCGGCACCGCCATCCCGGTCGTCCATACGGTCGAATTGCTCGACTGGGCGACGGGCGGTCCCGTGCCGGAGCCATTGAGGAATTTGGTTTAACCGATCGGGAGAACGATCATGGCGAAGAAGCGGAAGAAGACGAAAGCGAAGAAGTCCAAGAAAGCGAAACGCGCCGCCCCGGCCCGCAAGAAGAAGGGCCTGAAGAAGGTGGCGAAGAAATCCAAGGCCAAGCCGCGGAACAAGAAGCGGCCCTTCACGCCGAAACCGGCGCCTGCGCCGGTGGTACCCCCGCCGCCGTCGCCTCCGGAGCAGCCCCTGATGTTTGGCGGGTTTTTCGGTAACAAGCCCGACGGCCAGTAGTCTTTGGCCGCCCGCGATTGCATCGCCAGGCTGGGCGCAATAGCATGTGAATAATCAGAGGGATGGCCTTAAGGGCCCGAACTCGCTCGCATTTCTGCAGAAAACTAGGGAGTGGTTGATTATGCCGGCGTACAACATCCTGATCCTGGGCGCGGCCTATGGGTCGTTACTGGCCTCGAAAATGCTGTTCGGCGGGCACAAGATTCATCACGTCTGCCTGCCCGCGGAGGCCGACCTGATCAATGCCGAAGGCTTCCGCGTGCGCCTGCCCGTCAAAGGCCGCAAGGACCTGGTCGAACTCGACTCGCGCAAGCTGCCGGGCAAGGTGACCGCAGGCGGCGCCGCCGGCGTCAATCCGAAAGACTACGATCTGGTCGGGCTCGCGATGCAGGAGCCGCAGTACCGCTCGCCCGGCGTGCGCGAACTGCTCGATGCGGTCGCGACGTCCAGGGTGCCCTGCATGTCGATCATGAACATGCCGCCGCTGCCTTACATCAAGCGTATCCCCGGCCTCAATTACGATCTGCTCAAGCCGGCTTATACCGATCCCACTGTGTGGGACAATTTCGATCCCGGTCTGCTGACCCTGTGCAGCCCCGATCCGCAGGCGATCCGCCCACCGGACGGCAAAGCCAACGAGCTTCTGGTTACGCTGCCGACCAACTTCAAGGTCGCAAAATTCGACGATGAAACTTACACGTCGATCCTGCGCAACATCGAGAAGGACATCGACGCGGTGCGCTTCGATCCCGGCGATGGCGTCAAGATCGAATTGCCGGTCAAGCTGCGCGTGAACGACTCGATTTTCGTGCCGCTCGCCAAATGGTCGATGCTGCTCGCCGGCAATTATCGCTGCATCACCAAGGACGGCATGCGCACCGCCAAGGAAGCGGTGCACACCAACATCGAGGAATCGAAGTCGGTGTACAATTTCGTGTTCGACCTCTGCGTCAAGCTCGGCGCCAATCCGAACGACCTGGTGCCGTTCGAGAAATATGCCGCCGCGGCGCAGAGCCTGTCGCGGCCGGCCTCCGCGGCGCGCGCTCTGTACAACGGCGCGCCCAATATCGAACGCGCCGACAAGCTGGTGCAGCTCATCGCCAAGCAGAAGGGCCTGAGCCATCCGGTGATCGACGCCAATGTCGCACTGGTCGACGAATTGCTCGCCGCGAATCGAAAAAAAGCGGCGGCCTGACCGCTGCCGCACTGCGGCATCTGCACGATGCTTTTATGTTTCCAGACACCCGCCGCTGTTTCGGCGGGTGTCTGATTCTTGATGTTTTGCAGTGGGTTAGCGCCAAAACCGAAAAGTTTTTCACAGGCGGCCCCTGGCGAAGGCCGGTGCGCGGTCATTTTGGCCGGTTTACTGCCTAAAAAGCTTGGAAATACCTATTTGGGCGGCGAAAAATGTGTCATCCGCGCAACAGTTCAAACCATTCTATCGCTGAAAGCCCGATTTGCCTAAAAACGCGGCAAATGATTGCGTTTTCGACTCGACGGTAACCGCTGTCACATGTGTAAATTTGACCCTAATGCACGTCCTGTCGCGTACGGGTCGATCGCAGCCAGGTTTCTTGTACGCGAACGGATGAGCGAATTGTATCGGCTGAAAGTCGATCGAACCTAAAAGGGGCAGGCTCTATGAATAAAGTTGTTTTGTCAGCACTCGCGGCGCTCGCAGTCTCTGCGGCTCCCGCCTTTGCAGCGGATATGCCGGTAAAGGCCTTGAAGGCTCCGGTTGCCGCGCCGTCGCCGTGGGATGTCGCCTTCGGCGTCGCCTTCCAGACGGACTATCGTCTGCGTGGCGTTTCGCAGTCGAACAAGCATCCGTCGGAAAACGGCTACTTTGAAGTCGACTACACCGCCACGGATTGGCTCAAGTTCTATGCCGGCGTCCATGGCTACACTATGTACTACGGCTATGCCGATGGTGAGTTCGACCTCAGCGGCGGCGCCCGCTTCACCTGGGGCAACTTCGGCCTCGATGTCGGCTATGTCTACTACGGCTACCTGGAAGGCATCCACGCGGGCGTTCTGGCCGGCGGTGCGGGCAACGGCAGCTTCGGCGACTTCTACGCCATCCCGAGCTACAAAGTTAACGATTGGCTGACCCTCGGTGCTGTTGTCGACTACGGCAACAACAACAACAACGGTGTCGGTATCATCGGCAGCAAGGACGAAGGCTACTATTCGGGCAACGCCACCATCACACTGCCGGCGTTCATGCCTTATGGCATCGTCACGTCGGTCAATCCTGAGGTTGGTCGTCAATGGGCTCGTTGCACGGGCTGCACCGACTTCACCTACTGGGATGTCGGCCTCGACTTCAACTATAAGGCTGTGACCCTTGACCTGCGTTACTGGGGCACCGATCTTGGCACCAAGGCTGCTGCCTTCAACGCGGTCAACACCAACGTCGCGGGCAATACCTTCGTAGCGACTTTGAAGTTCGACACGACTCTGTCGGCCCTCAAGTAGTCTAATCGACTGCCTCTTTGGCTGCGAACGGGCGGCGATTCCCAAGGAATCGCCGCCCGATTTCGTTTGAAGAGCTCGATACCGGTTACGGCGTGAGGCTGCCCTCGCGCAGTGTGTAACGATCCCCCTCACGATTGAACGCCAAACGCCGCCGATGGAACGCGGCGAGGGTCGAGCGGTGGCCGATCGAGACGATGGTCGCGGCCGCCAGCCTTTGTTCCAGCAGTTTGTAAAGCGCGGCTTCGGCTGCCTCGTCGAGCGATGCGGTGGCTTCGTCGAGGAACAGATAGTCCGGCGCATGCAGGATGGCGCGGGCAATGCCCAGACGCTGCTGCTCGCCGAGCGACAGCATCCGGTTCCAGTGCGCTTCCTCCTCGATCCGCGGTACCAGACCGGGCAGGCCGACCGCCCCAATCAGTTCCGCGATCTTGGCGTTGTCGAACGTCCCCGGCTCGGCGGGATAGGCGATGGCCGAGCCCAAAGGTGCAATGGGAAAATAGGGCCGTTGCGGCAGCAGCATGACCCTGGCGTTCTTCGGCACCAGCACGGTGCCGGAGCCGAAGGGCCAGATGCCGCCCAGCGCGCGGAATAAAGTGGACTTGCCGGATCCGGACGGGCCCGACACCAGCACACGCTCGCCGAGCGCGAGCGATATGTCGGTCGCAGTCACCAGCGGCTCGCCGTTCGGCAGCCGCACAGCCAGGTCCTTGAACGCGATGCTTGCGCCCTCGCTTGGCGTCACCGCGATCACCGGCGACGTCACGGCCACCGCGCGCGCGGCAGCGACCGAATTGTCGAAACCGTCGAGGCGGTCGATCACGGCGCGCCATTCCGCCAGGCCGCGATAGATGTTGATGAAGAACGACAATGCGGTCTGAACCTGGCCGAAGGCCGAGGCCGTCTGCATCAGGCCGCCCAATTGCACCGCGCCGGCGAAATAAGCCGGACTGCCGACGATGAACGGGAATATGACCGACGCCTGATTATAGCCTGCCGTGAGAAAGGTCAGCCGCTTGGTGCGCGTCATGATCAGCCGCCAGTTGGCGATGATGCGGGCGAAGGCGCCCAGCGCCCGCGCCTCTTCGGCATGTTCGCCTTCCAGGAGCGCGATCTGCTCGGAGTTCTCGCGTACCCTGACCAGATTGAAGCGGAAATCGGCCTCGAAATGCTGCTGCTGGAAGTTCAGCGCGATCAGCGGCCAGCCGACCCAGTGCGTGAGCACGGTGCCCAGCACGGCATAGATCAGCGCCGCCCAGACCAGATAGCCGGGAATGGCCCAGACGCTGCCGAACAGATGCAGCGGCGCGGTCGCCGACAGATTCCACAAAATCACGACGAACGACCCCAGCGTGACGATGGAATTCAGCAGGCCAAGGCCGATCGCCAAAATGCCGAGTTGCGACGGCCCGCCGTCGATGAATTGCTTGATGTCTTCCGCGATGCGCTGGTCGGGATTGTCGGCGGCGTCACCGAGAAGCTGCATGCGGTAGTGGTTGGCGCCGCCAAGCCACTTGTCGATGTAGTGCCGGGTGAGCCATCGCCGCCAGCGGATCTGCAGCCATTGATTGAGGTAGAGCTGGTAGACCTGGAGGACGATGAGCAAGCCGGCCAGCACGCTGAAATAGGCAAGCTGATAGACGAAGGCATTCCAGTTCTTGTCCTGCAGCGCGTTGTAAAAATCGTTGTTCCAGGCATTGAGCAGCACGTTGATGCCGACAATCGATAACTCGATGGCGATCAATCCGGAAAGCATCAGCCGGGCCGGCCAGCGGTCCTCCGAACTGAAATAGGGACTGGCAATCCGCCAGATAGTGGCGAGCTTCGCGAATAGGCCTTTCACGTGCGGTCTCCTGTTGCGGCCGGCTTGGCCCGTAACGGGCCATCAGCCTATGACAGCCTCACTCATGGCGATGATGCGGCGGTATCGTCATTGTTGGATTGAGAGCGGAAGGAATTGTTGCCATTAAAAATGAAATTCTTGTTTAATCTCTTGATGTTGCGCCCGTCATATAGACCAAAGAAGTTGCCGGCCGCCGGCTCGGGCGGCCGTTAAGCGGTCATCTTTGCGTCGCGCACCACGCACCCGATTGGGGGTGCGCGGCAGCCTTGCGTCCGTTCGCCAACACACTCTAATGTGGCCGCCGGGAAAGCCACGCTTCGCATGCGAATACCCGCGAGGGGGCGGGTGTCTTGCGAATATAAGACGCCCATAAAAAAATCTTAGGGAGGATGCCGATGAAAAATGGATTTCTGACGACCAAACTTGACCGCCGTACGGTTATCAAAACCGCGGCTGCCGCCGGCGTTGTGCAGATTGCATCGCCGTTCGTCATCCCGACTTGGGCGGCCGACAACGTGAAGATCGGCCTCGATAACCCGCTGACCGGCACCTATGCCGCGGTCGGAAAGAACGAACTGACCGGCTGCCAGCTCGCCATCGAGCAGATCAACGCCAAAGGCGGCATCCTCGGTCGTCAGGCCGAACTGCTCGTCGAAGACTCGACCAGCGGCGACGCGGCGACCGCCGTGCAGAAGGCGCGCAAGCTGATCGACCGCGATCAGATCAACTTCCTGCTCGGCAACATCAACTCGGCGCTGGCCCTCGCCATGGCCGGCGTGGCCTTCGAGAAGAACATCCTCCACATCGTTCCTGGCGGCCATACCGATGCGGTGACCGGCGCGTCCTGTCACTGGAACGTGTTCCGCGTCTGCAACACGACCCAGATGGAAGCCAATGCCGTCGCCAGCACGCTGATCAAGGATTACGGCAAGAAATGGTATTACATCACGCCGGATTATGCGTTCGGCCACACCCTGCAGGCTGGCTTGGAAAAAGCGGCTGGCCCGCTCGGCGGCGTCAAGGTCGGCGGCGACCTCACCCCGCTCGGCACCACGGATTTCTCGTCCTACCTGATCAAGGCGCAGTCCGCGAACCCGGACATCATCATCTTCCTCGTCCAGGGCGACGACATGGTGAACGCGCTCAAGCAGGCCGTGCAATTCGGTCTCGACAAGAAGCTCCATCTCGCCGGCGCGCAGCAGGAGCTTGGGCCGCTGGAAGGCCTGCCGCCGGAAGCCCGTGTCGGCACCTGGGTATTCGAGTGGTACTGGAATCAGCCCGGCGTTCCGCACGTCGCGGAATTCGTCGCGGCCATCAAGGCCAAGACCGGCCGCGTGCCCACCGCGCGTACCTGGTTCGGCTTTGCCTCGACCTGGACCTGCGCGCTCGCTGCCAACAACGCCAAATCGCTCGAGGCGGTCCAAATGGCCAAGGCCCTGCAGGGCTTCAAGCTGCCGCCGGAAATCGCGCTGATGCCGGACGGCGCCTATTACCGCGAAGGCCAGAACCAGCTCATCCCGAACCTGTATGTCGGCAACGCGCAAGCCAAGGGCAGCGCCGATGACGACTTGTTCAAGGTGACCAACGTGGTCAAGGGCGCCGACATCGCCGGGACGCTTGAAGACACCGGCTGCAAGTTGGCTTGGCCGGCCTGATCGATGAAACACCGGGCGCCGCGGAAACGTGGCGCCCGGCTTACTGCCCGGCCGAGGGGATAATATCAATCCGAAGTCCATGAGGGCCGCGTCGACGCGGGCGACCGTGTTGTGCGTGACAACGATGCGTTTATGAAGTTATCGCCGCTATGTCTCAGCTGATACTTTTCAACGTCTTCAACGGGCTCATCGTCGGTGCGTTCTACGCCCTGATGGCGCTCGGCCTGTCGCTCATTCTCAATCTTTCCGGCGTCATCAATTTCGCCCATGGCGGATTTCTCGCGATCGGCGGCTATCTGGCCTTTACGCTCATCCCCTATATCGGGTTCTGGGGCGCCCTGATCGTGGCGCCGGTGCTGACCGCGTTCATCGGCCTCTTGGTCGAGCGGGTTTTGATCCGCAGGCTATACGGCCGCGACCCGCTCTACAGCCTGCTGTTGACCTTCGGCCTGGCCTTCATGATCGAGGACGGCACACGCTTCATCTGGGGCGCGCAGAGCCTGCCGTTCCAGGTGCCCGGCTGGCTGGTGTCGCCGCTGAGTAGCGAATATTTCTTCCTGACCGGCTATCGGCTGTTCATGGTATTGATCGTCGCCGCCACGGTGACCGGGCTTTTCCTGATCCTCGGCTACACCAGGCTCGGCATTCGCATCCGCGCCGGTACGCTCGACCTCGAAACCGTCTCGGTGCTGGGCGTCAACGTCCGCATCCTGCGCAATCTCAATTTCGGCCTCGGCATCTATCTCGCGGGCCTCGCCGGCGTGCTGGCTGCCGGCATGCTCGGTTTGCAGCCGACGGTCGGCTCGTCGCTGATCATGCCGAGCTTCGTGGCCATCATCGTCGGCGGTCTCGGCAGTCTGCCCGGCACTTTGCTCGGCGGTTTGCTGATCGGCGTCGCCTCCGGTCTCACAACGGTGTTCTTCCCCTCGGCGACCGAGGCGGTGATGTACGTGATGATGGCGGCCGTGCTGCTGGTGCGGCCGCGCGGTCTGCTGGGCGAAGAGGGGCGGTTCTGATGGGCGGCCCCGAACTCAACAAGCAGATTCCGAACGTCGTCGTTTGGCTGCTGCTGCTGTCGCTGCCTTATTGGATGCCGCTGGTGCACGGCTATACCGAGCTCGGTATTCGCGTCGTCGTGCTCGGTCTCGCCGCGATGGCGCTGAATTTCCTGCTTGGCTACACCGGCGTGCTGTCCTTCGGCCACGCCGCTTATTTCGGCCTCGGCGCCTATGGCGTCGGCATGACCATCCGCTATCTGGTCCCCAGCACGGGCATCGGCATCATCGTCGGCACGATTGTCGGCACCATCGCCGCGGCCATTATCGGCCCGCTGATCATCCGGCTGCGCGGCGTCTATTTCGCCATGGTGACCATCGCCTTCGGTCAGGTGTTCTATTTCATCACCTTCCGCTGGAATTCGGTCACCGGCGGCGACGACGGTTTGACCGGCTGGTCGCGCCAGCCGCTCAATTTCGGTTTCGCCACCGTCGACATCCTGCACAATACCCGCGCTTTCTACTTCTTCGTGCTGGCGGTCTTTGCCGTCGCGGTCGCCGTGATGGCGTGGCTGTTGCGCTCGCCCTTCGGCCGCACGCTGATCGCGATCCGTGAGAACGAGCGCCGCGCGCGTTTTCTCGGCATTCCGGTCGACCAGCACATCTGGATCTCGTGGATGATCTCGTGCTGTTTCGTCAGCCTTGCCGGCGCGCTCTACGCGCTTTTGAACAACTTCGTCGATCCGCGCGCGCTCTATTGGACCCAGTCGGGCGATTTCGTGATCATGGCGGTGCTCGGCGGCATGCGCTCGTTCTGGGGTCCGCTGATCGGCGCCGCGATCTTCGTCGTGCTGGAGGACTACCTCTCCAGCCAGACCCAGAACTGGATGTCCTTCGTCGGCTTGTTCTTCGTCCTCGTCGTGCTGTTCTTCCCGCGCGGCGTGCTCGGCATCGTCCGCCGGAAGCTGTCGCCATGAGCATGCTCAAAGTTGAAAATCTCACCAAGCATTTCGGCAGCCTGGTCGCCGTCAACGATGTTTCAATAGACGTCGAGCAAGGCGAATTGCGCGCCGTGATCGGCCCGAACGGCGCCGGCAAGACGACCTTCTTCAACATGATCAGCGGCTTTCTGACGCAGACCTCCGGCCGCATTGTGTTTGACGGCGAGGATATTTCCAATGTCGCGCCGGCGCAGCGGGTTTGGCGCGGCATCGCGCGCACTTTCCAGATCACCGAGGTGTTTCCCGAACTCACGGTGCGCGAAAATCTGCGCGTTCCGGTCGAGGTCGCCGCCGGCTATCGCCTGAGTCCCTGGATGTCGAAGGACGCCGACGGTGAGATCGGCGCGCGCGTCGTCGATCTGATGACCATGAGCGGGCTTGCCGGCAAGGCCGACCGGCTGGTGGGCGAGCTTTCCCACGGCGACCAGCGCGCCACCGAGATCATGATGGCGCTGGCGCTCAAGCCGCGTCTGCTGCTGCTGGACGAGCCGACCGCGGGCATGGGCGACCAGGAGACCTACGACATCACGCAGCTCATCCGGAAGCTGCACAAGGACCAGAACCTCACCATTGTCCTGATCGAACACGATATGCGCGTCGTCTTCCACCTTGCCAACCGCATCATGGTGCTGGCGGAAGGCGCGACGCTCGCCGTCGGCACGCCGCAGGAGATCGCCGCCAACGAGGCCGTGCAGGCCGCCTATCTCGGAAAGGCGGCCGCATGAGCGCGCTCCCGATCGAGGCCGAAGGCCTGCACACGTATTACGGCAAGAGCCACATTCTGCGCGGCGTCGGGCTCGAAGTGCGCGAGGGCGAGATCGTGGCTTTGCTCGGCCGCAACGGCGCCGGCAAAACCACGACGCTGCGCAGCCTGATGGGTCTGACGCACGCGCGCGAAGGCGCGGTGCGAATCTTCGGCCAGGCCACCACCGACTGGCAGCCGTACCGGATTGCGGCGCTCGGCGTCGGCTACGTGCCGGAAGGCCGTCGCATCTTCGCCAACCTTTCGGTCGAGGAAAACCTCATGGTGCCGATGGAACGTCCGGGCCCCTGGACCATCGCGCGCATCTACGAACTGTTTCCGCGCCTGGCGCAGCGCAAGGCGAACAAAGGCCGCCAGCTTTCGGGCGGCGAGCAGGAAATGCTGTCGATCGCGCGCGCCCTGCTGCTCAACCCGAAGGTTCTGCTGCTCGACGAGCCGTCGCAGGGGCTGGCGCCGCTGATCGTGCAGGAAGTGTTCAAGGTCGTGGTCGCCGCGCGCAAGGAGGGGATTTCCGTGCTGCTGGTCGAGCAGAACGTCCGCGCCGCGGTGGAGGTCGCCGACCGCGCCTATGTTCTCGACGACGGCCACGTGGTGTTTTCCGGGCCGGCGGCCGAGTTCGCCAAGGACGAGAAGCGCGTGCGCGCGCTCGCCGGCGCCAGCGCCGAGGAATGGGAACCGCGCGACGCGGCCGTCTAGAGCGTCTCTCGTTTGAATTGACGCGTTAAGCCTTCCCCGGCGCGCCGAGATTGTCCCTGAAGAAGGCGATGGTGCGGCTCCAGGCCAGATCCGCGGCCGGCTTGTCGTAGCGGTTGCCGGTGTCGTTGTTGAAGGCGTGGTTGACGTCCGGGTAGACGTAGACCGTGAAGCGCTTGCCCGCGGCTTTCAGCGCCGCCTCGTAGGCCGGAATGCCGGCATTGATGCGGCTGTCGAGCCCGGCATAGTGCAGCAGCAGCGGCGCCTTGATCGCCGCCGCCTGTTCGGCCGGCGGCTGCTGGCCGTAATACGCGACGCCCGCTTTCAGATCGGGCGACAGCACCGCGAGGCGGTTGACCATGCCGCCGCCCCAGCAGAAGCCGACGGCGCCGACATTGCCGGTCGACTCCGCGTGACCGGCGAGGAACGGCACGGCGCCCGCGAGTTGCCTGGCGGTTACGTCGAGATCGAGATTGATGAACATGTCGCGCGCCTTGTCTTCGTCGGCCGGCGTGCCGCCCTGCGGCGACAGCATATCGACCGCATAAGCGAGGAAGCCCTCGAGCGCGAGGCGCCGCGCGATATCCTGGATGTGCGGATTGAGCCCGCGGTTTTCATGGATGACGATGACCGCCGGCCTTTTGCCTTTTGCTTTGGGGCGCGCCAAATAACCGTTGATGCGCGTGCCTTGCGCGTCATAGGACGCGGCGTCTATCGCGAGCCGCGCATCGTCGGGCGGCACAATCGCGGCGCGCGCGTAATCGTTCTGCAACATCGGCAGCAGCGCCAATGCGGCGGCGCTGGAACCGGCCAATTCACCGAGCCGGTCGAGGAATTGACGGCGGTTCATCCCGCCATGCGTGAAACTGTCATAAAGGTCGATGATGCGCTGATCCATGATGTCCTCCGGCGGCACTAGCGGCACACATGCTATTCCCAAATGCGGCTTGACGTCATGGCCCTGTGCCTGCAATTCAAAAGGCCCGCAAGCCGCCGATCCCGGAGACGATAATGAGTTTTTTTCGCCAGATAATGGCGCGCCGCGCGTTTGTCTGCGGCATTTTTGCCGCCGGATTGCTGCTCGGTTCGGTTCCCGTCCGGGCGGCCGACGAATTTCCTTTCGACCGGGAGCTTGTGCTCGACGCTGCGCCGATGAGGCCGGGCAAGCGCATGCCGATGCTCACGGTGGCGGCGAACGGCGACGCCAGCATCGACCTGTGGTGCAAGTCCGTAGCCGCGCATGTCGAGGTGGCCGACGCGGCGATCAGGATCGAGCCGGGCCTTTTGCCGGAGGCGCTGCCGGAGATGATGGGTAACGGCCAGTGCACGCCGCAGCGCATCCAGGCCGATCTGGACCTGCTCAACGCGATGACCGATGCAACGGTCTGGCGCAATCAGGGCGGCGCGCTGGTGCTGGAAGGGCCGAAGATTTTGAAATTCAAACCGGCGAGCAATTAGCGCGGCGGCCTGACGCACACGCCACATTGGCGGCCGAGCATATAGGCCTCCGGCAGCAGTTGACCGCGCGCGTCGACGAGACTGAAGGCCGCGTCGTCATAGGCATAATAAAATACCGGTCCAAGGGATGACCGTGCGCCGGCCAAGGCCTTGAAGAAGGCTTCGATCGCCTGAGTTCGATTTTCGCCCGCGCGGTTGGGGAACTGGTCGGCGCGAAAGCCGAATTCCGTAATCCAGATCGGCAAATCCGCCCCGAACGCTTGCGTGTCGTCGGCAAGCCGCGCGACGGTGGATTTTTCGATGTCGTCGGCGTCGGGATAGACGTGCGAGCCGTAGCCGTCGATGCGATAGCGGGCGTTGTCGAGGTAGTTCATCCCGTCGAGATCGCGCAGCGACGCCACGAAAGCCGCCGGCTTCGGCAAATGATGATACGGCGGCTTCTCCCAAGCCTCGGCGTGGGCCATGCCGAAGGTAATCAATTTTGCGCGCGGCACACGGTCGTGGATCGTCTCGGCCGCGGTCTGGAGAAAGCGCGCGTAGCCGCGTCCGGCGGTCAGGATGTCGTCGGGGCCGGCGTCGCGGCCGAATGGCGCGTCGCCGTTGAAACAGACCCAATCGACTTCGTTGCCGATCTCGAACGCGTCCACCTCAAGACTGCCGGCTTTCAGGGAATCCAGCAGGCCGACCAGCCTGCTCTTGAGTTTGCTCAGGTTTATTTGGCTGAGCTTGAGCGAGCCGTCCGGCCAGCCGCATAATTTTTCAAAGGCCGGTCCGGCGTTGGCGGCCACGGCATTGTCGTAGTCGTCGGGACTTTGCGTCACCACAACAAGCATCTTGAGGCCTGCCTGCTTGGCTTGGCGCACGACCGCGACAAAGTCCGCGGTCCTGTTCACGGGAGCGGAAAAGGCGTCGCGAAACCAGCGCACGCCAGTCTTTTTGATGTCGGCGAAGATTGCCGCCTGCTCTTGCTTGGACTTCCAGATCATGTTCGAGCGGTCGATGCCGACATCGAAGGTGCGCGATGCGCCGAACGCGAATTGCGTGACGATCAGGACGCCCACGAAACTCAACAGAATACCGGCGGATCGCGATTTTGATTCCATCGGCAATTCTACTGCCGGGGCGCAAAATCAGTCACGAAAAAGGGCGGCCTTTAAGGCCGCCCTTTGCATTCGCGATTTGTGGCGAGGGCTAGAAGCCCATGCCGCCGCTCATGCCACCCATGCCGCCGCCACCGCCCGGCATCGCCGGGGCCGGCTCTTTCGGCAATTCGGCGATCATGGCCTCGGTGGTGACCAGCAGGCCGGCGACCGAGCCCGCGTCCTGCAGGGCCGTGCGCACGACCTTGGCCGGGTCGATGATGCCCTTGTCGATCATGTCGACATATTCCTCGTTCTGGGCGTCGAAGCCGTAGGTCTCCGACTTCTCATCGAGGATTTTGCCCACCACAATCGAGCCTTCCACGCCGGCGTTTTCCGCGATCTGACGGATCGGGGCTTCCAGCGCCTTGAGCACGATGTTGATGCCGGCCTGCACGTCGGAGTTATCGTCGGTGAGCTTGCCGACCGCCTTCTTGGCGCGCAGCAAGGCGACGCCGCCGCCCGGCACCACGCCTTCCTGAACCGCGGCGCGGGTCGCGTTGAGGGCGTCCTCGACGCGATCCTTCTTCTCCTTCACTTCCATTTCGGAAGCGCCGCCCACGCGGATCACCGCGACGCCGCCGGCGAGCTTCGCCAGCCGCTCCTGCAGCTTTTCCTTGTCGTAGTCGGAGGTGGTTTCCTCGATCTGCGCCTTGATCTGGCCGACGCGGGCTTCGATTTCGGACTTCTTCCCGGCGCCGTTGATGATCGTAGTCTTTTCCTTCTCGATGACGACCTTCTTGGTGCGGCCGAGCATGGCCAAGGTCACGTTCTCGAGCTTGATGCCGAGGTCTTCCGAGATCAGCTGGCCGCCGGTGAGGATCGCGATGTCCTCGAGCATGGCCTTGCGGCGATCGCCGAAGCCCGGCGCTTTCACGGCTGCCACTTTGAGGCCGCCGCGCAGCTTGTTGACGACGAGCGTCGCGATGGCTTCGCCTTCGACGTCCTCGGCGATGATGACCAGCGGCTTGCCGGTCTGCACCACGGCTTCCAGCAGCGGCAGCATCGATTGCAAGCCGGACAGCTTCTTCTCGTGGAGGAGAATGTAGGCGTCTTCAAGCTCGGCTACCATCTTCTCGGCGTTGGTGACGAAGTAGGGCGAGATGTAGCCGCGGTCGAATTGCATGCCTTCGACGATCTCGACATCGGTCTCCATCGCCTTGGCTTCCTCGACGGTGATGACGCCTTCGTTGCCGACCTTTTGCATCGCCTGCGCGATCATCTTGCCGATGGTGGCGTCGCCGTTCGCCGAAATGGTGCCGACCTGGGCCACTTCCGCCGTCGAGCCGACCTTCTTGGCGCGCTTCTCGATGTCCTTGACCACCGCAGTAACCGCGATGTCGATGCCGCGCTTCAAGTCCATCGGGTTCATGCCGGCGGCAACCGACTTCGCGCCTTCGCGCACGCTCGCCTGGGCCAGCACGGTCGCGGTGGTGGTGCCGTCGCCGGCCAGGTCGTTGGTCTTCTGCGCGACCTCGCGCACCATCTGCGCGCCCATGTTCTCGAACTTATCCTCGAGCTCGATCTCCTTGGCGACGGTGACGCCGTCCTTGGTGATGCGCGGCGCGCCGAAGCTCTTGTCGAGCACGACGTTGCGGCCCTTGGGACCGAGCGTGACCTTCACCGCGTTGGCGAGGATATCGACGCCGCGCAACATGCGGTCGCGCGCGTCGGTGGAAAATTTTACGTCCTTGGCAGCCATGTGGAATTACTCCGTTGGATTGTTCGCGTGACGCGCGTTCAGGCAATGACGCCCATGATGTCGGATTCCTTCATGATCAGAAGGTCCTCGCCATCGAGCTTGACCTCGGTGCCGGACCACTTGCCGAACAGCACGCGGTCGCCGGTCTTGATGTCGATCGGGATGAGCTTGCCCGCGTCGTCGCGCCCGCCGGGGCCGACGGCGACGACTTCGCCCTCCGACGGCTTTTCCTGAGCGCTGTCTGGAATGATGATGCCGCCCTTGGTCTTCTCCAGGGCAGTGATGCGGCGCACGACGAGACGGTCGTGCAGGGGACGGAACTTGGTCTTGGACATGTCTTCCTCGCCGATGAAAGGCTAAATTTTGCAGGCACTTAGCACTCAACGATGGAGAGTGCCAATAGCCAGCCGGGACATATGACCTGAGCCCGAAGGTGTCAAGCGCGGGAAAATTGCCACGAACGTATGTTTGAACGCGGCGTTAACCAAGCTGTAGCCCGCCGCGGATAGGCTTCGCTTGCGATCATCGCGGGTGCCCCGCAAAGTCACCCTCAAGGCGCTGCCGGAGCCCGTATGAGCCAATCGAACCGTTTCCGCCTGCCGTTCGCCTTCGTCCTGGGCGTGCTTGCGCTTGGCCTTGCAGGCTGCTCCGGGGGGTCGATTTCCAATCCATTCTCGACCAATGAGGCGCCGCCGCCACCGCCGCTGCAGAGCCTGCCGCCGGCCTTCCCGCCGCAGGATATTGTCGGACGCTGGGGGCTTGCCGCCTACCACAAGGTCGAGGACCGTCCGCGCACCGAGGCGGCCGCGGCCGATCAATGCAAGCAGCCCTACATCATCACCCTGGGCACCAGCGGCGGCGTGATGATGCATCTCGCCGACCAGGCGACGCCGACCGAACTGCGCCTGAAGGGCGCGCCCGGCGGCAAGACTTTCATCGGACCTGCCGACGATCCGCCGGGCGGCCAGCAGGACCGCGAAGTGGTTTCGTTCGACGGCCGTGTGCTGGCGCTGCGCTGGGTGGATAGCGAAGTGCAGGGCCGCTACGGCACCATGGTCTATGTGCGCTGCGGACCGGAAGGCGAGAAGCGTCCGGCGCCCAAGCCTAAGGCCAAGACGGCCGCCAAGCCCGCAGCCAAGCCGAAGGCAGCGCCGGCGCCGGTGCAGCCGCCGATCCAGCAGGTTCCGCCGTCGCGGTAAGCACGCTTCACCTTTCCCGGCGGGCTAGCATCGCAGCATGATTCCGCTTCGCGAATTTCTTTTCGGTCCCTGGCGGGCGGTGCCGGTGCTCGGCGTCACGCAAATCCTGTCGTGGGGCACGATTTTCTATACGCCGGTGCTGATCGTGCCGCTGATCGCGGCCGAGCACGGCTGGTCGATCTCTTTTGCCATGGGCGGATTTTCGGTGGCGCTGCTGGCTGCAGGCCTGATCGCGCCTTACGTCGGGCGCTCGATCGACCGCTTCGGCGGCCAGGTGACGATGACGATCGGGTCGCTGATCGGCGCGCTCGGCCTGGTGCTGATCGGTCATGCCAACAATCCCGTCGCCTATTACGCGGTCTGGGTCGTTCTCGGCATCGCCATGTCGGCGAACTTGTACGATTCCGCCTTCGCCACGCTCGGCCGCATCTTCGGCGCGACCGCGCGCCGGCCGATTACCGCGCTGACGCTGGCCGGCGGCTTTGCCTCGACCGTGAGCTGGCCCGCGACGCATTTTCTTATCGAGGCGGCCGGCTGGCGCGGTACCTACCTGGTCTACGCTGCGCTGCTCGCTTTCATCTCGGCGCCGCTGCATGCTTTCGCGCTACCGCGCGCGCGCTTTAAGGCGGACGTCGCCAAACAAGCCGACACGAAAGCGCCGGAGAAGGTGCTGCCGCCGCACGGACTGCCGTTCGTTCTGGTGGCCTCGGCCTTCGCGGCCTACGCTTTCGTTCCCTCGGGGCTATCGGCGCATCTGCTGGCGATCTTCGCGCGCTCCGGTATCGATGCCGGCACCGTGGTGTGGATCGGCGCGCTGTTCGGGCCGGCGCAGGTCGGCGCGCGGCTGATCGAATTTTCATTCGGCCGCGATTTGCATCCGCTATGGGTGGTGCGCTTCGCCCTCGGCGTTCTGCTCTTCGCCTTTGTGATGATGGCGGTGCTCGGTATTTCCGCGCCGGTCGCGGCGGCTTTCGCGCTGCTGTTCGGCGGCGCCAATGGGCTGGTCACCATCACGCGCGGCGCGCTGCCGCTGGCGCTGTTTGGCGCCTCCGGCTATGGGCGGCTGATGGGAAGGCTCGCCGGTCCGTTTCTGCTGATGCAGGCGGCGGCGCCTTTGGTGATGGCCTTCGTGGTGGAGCGCGCGTCCGACGCCGGCGCATTGGCGCTGGCGGGCGCTTTCGCCACGGCCGGGCTGGTCTGCTTTATCGTAATTCGCAAGCCCGATTAGTCAGGCAAACATCTCGTCGATATCGAGCTGGGTGGCGTGGCCGGTATCGCCGTCGAGCTTGGGACCGTTGAGGAATTCGTTGCGCGGGGAGGGTTTGGCGGGCGCCGGCGGAGCTGCGTTCGTGCTGTCGCGCGGCGACAGCATCCCGGCAATCTGGTCTTCCACCATCGTCATGGTGCCGATCACATTGGTGATGCGCTGGCCGGCGATATCCTGGAAATTGCAGGCCTCGTAGACTTTCACGACGTTGTCCTGAATGTCCTGGGCAAGGCCGCGTTTGTAATCGTCATTCAGCGATGCGGTGAGCGCCCTGGCGCTTTCGTCGATGATCTCGGCCGATTTTAGAATCTTCTGCGTGGCGTCATCCATGCCGTCGACCGCGGCGCGCAATTCGTCGCCGGCGCGCGCCATGCGCTGCTGCTTGCCGTCGCCGATAAGCGAGGCAAGTTCGCGCTTGTTGCGCGCTATGGTGTCCTGGATCGCCGCCAATTCGCGCTTGAGACGGCCGACCGCGTCGTCGCCGTCGCGCGGATTCGACGGTGCCGGCGGCAGCGGCGCTCTCACGTTCGCCCGCGAAGCGGCAAACATCTGTTCGACGCGGAAAACTTTTCGCTGCACGCGACGTCCCTCACATCCCGGTCCTGTTGTTTTAGCTCAAAGGCCATTAACGCTGCGTTGCGTCATTCAACGACATAACCTGTTAACCATGATGCGCCGCATTTTAGGGGAAATTAACCGTGACACGACGAGATGCGGGTGCAGACGCTCCAATATCGCCGGTACGGCGCCGTGGTTTACCAATCGGTGTTGGTTTCCATCTGTACTGCGCGCATGCGGCGTCTGTTCTTTCCAATCGTTGCGGCAAGTGCGTTCGCGAGCGGCGGGGCTTGCGCGCAATACCTGCCGTCGACGCCGCCGATGGTCGTGGTGCAGGCGCAGCCGGAAATCCGCGGCAATCTCGGCGGCGGCTTCATCGAATATCTGTTCGGCGATTCCGCGCAGCGGCAATACGCGCCGCCGCCGCGCATCTATCCGGACGCGTCGCAAGGCGCGCAGATCTACGCCAACACCGAGCCCACGGTCGATCCCATGCTGGAGCCGCCCGGCACCGCGATCGATCCGCAATTCCTGCGCCAGGAAGTCGCCTACGACGGCAAGGAAGCGCCCGGCACCATCGTGATCGATACGCCGCAGCATTTTCTCTATCTGGTCGAGCCTGACGGCAAGGCCTTGCGCTACGGCATAGGCGTCGGCCGGCCGGGCTTCACATGGTCGGGCAACCACACGGTGACGAGCAAGAAGGAATGGCCGGACTGGGTGCCGCCGCCGGAGATGCTGCAGCGCCAGCCCGGCCTGCCGCACTTCATGGCGGGCGGCCCGAACAACCCGCTCGGCGCGCGCGCGATGTATCTCGGCTCGACGCTCTATCGCATCCACGGCTCGAACGAGCCCTGGACCATCGGGCAGAATGTGTCGTCCGGCTGCATCCGCATGCGCAACGTCGATATCATCGACCTCTACGAACGCGTGAAGGTCGGCAGCAAGGTGATCGTCCTCTAATCCGGCTCGATCAAAGCCACGCCGTGCCCGGCGAGGACTCGCGGAAACTCATCGGAATTGAAGAACGCCAATTCGCGCTCGCGCAGATGCGTGAGCGTGTCGAGCCGTTGCAATTCGGCGTCGACATGTCCCGGATGACACATGATCAGCCCGCCGTCCGGCAGTCCGCTCAGAAAGCGCGGAAAGATTTTCGTGAAATCGGCAGAGGACCGGAAGGCGTAGGTGCCGGCAAAGGCCGGATTGGTGACGACGCCAAGCCGCGCCGCCTTGCGGCGGAACCGCACGCTCAGGACGTCGAGCATCAATGCCTTGCGGTCGTGCAGGCGCCACAGCGAATTCGCCCGGCCGCACTGCCGCACCCAGGCATCGGGCGCCGTCTCGGCCGCGACTTTCAGGAATGCGTCGCGCACCTGCGGAAACAAATGGACATGCTGATGACCGTCGAGGAAGTCTGGCAGGTGCCCGAACGTTTCGACGAAGGCGCGCATCTGACTGGCGATTTCGATCGTCAGCAGGTCCGGCCGCAAGCGGCGCGACACCGCCGCGCGCAGCATTTCGCCCAAAGGCAGGAAACAGCCGTTGCGCAAGGGCGCAAAGCCTTCGGAGACCGGCTTGAACGGCGCGGTCAGCGTCACGTGCAGGCCGATGGCGGCGCGTTTCTTGCCGCTGTTGAGCGCTTCGAGTTCCGGTGCTTCGTCGTCGTCGAGATGCGGCGCCACCACCATGACCGAGGTGGCGTTCAGCCGCCCGCGCGCGATCAGTTCGCGGATGCCGGTATTGACGCCGAGCGACAGGCCGTAATCGTCGGCGCATAACCAGATGTGGCGCGCGGCCGCTTTGACCGGCAACGGCCTACTCCGCCGCGCGCGGCACAGCCGGGCGCGCCTTTTCCTTGGCGCCTGGCTTGGCGCTTTCCTCGGCCTGCTTCACGGCGTGCTCGGCGACGAAATAGACCGGGCGCGCTTTGATCTCGGACAGCATCTTGCCGACATATTCGCCTAGGACGCCGATCATGATCAGTTGCACGCCGCCAATCACCATCACGCTGACCACCAGCGAGGGATAACCCGGCACGTCCTGTCCGTAGAACAACGTTTCGAGCAAGATCCAGCCGCCGAAGAACAGCGCGGTCGCCGCGAGCAAGAGGCCGAGCATGCTGGCGACCCGCAGCGGCGCCACCGAGAACGATGTCAGCCCTTCGATCGACAGGCCGATCAGCGTCCACACATTCCAGGTGGTGACGCCATGTTCGCGCTCGGCCGGCTCATAGTCGACGCGGATTTGCCTGAAGCCGATCCAGCTCGCCAGGCCCTTGAAGAAACGGTTGCGTTCCGGCATCTGACGCAGCGCCGCCGCCGCTCGCGGCGACAGCAGGCGGAAGTCGCCGGCGTCCTCGGGAATTTTGTGGCGCGAGCGCCAGTTGAGCAGCGTGTAAAATGTCTTCACGCCGACGCGCCGCATGAAGGACTCGTTCTCGCGATGTGCCTTGGCGGTATAGACCACGTCATAACCGTCATCGAGCCAGCGCGACACCAGCGTCTCGATCAGGTTCGGCGAATGCTGGCCGTCACCATCCATGAACAATATGGCGCCGAGCTGGGCATGATCGAGACCGGCAAGCAGCGCCGCCTCCTTGCCGAAATTGCGCGACAGCGTCACCACCTGGATATCGACCGCTATGGCGGGCAGCGACTGCGCGAGACGGCTGGTGTCGTCGCTGCTGCCGTCGTCCACATAGACGACCTCGACGTTCAGTCCCCGTTTGGCCTTGAGAAACCGCGCCGCTTCGGCGATACGCTCGTGCAGGCTCACAAGGCCCTTGGCCTCATTGAACAGCGGAACCACGATCGACAGGCCGGGCAGGGCCCGCATGGGGACCGCCCGGACGCCCGATTTGGTCGATTTCGCAGCCATTCGCTTTAACCTGTCGCTTTGCGTTTATTTGCGTTTTATACCGCACAAGGGCTGGCCTGTCGCCAGCCCCGAAATGTTAAGAAGTCCAATGATCCCGGCGCCTCTGCAAGACATCCTCGATCGTCTGACCGTCGCCTGGCATGAGCGCGCCATCGCGCTCAAGGCGATCAGTTTCGCCTTGGTCGGCGTCATCAATACGGTGATCGATTTCAGCATATTCTGGACCGCCGCGACTTATCTGCACTGGCCGCTGGTGCCGTCCAATGTGTTGGCCTGGCTGGTGGCGGTATCGTTCTCGTACACCATGAACACATTCATCACCTTCGGTCCGGAATCCGGCCATACGCTGCGCTGGCGCGACTATGGCACCTTCGTTGCGTCAGGGGTCGCCGGCATGGTCTGCTCGACCGGCACGCTTTTCGGGCTGTCTTTCGTGCTGCCATTGCTGGCGGCGAAGCTCGTCTCGATCCTGGTCAGCTTCGTGGTCAACTTTTCGCTGTCGCATTTCGTGGTGTTTCGAAAGCGCGCCTAGCCGCCCGGACAATGTCGCGGCTTTCCAATATCCGCACAGGTGCGCCGGTGCGCGTGACCTCGATCATGGCGCGGCCGATATCTGTCGTGCTGGCCGCATAGTTCGGCATCAGCTGCATCAACAGCGGCGTCAGGGGCCGGATTAGATCGCGTTAAAGCCCGGCCTCGAGCCTGGCATAGAGCGGATTGTCGCGCTAGAACACGTAATCGAGGTCGGCAACGGCCACCGCTTCGGCGCCGTTCTCGCGCAGGAAACTGGAGAGCGCGTAAACCTGCGCCGGCGTGCAGTGCAGCGTCAGCATGCCGGACGAGGTCGGCCCGCCGAACGGCGTTTCGACGCCGAATTTTTGCTTGGCGCTTTCCACCAGTGCGGCATCGCAATTGGCAAAGCGGGCACGCACTTCGCGGAAGGCGCGGGCGCGTGCCTGCGCGGCGATGCGGTCGAGGATGACGCGCGCGGTGTCGCGCGTGCTTGCGCCCCAGGCGGCGGTGCGCGCCGCCACAAGATTTGCTTGCGAGCGCAAAATGGTGCCGTCGTCGATCACCTTCAGCCCATTGGCGGCCAGCGTGGCGCCGGTGGTGGTGATGTCGACGATCATCTCGGCGCTGCCGGCGGCCGGCGCGCCTTCGGTCGCGCCCGAACTCTCGACGATGCGGTAATCGATCACGCCCTGCGCGGAAAAGAAATCGCGCGTCAGGTTCACGTATTTCGTCGCCACCCGCATCTTGCGGCCGTGGTGGTGGCGGAAGGCGGTGGCGACGTCGTCGATGTCGGCCATGGTGCGCACGTCGATCCAGGCCTGCGGCACGGCGACCACCACGGTGGCAAAGCCGAAGCCCAACCCTTCGATCAGCACCACGCGCTTGTCGGCGTCCGGAATGAGTTCGCGCACCAGATCCTCGCCGGTGACGCCCATATGCACCGCGCCTGCCGCGAGCTGGCCGGTGATTTCGCCGGCCGACAGATAGGCAACCTCGACGCCATCCAAGCCCGAGATGGCGCCGCGATAATCGCGCGCACCGCGCGGCTTGACCAGATTGAGGCCCGAACGGGCAAAGAAGGCTTCGGCGTTTTCCTGCAACCGGCCCTTGGCCGGCACCGCGAGCACCAGAGGCGAACTCATGTTGCGCCCCCATAGGCCGCGAGCCGCTCGATCCACACCGCGAAGCCGACTGCGGGCGTCGCCTGGGTGCTGCCGAGGCGCGCCAGCAATCCGTCATAGCGTCCGCCCGCCACCAGCGGATCGCCGGTGCGGTTCGGATCGGTCAGTTCAAACACGAAGCCCGTGTAATAGTCGAAGCCGCGGCCGAAGCTCGTCGAGAATCGCACGCGCTTGAGGTCGAAGCCGCGCGCGGCG
Organism: Pseudolabrys sp.; assembly: GCA_036398395.1. GTDB lineage: Bacteria > Pseudomonadota > Alphaproteobacteria > Rhizobiales > Xanthobacteraceae > Pseudolabrys. The sequence continues at coordinate 3,701 of DASWPX010000114.1, read as the reverse complement.
AGGAATCCGTTGCGGCTTTCGAACAGATCGAGCGCCGGCGTCAGCACGTTCAGCATGCCGGCTTCGGCGGCCAGCGCGCGCAGTTCGATGGCGGCTTCATCCGGGTCGCCCTGAATGGCGAGGAAGCGTTCGATCAGCCCGCGCACCTCGCGCGGCAGTTTCGCGCTGGCGCCGAGTGCGGACTGTTCGAGGAAACGCTCGGCGATCTCGGCGACCGACCGGCCGCCCACCGCGTTGATGCCGGCGATCGACAACAGGTCGGTGACCAGCGCGTGCGCGCCCTTCGGGTCGGACCCGGCGAGCGCCGCCAGCACGCCCTGATATTCCGGCCGCGCATTATTGCCGCCGAGCACCAGACGGTCGAGGTCCTGCGCCAGGTTGGTTTTGCGGTTGAAGTCCTTGATCAGCCGCCGCTTCCAGGCCGGCGGCAGTTCGAGGCCTGCGACCAGGGCTGCAAACAGCGCGACGTCGCCGGCGCGGATGTCGGGCGTGGCCAGACCGAAGCTCGCGGTGGCTTCATGACCGAGGGTCAGCATTTCGGCGTCGGCCGCGGACTTATCGGCGCGCCCAAAGGACTCGATGCCGGCCTGCAGGAATTCGGCCGGTTGATCCGAACGATGACGGAATACCGGACCGAGATAGCAATAACCGGCGGCGTTACCGGCAGTGCTTGAGGCCAGATAATCCCGCGATACCGGGATCGTCAGATCCGGACGCAGACAGAATTCGCCTCCGCCCGGCGCCGTCGTGAGATACATCCGCTTGCGGATGTCCTCGCCCGACAGGTCGAGGAACGGCTCCGCCGGCTGAAGGATCGCGGGCGCGACGCGGACATAGCCGGCGCGCTCATAGGAGGCGACCAGCGACTCCGCCCGCGCGTCGGGCATTTTCGTCCGCATTGGTACGCTGGCGTCCATCGCTTCGATCCGGCAAATCACATTAAACGCGGGTTATGGCGGCCCTTTAGCACGGCAGCTTTAAGGATTCGACGAAGATCGGTTCTTGGGCTTAATGGGCCAGCATGCCAAATGCCTGGCGTCGTTAACAAATTTTACGGGTGCCGGGCCGCGGCGCCTCCGAAGGACGCCATGAGGTCTGGTTATAGACAATAAGAATTCGTGGCTAATGAATTTTAAACAAAACCGGCGTTGACTGATATGCCGCTGGGGAGCTTTGCCATGACCGATGCCGTGCCGCGCTCCGTGTTTGACGGTTTTTACAAGGCCTATGCCGTACGCGATGCCAAAAAGGTCGCGCCATTTCTCCACGACGACGTCACGTGGACGGTCAGCGGTCCGGTCGATGTCCTGGGCTTCTGCGGCACCCATCGCGGCAAGGCCAAGGTCCTGGATCTGATCGAAAACCTGGTGCCGCGCGTGCTTCGCGTTTTCAGCTTTGTGCCAGAATCGATTTTGATCGATGGCGATCAAGCGGCGATGCTGCATCGCCAGGCTGGCAAACGTGCCACCGATGGCCGGGTGATCAGTTTCAGGGTTGCCAATTTCATGCGCTTCCGCGACGGAAAGTTGATCGAAAACCTTTCATTGATCGACAGCTTCGATGCGGTCGAGCAGGTACTCGGCCATCCGCTCGCCGTGCATGCCGGGAAACATGGGGACCACGGCGATCTGGTCGCGGTTTAGGTTTCGCGCCGGCGATGACGCCGAATTGATTTTGCAATTTCAATAAACCGGGCGAATTTCGACGCCTGGAGATCGTCTCATGCATCGCCGTCTGATCTTGACTGTCATCGCGCTGTTATCCGCCGCGCCCGCCTTCGCGCTGGACATGCCGGCGCGCAAGCCCGGCCTCTGGGAACTCAAAATGAGTCTCGAAGGCCGCGATATGTCATCGTTCGCCATGAAGCATTGCGTCGATGCCGCGACCGACAAATTGATGAACGCCAATTTCGGCGGACCCGCCAACCAGGCCTGCGCGAAGCAGGAGGTCACAAAAGCCGCCGGCACAATTATCGTGGACTCGGTCTGCAAGTTTGGCGACGCGACCACGACATCGCACGCGGTCGTCAACGGCAATTTCGAAAGCGCCTATACGGTGAATGTAACATCGACGCGCGAGGGCGGCAGTCCGTTGCCGGGGCAGGCGCCGGGCGCTCCGACCCATATGACGATCCAGGCAACCTGGCTCGGCCCCTGCACCCAGGGTCAACGCGCCGGCGACATCGTCATGAGCAACGGTATGAAGATGAACGTGCTCGATATGCCGAAAATGGGCGGCGGACTGAAGCAGCCGTAGGAGTGCTACGCCGCAGGCTCTGCGTTTTGCATCGGCTGAACCGTCGCGGTCAACTGCGCGTTTTGACTCTGCATCTGTTGCGGCGACATTTCAGCCTGGCTGACCGGCGCGGGTTGCTGCGTGGTCTCAACCGCCTGGCCCGCCGGCGCCGCTATCGGTGGCGACGCCTGCACCGATTCCGCCGGCGACATGCTGCTGTGCGGCGTCATGCCGGCATGCACCGTGACCTCGACCGACATGCCAAGAAATTCGCCGGGCCGGCCTTCGAATGTGCCGCCGATCGGGATCGCCTGCGACGGATCGCGCGTCACAGCGATACGGATCAGATTGTCGCCGGCGATCAAGCCGTTGGTCGGGTCATATTCCACCCAGCCGGCGCCGGGCAGATAAACATCCGCCCAGGCATGTGTCGCGCCCGAGCCCTGCATCGCGCCGTCGGCGCCATCGAGCGCGGGATCATACAGATAGCCGGTGACAAAGCGCGCGCCGAAGCCGAGGCAGCGCACCGCCTCGATGAACAGCAGCGCGAAGTCGCGGCAGGTGCCGCTGCCTCGTTCCAGGGTTTCGATCGGCGTCTGCGTGCCTTCCTCGTAGCGCGCGTTGTAGGCGAACTCGCTTTTGATGGCGCCGTTGATGTTCGACAGCAGATTGTATGTCGACATGAAGCGGCCCTTGACGAAGCGCTTGGCCCAGGCATCCACCAGCCCATTGGGATCGGGATAATGGCGGTCGAGCAGACGGCCGAGGTCGGCGCGGTCGTCGGCCGAATAGACGAAGGGATAGACCTGCGCATCGGGCGCGATCGGAAATACCGGCCGGGTCAGCCCGTAATGCTCCAGATGCAGCGTGCTCACGATCAGCAGCTCGGTCGCCGACTGCTCGAATTCGACCTCCGCGACCGAATTGCCGAACACGTCATGCATCCAGCGCGTTTCGCCGGGCGGCGACAACGTCAATTCGGCATCCACCAGACGCAGGTCATGGCTGTCGCGCGGACGCAGCATCAGGCGATGCGTTCCGAGCGTGACCGGCTGAGCGTAGCGATAGTGGGTCGCGTGGCGGACCGTGAGATATTTCATGTATTTCCGTGGGCTAAAGGCAGCCTTAATCTTGGGTGCCGTCCTCGCCTTGGCAAGGCTGCGAAGGGGCCGATTCACCGCTATTCGCGTCGGTTTGCAGCGAGGTTGCCCGCTCGGGCGGCGTTTTAGCGAGCACCGGGGCAAATCGCCTGCCGGTGTGACGCTGCAATGTGATAGGAACTGGATAGCACCAACGCGCTGCCACGACGCGACCCTTTCCCCGGTTTGGGTTGCGCCTAGTGAATGCGCGAGGGGCAGCCTTAGTTCCAGCGCCGGCCGGCTGGATGGTTAAGCGAGTTTGTGGCGCGCGAGCAGCTTGCGGACCGCGTCGGTCAACTCGGCTTCCTTGACCGCGAACTGCGCCTC
>DASWPX010000113.1:0-3696 GCA_036398395.1 Pseudolabrys sp. | reverse complement strand
ATGTTCGACTCTCTGCGCCAGGGCCTGGCCGCGCCGCTGTCGGGCATGGGCATATCATTCTCGTCGTCGCTGTTCGGGCTTGCGGGCTCGCTGGTGCTCGGCTTCCTCGATCTGCAATCGAGCCAGGCGCAGAACCGTTTCTATACCGAACTGGAAGACTGGCTTTCGACCACGGTTTACGACCAGACGACCGAACCTTCCGCCGCCGGCGCGCATGTCGCCATCGAAGTTCGCTCCGCGGTCGACCGGCTGCGCGACGCGGTCGATCAGGCCGGCTCCGGCAAGGCCGCCTCCAACGCCATGGCCAACCTCGCCGAGGCTATCCAGGGCCTTGTGCACCACATGCGCACCGAGCAGCAGATGATCCGCGATTGGGTCGACAGCCAGGCCGAACAGCAGCGCGAGATCAAGAAATTGCTGGAAGTCATGGTGCGCGAAAAGGTGGATCGGTGAACCTCGCAGCCGTCATTGCCGGGCATAGCCGTCCAAAGGACGGCGTACGCGCATGACGAAAGAACCATAGCCATGGCCCTTGCACGATCGCGCCGCGGCGACAGCGGCATGAACTACTGGCCCGGCTTCGTCGACGCGCTGTCGACGCTGATCCTGTCCATCATCTTCATCCTGACCGTCTTCGTGGTGGTGCAGTTCTATCTGCAGCAGGAAATCGCCGGCAAGGACGCGGCGCTCGGCAAGCTCGACGCGCAGATCGCGCAGTTGACCGATCTGCTGTCGATGGAAAAAACCAAACAGACCAACCTGGAAAACCAGCTCGCGCAGTTGCGCGCCTCGCTCGCCGCCGCCGAAACCGAACGCGACCGCTATAAGGGCGCGGCCGAGGTCGCCGGCGCCGCGTTGACCGCCGCGCAGGGCAAGGCGACCGAATTATCCGGCCAGATCGAGGGTGAGAAGAAGATTTCCGCCACCGCGCTGTCGCAGGTCGAAATACTCAACCAGCAGATCCTGGCGCTGCGCCGCCAGCTTGCCGCCATTGAGCAGGCGCTCGACGCCTCGGAGAAGAAAGACAAGGAAGCACAAGCCAAGATCGCCGATCTCGGCCAAAGGCTCAACGTCGCGCTGGCTGAAAAGGTGCAGGAGCTGACCAAATACCGCTCCGACTTCTTCGGCCGCCTGCGCGAGATACTCGGCAACCGTCCCGACATCCGCATCGTGGGCGACCGCTTCGTGCTGCAATCGGAACTGCTGTTCGACGTCGGCAAGGCCGAGTTGAAGCCCGAAGCGCGCGTCGAGGTCGACAAGATCGCCGCCGCGATCCTCGAACTGGCCCAGAAGATTCCGCCCGACATCGCCTGGGTGCTGCGCGTCGACGGCCATACCGATATTCGCCCGATCGCCGGCCCGGTGTTCAAGTCGAATTGGGATCTGTCGGCCGCACGCGCCATCGCCGTGGTGCAATATCTCGCCAGCAAGAGCATTCCACCCGAGCATCTGGTCGCCGCCGGCTTCGGCGAATTCCAGCCGATCGACCCCGCGAAGACCGAAGACGCCTACAAGCGCAACCGGCGCATCGAGTTCAAGCTGACGGAACGGTAAAGGCCATCGATGGCGGTTTACGTCGACGACGCGATCTGGGTCTGGCACGGACGCAAATGGTGCCATCTGCTGGCCGACGACGTCGACGAACTGCACCGTTTTGCCGCCGCGCTGGGCCTGCACAGGATTTCCTATCAGGGGCCGCCCAGGACCTCCAAGCCGCACTACGACATCACCGGTTTCGAGCGCAGCCGCGCCATCGCGCTCGGCGCGACGATTTGCGACCGCGCCGCAATCGTCGCGGTCCTGCATCAGTTGCGCTCCAAGGCCGCCTGACGTGCGCGGAACGGTGACGCTGCGCCCCTACGCCGCCACCGACGAAGATGCGGCCATCGAGCTGTGGCGGCGCACCTGGCAACAGCATTACCCACATCTCGATTTCGACGCGCGCGTCGGCTGGTGGCGCAAGCGCTGGCGCGACGAATTGGTACCGGCGGCGCGCATCGTGGTGGCGGAAATCGACGGGGCGCCGGCCGGCTTCGTCACCGTCGATCCCAGGACCATGTATCTCGACCAGATCGTGGTCGCGCCCGAACATTGGGGCGCGGGCATAGCTCTCGCGCTGCTCGACGAGGCCAAACGCCTGTCGCCGCACGGCCTCGACCTGCTGGTGAACAAGGATAATCTGCGCGCCATCCGCTTCTACGAGAAGCACGGCTTCAACTATGCCGGCGAGGACAAGAACCCGGTGTCGGGAATTGCCGTGAACCGGATGACGTGGCGGAATCCGTCATGAGAACTACGACGCCGTGACGGTCAGCGTCGGACGCCGCTTGATGATCTTGCGGATCTGGGCGGTGGTCTTGCCGCGCACCGCGTAGCCGCGATGCTCCAGCTCGGCGATGGCCGACTTTTTGAGTTCGGCCAATTCGGCTTGCGTCTTTTTGTGCAGCAGCGCGCGCTCATTGAGCATGCGAGCACTCCGATTATCTGGCAAACGGAATAATGGCCCAATGCAAATTCCAATAGGCCGTGGCGAATAATCCAACGCACAAAATGACGGTGAGCAGCCAGGCGGCGCAGATACGAAAACGGTCACCCATTTGGCAGCCCCGTTTTGCGCCAGAAACTCGGACTGATGTCTTTTAATTCCACGGCCTCATGGGCCCGGCGCAGATAGTCGCGGCCTTGCCGGGCGTGAAGCTCGATTTCTTCGGCGCCGACACATTGCGACGCAAGACCAAACGACTTGCGCGCTTCTATCAATAAAGCGGCCGCATCGCGCGGACGCGGCGGCGCCGCTGCCACAGGTTTGTTCATGAAATTTATATGGCTACGCACCCCACGCGTTGCCATCAATAGTTACGATTATGACAACCTAAATCGGTGGTTGTGGTGCATCAGCACCGCTCTGCCGCGGAAAAACTGCCTCGTGCGTATCCACTTACTTCCGGGCAGCTACGTATTTGGCAACGATCGCGGATAACTGCACCACGAGATCTTTCAGCCGTGCGTTTTCCTGCCGCAGCGCCTCGTTGCGGGCGGCATAATTGGTTCTGCTATCGGGAGCGGCGAGTGCGATCACCTGAGAGTCCGGTTTTATGGTCATTGCATGGTCCACAAGCTCGGCATCGCAGAATCTCCTTCTCCGCCGCGCCGGCAAACAGGAAATGGAGTTCCGGCCGCACGCCGTGAGTCGGAAATAACACAGCGCAGTTCAAATACCATACGTGTAACTACGCATGCCCCTTAATGAGCAGCCGCGTCAGTTCATCTCGAACTGCAATTTCGCCAGCCGCGCATAAAGCCCGCCGTTGCCCGAGAGCGTTCCATGCGTGCCCTCTTCGACGATGCGGCCCTGCTCGATGACCAGAATGCGGTCGCAGGATTGCACCGTCGCCAGCCGGTGGGCGATCACGATGGTGGTGCGGTTGAGCATCAGCCGCGTCAGCGCCATTTGCACCAGCGTCTCGCTTTCGGCGTCGAGCGCCGAGGTCGCTTCGTCGAGCAACAGCAGCGGCGCCTGCCGTAAAATCGCGCGCGCGATGGCGATGCGCTGGCGCTGGCCGCCCGAGAGCATGACGCCGCGTTCGCCTACCTGGCATTCATAGCCGCCCGGCATGCGCGCGATGAATTCCGCCGCATGCGCCGCCTCCGCCGCGCGCTCGATCTCGGCCCGGCTCGCGCCCGGCCGGCCGAAGC
>DASWPX010000112.1:0-8835 GCA_036398395.1 Pseudolabrys sp. | reverse complement strand
GTCGGCGATCTGCCGGGCATCGTCGAGCGCCTGCCGCACCTCGTCGAACTCGGCGTCGATGCGCTGTGGCTGTCGCCGATCTTTACCTCGCCGATGGCGGATTTCGGTTACGACATTTCCGACTACACCGCGATCGATCCGCTGTTCGGCAGTCTGCGCGATTTCGACGCGCTGGTGGCGGCGGCGCATGCGCGCGGCCTCAAGGTGATTTTGGATTTCGTGCCGAACCACACCTCCGACCGGCATCCGTGGTTCGTTGAAAGCCGGGCGTCGCGCGATAACGCCAAGCGCGACTGGTACATCTGGCGTGATCCGGCGCCCGGCGGCGGGCCGCCCAATAACTGGCTGTCGGAATTCGGCGGCTCGGCCTGGGCCTTCGATAACGCGAGCGGCCAATATTACTACCACGCCTTCCTTTCGGCGCAGCCGGACCTGAACTGGCGCAACGCGCAGGTTCGCGCCGCCATGCACGAGGCGATGCGTTTCTGGCTGCGCCGCGGCGTCGACGGCTTCCGCGTCGATGTGATCTGGCACCTGATCAAGGACGATCTGTTCCGCGACAATCCGCCCAACCCGGATTTCCACGACGGCGACATGCCGTACCGGCGCCTGCTGCCGGTTTATTCGACCGACCGCCCCGAAGTGCACGGCGTGATCCGGACTTTACGCGCCGTGATCGACGAATTTCCCGAGCGCGTGCTGATCGGCGAGATCTATCTGCCGGTCGAGCGGCTGGCAGCCTATTACGGCCGCGATCTTTCCGGCGCGCATCTGCCGTTCAACTTCAGCCTGCTGGAGACGGCCTGGAAGCCGCGCGCCTTGGCGCGAGCGATCGAGCGCTACGAGGCCGCGCTGCCGCAGGGCGCCTGGCCGAACTGGGTTCTGGGCAATCACGACCGGCCGCGGCTGGCGAGCAGGCTGGGGGAGGCGCAGACCCGCGCCGCGGCGATGCTGCTGCTGACGCTGCGCGGCACGCCGACGCTCTATTACGGCGACGAGATCGGCATGCGGCAGGTCGCGATCGCGCCGAGCCAGGTGCGCGACCCTTGGGAGAAGAATGTGCCGGGCTTCGGTCTCGGCCGCGTCGGCTGCCGAACGCCGATGCAATGGGATGCGTCGGCCTATGCCGGTTTTTCCGCCGCCCCGCCTTGGCTGCCGGTCGCCGAAGACTTCGCGACGTGCAACGTTGCGGCCGAACGGGCCGATCCTGGCTCGCTCTACAATCTTTACCGCCGCCTAACCGCTTTGCGCCGGTCGAAGGCCGCGCTGACGAACGGAAGCTATCGGACGGTTACGGCAAGCGATGATGTGCTCGCCTATATGAGGGAGGCGGAGGGCGAGCGGTTGCTGATTCTCCTCAATCTCGGGTCTCAACCGGTTTCCGTGCCGCTTCCTGCCGACGGCGCGGTGCTGGTTTCGACCGATCCGGCTCGCGATGGCGGGCAAGCCGGCGGTTCGATTGCGCTCTCGGCCCATGAAGGCGCGGTTATCGGGCTCAACCCCGCCTGACGCCTCTTAACCCTCTATTTTCCGGGCTTTTCGCCTTGACTTGGGGGAATGTGGCCGATACATACGCCACACTTTACGGCAGGCGGTGAGCTTCGCTTGTTCGGAACGGCCGCACGGCTAACCCTTTGAGAGTGTTCTAGTTTTTCTCAGAGCTTGGCTGGCGCATCGCCTCGACGATGAAGCTCAAACGCTGCCTCTGACAGCCACTGTCAGGTTTTAGATGAACGGCCACAGGGCTTAGACGCCCCGAAGCCGTCTGGAACGGAAAAGCGCCCCCGCGTTTCGTGCGGAAGGCGCGATTTCGTTTTGCGTGATGCCGGGGCGATCAGCCCAGAAAAACTATCGGGCACTCCAGCCCAAACGAAGGTTGAGAAGGCGAACGATGCCGACGATCAATCAGCTCATTGCCAAGCCGCGCAAGCCGCTCAAGGTGCGCAACACGGCGCCGGCGCTCGAATCCTCGCCGCAGAAGCGCGGCGTCTGCACCCGCGTCTATACGACGACGCCGAAGAAGCCGAACTCGGCGCTGCGCAAGGTCGCCAAGGTCCGCCTCACCAACGGCTTCGAAGTGATCGGCTACATCCCGGGCGAGGGCCACAATCTGCAGGAACATTCCGTGGTGATGATCCGCGGCGGCCGCGTCAAGGATCTGCCGGGCGTTCGCTACCACATCCTGCGCGGCGTCCTCGATACGCAGGGCGTCAAAAACCGCAAGCAGCGCCGTTCGAAATACGGCGCCAAGCGTCCGAAGTAAGGGTCAACCATGTCGCGCCGTCACGCCGCAGAAAAACGCGAAATCATTCCGGACCCGAAGTTCGGAAACGTCGTCGTCAGCAAATTCATGAATGCCGTCATGTATGACGGCAAGAAGTCGGTCGCCGAAGGCATCGTCTATGGCGCGCTGGAGATGATCGAGAGCAAGACCAAGCAGAGCCCGCTCACGGTGTTCCAGCAGGCGCTCGACAACGTGATGCCCTCGATCGAAGTGCGCTCCCGCCGCGTCGGCGGCGCCACCTACCAGGTGCCGGTCGAAGTGCGCACCTCGCGCCGCCAGGCGCTCGGCATTCGCTGGATCATCATCGCCGCGCGAGACCGCAACGAAAGAACAATGACCGAGCGGCTTTCGGCCGAGCTGCTCGATGCTTCGAACAACAGGGGAAACGCCGTCAAGAAGCGCGAGGACACCCACAAGATGGCGGAAGCCAACCGTGCGTTCTCGCATTACCGCTGGTGACGGCGAACAACCTTAAGGAATAGAACGACTATGCCCCGCGTCCATCCGATAGAGGACTACCGCAATTTCGGCATCATGGCTCACATCGATGCCGGGAAAACCACGACCACTGAGCGGATTCTCTATTACACCGGCAAGAACCACAAGATCGGCGAGGTGCATGAAGGCGCCGCGACGATGGATTGGATGGAGCAGGAGCAGGAACGCGGCATCACGATTACGTCGGCCGCGACCACCGCCTTCTGGCGCGGCAAGCGCCTCAACATCATCGACACGCCCGGTCACGTGGATTTCACGATCGAAGTCGAGCGTTCGCTACGCGTGCTCGACGGCGCCGTCGTCGTGCTCGACAGCAACCAGGGCGTCGAGCCGCAGACCGAGACCGTTTGGCGCCAGGGCGACAAGTACAAAGCGCCGCGCATCGTGTTCGCCAACAAGATGGACAAGATCGGCGCCGATTTCTTCAAGTGTATGGACGACATCAAGACCCGCCTCGGCGCCCGGCCGATCGCGATCCAGCTGCCGATCGGCGCCGAGAGCAACTACAAAGGCTTGATCGATCTGGTGCGCATGAAGGGCGTGATCTGGGAAGACGAAGCGCTCGGCGCCAATTACAAGGACATCGATATCCCCGCCGATATGATGGATCAGGCGCAGGAATACCACGACAAGATGATCGAGGCGGTCTGCGAGCTCGACGATGATGCCGCCACCGCCTACCTCGAAGGCAAGATGCCCGACGAGGACACCGTCAGGAAACTGCTCCGCAAGGCCGTCATTACCGGTGCGTTCTTCCCGGTGCTGTGCGGCTCCGCCTTCAAGAACAAGGGCGTGCAGCCGCTGCTCGACGCGGTTGTCGATTACCTGCCGTCGCCGCTCGACGTGCCGCCGATCCACGGCATCAATCCCGACAATGGCGAAGACGTCACACGCGAGCCGAAAGACGACGCGCCGCTGGCGCTGCTCGGCTTCAAGATCATGGACGATCCCTTCGTCGGCACCATCACCTTCTGCCGCATCTATTCGGGCACGCTCACCAGCGGCACCGGCGTGATCAATTCGACCAAGGAACGTAAAGAGCGCATCGGCCGCATGTTGCTGATGCATGCCAACAACCGCGAAGACATCAAGGAAGCCTATGCCGGCGACATCGTCGCGTTGGCGGGTCTCAAGGAAGTGCGCACCGGCGACACGCTGTGCGACCCCAAGCACCCGGTCATCCTGGAAAAGATGGAATTTCCCGATCCGGTCATCGAGATCGCGATCGAGCCGAAGTCGAAGGCCGACCAGGAAAAGCTCGGCGTCGCCTTGGCCAAGCTGGTGGCGGAAGATCCGTCGTTCCGCGTTCACACCGATCCGGAATCCGGCCAGACCATCATCAAGGGCATGGGCGAGCTCCACCTCGACATCAAGGTGGACATCCTCAAGCGCACCTACAAAGTCGACGCCAATATCGGCGCGCCGCAGGTTGCTTATCGCGAACGCATCACCAAGCCGGTCACGGTCGACTTCCAGCACAAGAAGCAGACCGGCGGCACCGGCCAGTTCGCCCAGATCAAGATCAACGTCGAGCCCTTGCCCGCGGGCAGCGGCTTCATCTTCGAGAACGAGGTTGTCGGCGGCGCGGTGCCGAAGGAGTTCATCCCCGGCGTCGAGAAGGGTCTCGAATCCGTATTGGGCGCGGGGCTTCTCGCCGGTTTCCCGGTGGTCGATCTCAAGGTGACCTTGATCGACGGCCGCTACCACGACGTCGACTCGTCGGCGCTGGCGTTCGAAATCTGCGCGCGCGGCGCACTTCGCGAAGCGTTGCAGAAGGGCGGCTCGGTTTTGCTTGAGCCGATCATGAAGGTCGAAGTGGTGACGGTTGCCGAATATACCGGCTCGGTCATCGGCGATCTCAACTCACGGCGCGGCCATATCCAGGGCCAGGACGTGCGCGGCAACGCCAACGTCATCAACGCGATGGTGCCGCTCGCCAACATGTTCAGCTACGTCAACAACCTGCGTTCCATGTCCCAGGGACGCGCCACCTTCACGATGCAATTCGATCACTACGAACAGGTTCCGCAAAATGTCGCGCTCGAGGTTCAGGCGAAGTACGCCTGATCTGGAGCGCGAAAAACTTTCAACTGCACGACAAAGGTTTGACTAGGAGACTTCCATGGCCAAAGAGAAATTCAACCGCAACAAGCCGCATTGTAACATCGGCACCATCGGTCACGTCGACCATGGCAAAACCACGCTGACGGCAGCCATCACCAAGGTGCTGGCCGAGACCGGCGGCGCGACCTTCACGGCCTACGACCAGATCGACAAGGCGCCGGAAGAGAAAGCCCGCGGCATCACGATCTCGACCGCGCACGTGGAATATGAGACGGCCGCGCGCCATTACGCGCACGTCGATTGCCCCGGCCATGCCGACTACGTGAAGAACATGATCACGGGCGCCGCGCAGATGGACGGCGCCATCCTGGTGGTTTCCGCCGCCGACGGCCCGATGCCGCAGACCCGCGAGCACATCCTGCTCGCCCGTCAGGTCGGCGTGCCGGCGCTGGTGGTGTTCATGAACAAGGTCGACATGGTCGACGATCCGGAACTGCTCGAGCTGGTCGAACTCGAAGTCCGCGAGCTTCTCTCCAAGTACAATTTCCCTGGCGACAAGATCCCGATCATCAAGGGCTCGGCGCTGATGGCGCTCGAGGGCAAGGAGCCCAAGCTCGGCCATGACGCCATTCTCGATCTGATGAAGCAGGTAGACAGCTACATTCCGCAGCCCGAGCGTCCGATCGACCAGCCCTTCCTGATGCCGGTCGAAGACGTGTTCTCGATCTCCGGCCGCGGCACCGTCTGCACCGGCCGCGTCGAGCGCGGCGTGGTCAAGGTCGGCGAGGAAGTCGAGATCGTCGGCATCAAGCCGACCGTCAAGACGGTCGTCACTGGCGTCGAAATGTTCCGCAAGCTGCTGGATCAGGGCCAGGCGGGCGACAACATCGGCGCGCTGCTGCGCGGCACCAAGCGCGAGGAAGTCGAGCGCGGCCAGGTGCTCTGCAAGCCCGGCTCCGTCAAGCCGCACACCAAGTTCAAGGCCGAGGCCTACATCCTCACCAAGGAAGAGGGTGGCCGCCACACGCCGTTCTTCACCAACTACCGTCCGCAGTTCTACTTCCGCACCACAGACGTGACCGGTGTGGTTCATCTGCCGGCCGGCACCGAGATGGTGATGCCCGGCGACAACATCGCGATGGAAGTGCACCTGATCGTGCCGATCGCGATGGAAGAGAAGCTTCGCTTCGCCATTCGCGAGGGCGGCCGCACGGTCGGCGCCGGCGTGGTGGCGAGCATCATCGAGTAAAGACGATCCGTCGTCATGCCCGGCCTTGTGCCGGGCATCCACGACTTGAGGCTAAGGACAGACGTGGATGGCCGGGACAAGCCCGGCCATGACGGAAGAGAGAGATAGGATCAATGAACGGCCAGAATATCCGGATCCGGCTCAAGGCGTTCGATCACCGCATCCTCGATGCGTCGACGCGCGAGATCGTGAACACCGCCAAGCGCACGGGTGCGCAGGTGCGTGGTCCGATTCCGCTGCCGACGCGTATCGAGAAGTTCACGGTGAACCGCTCGCCCCACGTCGACAAGAAGAGCCGCGAACAATTCGAGATGCGCACCCATAAGCGCCTGCTCGACATCGTCGACCCGACGCCGCAGACCGTGGACGCGCTGATGAAGCTCGACCTCGCTGCCGGCGTCGACGTCGAGATCAAGCTCTAAATTCGAGGAATTAAGATGCGTTCGGGAGTGGTGGCAAAAAAGGTCGGGATGACCCGGGTGTTCTCCGAAGCCGGAGAGCATGTGCCGGTGACTGTGCTCCAGCTCCAGGGGTGCCAGGTCATCGCGCATCGCACCAAGGACAAGAACGGCTATGTCGCGCTGCAGCTCGGCTCCGGCCCGCGCAGCACGAATAATATGAACAAGGCCGACCGCGGCTATTTCGGCAAGGCCAATGTCGAGCCGCGCCGCAAGCTTGCGGAATTCCGCGTCACCGAGGACGCTTTGATCCCGGTCGGCGCCGAAATCACCGCGGATCATTTCGTCGAAGGCCAGTTTGTCGACGTCTGTGGCATCTCGATCGGCAAGGGTTTCGCCGGCGGCATGAAGCGCTGGAACTTCGGCGGCTTGCGTGCCTCGCACGGCGTGTCGATCTCGCACCGTTCGATCGGTTCGACCGGCGGCCGTCAGGACCCCGGCAAGACCTTCAAGAACAAGAAGATGCCCGGCCACATGGGTGTCGATCGCATCACCACGCTCAATCTCAAAGTGGTCAAGACCGACGTCGAGCGCGGGCTCATCCTGGTCGAGGGTGCGGTGCCCGGCGCCAAAGGCGGCTGGATCACCGTGCGCGACGCCGTGAAGAAGAAGGCGCACAAGGATACGCCGAAGCCCGGCAAGTTCCGCGTCAGCGAAGCCGCCGCGCCGAAATCCGAAGCCAAGCCCGCCGAGGCGTCTGCGCCCGAGGCTGGCGCCCCCGCCGAGAAGGAGGGCGCATAACATGGAAATGAAGATCACCACGCTCGAGGGCAAGGAAGCCGGCTCGATCAGCCTGTCCGACGAAATCTTCGGCCTCGAGCCGCGCCAGGACATCGTCCAGCGTTGCGTCAACTGGCAGCTCGCCAAGCGCCAGCGCGGCACGCACAAGGTCAAGCAGAAGGACGAGATCTGGCGCACCGGTAAGAAAATGTACGCGCAGAAGGGCACTGGCGGAGCCCGCCACGGCTCGGCGCGCGTGTCGCAGTTCCGCGGCGGCGGCCGCGCCTTCGGTCCGGTGGTGCGCAGCCACGCCACCAACCTGCCGAAGAAAGTGCGCGCGCTCGCGCTTAGGCACGCGCTGTCGTCGAAGGCCAAGGACGGCGGCATCATCGTCGTCGACAAGCTGACGCTGAAGGATTCCAAGACCAAGACGCTGGCCGCGCAGTTCGGCAAGCTCAAGGTCGTCAACGCGCTCTTTATCGACGGCGCCGAGGTCGAGCTCAACTTCCGCAACGCCGCGCGCAACATTCCCAACATCGACGTGCTGCCGATCCAAGGCATCAACGTCTACGACATCATGCGGCGTAAGACCCTGGTGCTGACCAGGGCCGCGCTCGATGCGCTGGAGGCGCGATTCAAATGAGCACCAACGATCCGCGCCACTACGACGTCATTCTGTCGCCGGTGATCACCGAAAAGGCGACCATGGGGTCCGAATACAACAAGGTGACCTTCAAGGTGGCGCGCAACGCCACCAAGCCGCAGATCAAGGAAGCGGTCGAGAAGCTGTTCGACGTCAAGGTCAAGAACGTCAACACACTCATCCGCCAGGGCAAAGTGAAAATGTTCAAGAACCGGGTCGGACAGCAGTCCGACGTGAAGCGCGCGATCGTGACTCTTGAAGAAGGTCACCGCATCGACGTGACCACGGGCTTGTAAGGGAGCGGATCGATGGCGTTAAAGACCTACAATCCGACCACCCCGAGCCAGCGTCAGCTGGTCAACATCGACCGTTCGTCGTTGTACAAGGGCGCGCCGGTCAAGGCGCTGACCGAAGGCCAGCACTCGTCGGGCGGCCGCAACAATAACGGCCGCATCACCGTGCGCTTCCGCGGCGGCGGGCATAAGCAGGCCTATCGCCGCATCGATTTCCGCCGCGCCAAGTTCGATGTGCCGGCGACCGTCGAGCGGCTCGAGTACGACCCGAACCGCACGGCTTTCATCGCGCTGATCAAGTATCAGGACGGCGAACTGTCCTACATCCTGGCGCCGCAGCGCCTGGGCGTCGGCGACACCGTGATCGCCTCCGAGAAGGCCGACGTGAAGCCGGGCAATGCCATGCCGATCGGCAGCATTCCGGTCGGCACCATCGTGCATAACGTCGAGGTCAAGATCGGCAAGGGCGGCCAGCTCGCACGCTCGGCCGGCACTTACGTGCAGATCGTCGGCCGCGACCAGGATTACGTCATTCTGCGCCTTTCGACCACCGAGCAGCGTCTGGTGCACGGCCGCTGCATGGCGACCGTCGGCGCGGTTTCGCACCCCGACAACATGAACACCAC
>DASWPX010000111.1:0-6032 GCA_036398395.1 Pseudolabrys sp. | reverse complement strand
GCCTGATCATGCTGGTCAAAGACAAGGGCCAGGACATCGCCATCCTGCGCACGATGGGCGCGACGCAAGGCTCGATCATGCGCGTGTTCCTGATCACCGGCGCCTCGATCGGCGTGGTCGGTACCGTCGTCGGCTTCCTGCTCGGCGTCGTCATCTGCTTCAACATCGAGACCATCCGGCAATTCATGTCGTGGCTGACCAGCACCGAACTGTTCTCGCCGGAGCTTTACTTCCTCTCGAAATTGCCCGCCGACCTCGACATGGCCGAAACCACCGCGGTTGTCGTGATGGCGCTCACTTTGTCGCTGCTCGCGACGCTCTACCCGTCCTGGCGCGCGGCGCGCCTCGATCCGGTGGAGGCGCTTCGCTATGAGTGAGACGCTCGCCGATACGCGCGCGCCGCAGGCCGAGGGCGAACAGGAAATCCCGATCCTGTTCATGAATGACGTCGAGCGCACTTACCGGCAGGGCGATGCCACGCTCAATATCCTCAACGGCGCGGAACTGGCGATCTGGGCCGGGCAGTCGGTGGCGCTGGTGGCGCCCTCCGGTGCCGGCAAATCGACGCTGCTGCACATCGCGGGTCTGCTCGAGCATCCCGACCAGGGCGACGTCTTCATCGACGGGCGCGCCACCGCGAATTTGCCCGACCACGACCGCACCCGCATGCGCCGCAACGAAATCGGCTTCGTCTATCAATCGCACCATTTGCTGCCGGAATTCACCGCGCTGGAAAACGTATTGCTGCCGCAGATGATCCGCGGCCTGACGCGCAACGAGGCCACCAAGCGCGGTGTCGAACTGTTGGATTATCTCGGCCTGCGCGAGCGGCTCAACCATCGTCCGTCCGAATTGTCGGGCGGCGAGCAGCAGCGCGTGGCGATCGCGCGCGCAGTGGCGAACGCGCCGCGCATTCTTTTGGCCGACGAGCCGACCGGCAATCTCGATCTGCACACCGCCGATCACGTGTTCAACGCGCTGACACAGCTGGTGCGCGCCTCCGGTCTCGCCACCATCATCGCGACGCACAACATGGAGTTGGCGGCGCGCATGGACCGCCGCGTCACCTTGCGCGAAGGCCTGGTGGTCGAGCTTCCCTGAGGGCGGCCTCTGCGGCTATGCGAGCCAGAGCGTTAGAAGTGATAGTTTCCACCGACCCGGATCACGTTGTCTTTGGCGCGGCCGTTAAACGGCACACCGAAAAGCGTTACGGTCGTATTCCCGGTGTCGACATAAAGGTACTCGAACTTGGCGCTCCATTTCGGAGCGAACATCCACTCAACGCCGCCGCCGGCGACCCATGCGAACTTTGTGGCGTCGCTGCTGACGGTAACGCCAAGAGCGGTGCCGCTGACTTTGTAGTCCACCCACGCGCCACCGCCGGTACCGTAAAGCATCCAATTGTTCACAGCATATCCGACGCGGCCGCGAGCCGTGCCAAACCAGGGAAGGCTTTGATCAATGGTAACACCGAGTGTTACGTCGGAGCGCCGCTGGCTGGAGCCCTGGAAGTCGGCTTCGACGCCGAGGACCAGCGGCGAGGCGCCTTGCCAGTTGAACCCAACCTGACCGCCGCCAACGAAGCCGTTCAGCGTCGATGACCCGCCGCCGGTCGTTGCGGTCGCCCAGCCATACCCTGCATTTAAGCCGGCATAGAATCCCGTCCAATTTGCCGCTGCGACGGGTGTGTATGCCTTTGTCGGCAGGTCAGCAGCATAAACAGATGTACCGGTCACGACACCCAGCAATGTCGCGGCCAGCAAAAGATTGCGATACCGCATTTCTCAGCTCCCCGATTTGCAACTAAAAAGAGCTTAAAGCACCTCATGCACGCTCGCAAAGGAGGTTTTTGCATTATTTACAATTTAAAGGAGCAGTATTGCATTTATGCCACGCAAGCGCGATCAGCTTCGAATTTAAAATGCAGCGTTTGACGCCCTTGACTCTAGAACATAACATGAACTATGTTCTCTGTCCGTTCTGGGGAGAAAGTCCATGTTCAAAGCTTTGATCCAAGCCGTTCTGCAAGAAGCCGCTGCGCTGGCGTCCCTCACTTTGTTCGTCGGCATGGTCGCCATCTGGTCGCAAGTGTTCAGCAACCTGTAGCGATGTCGGCGGTTCTGAGAGTTGTTCGGTGGCGTTTGGTTGCGTGGCGTTGGCGTACCTGCGTGGTCATTGCCGGGCTTAAGGCGCCTTCGGGGCCTTAACGCCGGGCATTGACGGGAAATTCGTCCCGGCGATTTGCATCGCGGGATGACGGGGAAAGGTCGGCCGCGCGGGGACGAGAGGGTGGACTTGAGAGCCAAGCGTCCTCACCTTGGATAGTTGAGAGAATCACCCAACCTCCGAGTCGCAATGTCCGACCTCGATTTCGTGCACCTTCATGTGCACTCGTCCTATTCGCTGCTGGAAGGTGCGCTGCCCATCGCGCGCCTGGCCGAGCTGGCGAAGGCCGACAAGCAGGCGGCGCTTGCTCTCACCGACACCGACAACATGTTCGGCGCGCTGGAATTCTCCGAAAAGCTCGCCTCGTCCGGTATCCAGCCGATTGTCGGCGCGGCGCTTGCCATCGATTTCGGCGACACCGACAACGGCGCGCGCAACGCCAACGCCCAGGTCGACCGCTCGCGCATCGTTCTGTTGGCGATGAGCGAGGCCGGCTATCGCAGCCTGATGCGGCTGTCGTCACGCGCCTTCATGGATTCACCCGCAAACGAGCCGCCGCGCCTCAAGCTCGAATGGCTTGAGGGCGAAACCGGCGGAATAATCGCGCTCACCGGCGGCCCCGGCGGCCCGCTCGACACCGCGATTGCCGCGGGCCAAAGCCAGATTGCAACGGCGCGGCTCGACGCGCTGATCAAGCTGTTCGGCAACCGGCTTTATGTCGAACTCCAGCGCCACGGCACGCCGGCCGAGCGCATGACCGAACCGGTGCTGATCGATCTGGCCTACGCCAAAAATCTTCCGCTGGTCGCAACCAACGAGCCTTATTTCGCCACCGCCGCCGATCACGAGGCGCACGACGCGCTGATCTGCATCGCCGAAGGCCGCCTCGTCTCGGAAAGCGACCGCCGTCAACTCAACGTCGAGCACCGCTTCAAGTCGCGCGCCGAGATGCGCGAACTGTTCGCCGACCTGCCGGAGGCGCTCGCCCACACCGTCGAGATCGCCGAACGTTGCGCCTTCCGTCCGCTGACCAAGGCGCCGATCCTGCCGCGCTTCTCGGTGGGCGAGGGCGGCAGCGTGGTCGACGAGGCCGACGAATTGCGCAAGCGCGCGGAAGCCGGCCTCATCGCGCGGCTCGGCTCGGCCGGTGTCGCCGAAGGCCACACCGAACAGGAATACCGCGAGCGGCTCGACTTCGAACTCAAAGTCATCGCCGGTATGAAATATCCCGGATATTTCCTGATCGTCGCCGATTTCATCCAGTGGGCCAAGAAAAAGGGCATCCCCGTCGGCCCCGGCCGCGGCTCGGGCGCGGGATCGCTCGTCTCCTACGCGCTCACCATCACCGATCTCGATCCGATCCGCTTCGGACTGCTGTTCGAGCGCTTCCTCAATCCCGAGCGCGTGTCGATGCCGGACTTCGACATCGACTTCTGCCAGGACCGCCGCGACGAAGTCATCGAATATGTCCAGGAGCGTTACGGCCGCGACCGCGTGGCGCAGATCATCACCTTCGGCACGCTGCAGGCGCGCGGCGTACTGCGCGACGTCGGCCGTGTGTTGCAGATGCCCTATGGGCAGGTCGACAAGCTTTGCAAACTGGTGCCGCAGAACCCGGCAAGCCCGGTCACGCTGGCCCAAGCCATCGAGGGCGAACCCAAGCTGCAAGCCGAGCGCGACAGCGATCCGGTGGTCAAACGCGCCTTCGACGTCGCCCGCAAGCTCGAGGGCCTGACGCGTCACGCCTCGACCCATGCCGCCGGCATCGTCATCGGCGACCGCGCGCTCACCGAACTGGTGCCGCTCTACCGCGACCCGAAATCGGACATGCCGGTCACGCAGTTCAACATGAAATTCGTCGAGCAGGCGGGGCTGGTGAAGTTCGACTTCCTCGGCTTGAAGACGCTTACCGTTTTGCAAACCGCGGTCAGTCTTTTGCAGCGCCGCAATATCGACATCGATCTCACGGCGATCCCGCTTGACGACGCCAAGACCTACGATCTCCTGGCGCGTGCCGAAGCGGTCGGCGTGTTCCAACTGGAAAGCGCGGGCATGCGCCGCGCGCTGCTGGACATGCGCCCCGACCGCTTCGAGGACATCATCGCGCTGGTCGCGCTCTATCGCCCCGGCCCAATGGCGAACATCCCGACCTATTGCGCGCGCAAGCACGGCATGGAGCAGCCGGAATACATCCATCCCAAGCTCGAGCCGATCCTGAAGGAAACCTTCGGCGTCATTGTCTACCAGGAACAGGTGATGCAGGCCGCGCAGATCCTCGCCGGCTACTCGCTCGGTCAGGCCGATCTCTTGCGCCGCGCCATGGGCAAGAAAATAAGAAAGGAAATGCAGGAACAGCGCTCGCATTTCGTCAAGGGCGCGACCGAACGCGGCATCGAGCGCCATCAGGCCGACGCCATCTTCGATCTGCTCGAGCGTTTTGCCGAATACGGCTTCAACAAAAGCCATGCCGCCGCCTACGCGCTGGTCGCCTATCAGACCGCCTATATGAAGGCGAATTACCCGGTGGAATTCCTCGCCGCCACCATGACGCTCGACATGGGCAATACCGACAAGCTCGCCGAATTCCGCGCCGAAGCCGAGCGGCTCGGCATCAAGGTCGATCCGCCCTCGATCAACCGTTCCGATCTCGCCTTCGAAGTTGACGGCAACACCATCATTTACGCGTTGGCCGCGCTCAAAGGCGTCGGCAAGGAGGCGGTCAAAGCAATTCTCGCCGCGCGCGCCGCCAGCAAATTCGCGGATCTTGCGGATTTCGCCGCGCGCATCAACCCGCGCGCCATCAACAAGCGCGTGCTGGAAAGTTTGACTTGCTCCGGCGCCTTCGATGCTTTCGAGCCGAACCGCGCCCGCGTCATGGGCGCCGTCGAAACCGTGCTCGGCCGGGCGCAGCGCGCACATGAGACCGCGGAAGTCGGCCAGAACGAATTGTTCGGCGGCGGTACGCAGCGCGAGCCGATCGTGCTGCCGCAGATCGAGGCTTGGCTGCCGGCCGAGCGCCTGCGCCGCGAATACGAGGCGGTCGGTTTTTTCCTGTCCGGCCACCCGCTCGACGACTACGCCACAGTGCTCAAGAAACTGCGCGTGCAGTCCTGGGCGGAATTCTCCCGGGCGGTGAAAATGGGCGCCACCGCCGGCAAGGTCGCGGGCACCGTGGTGTCGCGCCAGGAGCGGCGCACGCGTACCGGCAGCAAAATGGGTATTTTCGGCCTGTCCGATCCGACCGGCCATTACGAGGCGATCATCTTCTCGGAAGGTTTGGCCGAATACCGCGATCTGTTGGAGCCCGGCACCGCGGTGCTGTTGTTTCTGTCGGCGGAAGTGCAGGGCGACGAAGTGCGCGCACGCATCCAGTCGGCCGAGCCGCTCGATACCGCCGCCGCCAATCTGCATAAAGGTTTGCGCGTGTTCTTGCGCGACGGCGCGCCGATCGAAGGCGTCGCCAAGCGGCTGGAGCCGGCCCGGCCCGGTCCGGCGAACGGCGACGGCGAAGTCAGCATGGTGCTGATGCTGAAAGCCGGCACCGAGGTCGAGGTGAAATTGCCCGGCCGCTTCAAGGTCTCGCCGCAGATCGCCGGCGCCATCAAGGCTGTGCCCGGCGTCGTGCAGGTCGAGGCGGTTTAGCCAAATTCGTCATTCCGGGATGACGCTAAGCCCTCTGTCTCTGCGCCGGCGAAGGCACAGCGGATATCGGCGCTTGACCTGACTATTAACCTATGCTTATAGTCCTTTGGTCCTGCTCGATCGAGGGCGTCATCTAGAGGCGTCTAATGGCGGAGCAGGATGCGGCGCCCGCGGGCGTGACCAGACGCAGGTCACGCGCTCGGGCGGGGCCGGACTCCGCCCGG
>DASWPX010000110.1:0-25818 GCA_036398395.1 Pseudolabrys sp. | reverse complement strand
TCCCGAGTGTGCTCGAAGTCGGGGTATTCGCCTGGCTAGTGGCGCCGATCCTGATCGCCTACTTCCTCTCGCGCACCGGACGCTATGAAAGCGCGCATGTGCTCTCCTCGCTCGCGCTTACCGGTCTGGTGGCGGTGGTGGCGTGGCGCACCGGTGGTATCGGCTCTTTCGCGGCGATCTGGCTGGTGGTCGTGCCGCTGGAAGCGGCATTATCGGCGTCGCGCCGCGTGGTGGCGCTGGCCTCGACCATCGCGCTTGCGGCTGCCGGACTGCTGCTGATGCTTAGCGCGTTTGAACTGATCCCGCCGGCAACGGCGGTGGCGTCCGAACACGGCGCGCTAGCGGCCCTGGGCGTTATATCCGCGGCTCTTTACGCTACCGGTCTCGCGCTCGGCGCCGAGCAACTCGCGCGCACAAGCTTCTGGCTGCTCTATGCCGAGGAAGATCGCTACCGGCTGCTGGCGCGCAATATCACCGACGTCATTACGCGCCATGGCCGCAACGGCGTTGTACTGTTTGTTTCGCCGGCGGCCGAGCCGCTGTTCGGCGTAAGGGCGAGCGATCTTGCCGGTCATGGACTGTTCGACCGCGTTCATGTCGGCGACCGGCCGGCTTATCTCACCGCGCTCGCCGATGCGGCCGCCGACGGCGACAGCCGCTCGGTTGAATTCCGCATCCGCCGCGGGCCCGAGGGCGAGCCGCACGCCGGTCATTTCGTCTGGGTGGAGATGCGCTGCCGCCCGCTCGACCGGGCCAACAAGATGCCGGATGCTGGCGAACGCGAGGTGGTCGCGGTACTGCGCGACGTCAGCGAACGCAAAATGCAGGAACGCGCTATCGAGATCGCGCGCGCGGAATCCGAGCGCGCCAACGCCGCCAAGAGCCGCTTCCTGGCGACCATGAGTCATGAGTTACGTACACCCCTCAATGCCATCATCGGCTTTTCGGACATGTTGACCAACGACTCGCTGGTGCTGCAACCCGAGCGCAAACTTGAATATGCCAAGGTGATCAACGAATCCGGCCGTCATCTCTTGTCAGTCGTCAACGGCATTCTCGATATGTCGAAGATGGAGACAGGCAATTTCGAGATCACACCGGAACTTTTCGCGCCCGCGCAGGCGATCCAAAGCTGCTGCGATCTGTTGGCGCTCAAGGCGCGGGACGCCGGCGTCGAACTCAGGACGCGGATCGGTGATTTGCCCGAAGTCCTCGCGGACCGGCGCGCCATCAACCAGGTGCTGATCAATCTGATTTCCAACGCCATCAAGTTCACCCCGCGCGGCGGCCGGGTCACCGTCAGCGCCCAGCGCGACGGCTCGAATTTTACCTTTACGGTTGAAGATACGGGTGTCGGCATCGGTGAGGAAGATCTGCCACGGCTGGGCGAAGCGTTCTTCCAGGCGCGCGCTTCCTATGACCGCAAGCATGATGGCTCGGGTCTGGGGCTGTCGATCGTCAAAGGCCTGCTGGAACTGCATGACGGCCATATCGACATCCGCAGCCGGCTCGGGGAGGGCACGCGTGTAACCGTGCGGCTGCCGGCCGAAGCCGAAGCTAGCCGCCCCATGGCCGAACCGATCAAGCTGGTTACGGAGAGTGCCGGCGAATTAGCAGCGGTTGCCAAAATTCTGGTGAAGAAAAGTGCGTAGACAGAATTATCGCGACGATATGGATGATTTCGGTGGCGCGGGCAGGATCGCCGCCGCGCTGAGCCGCCATCCGCGTGAATTTGTCGGGAGCTTAATGGCAGCCATCGCGGTCTTCGCGATCTCGTTCAATGCGTTGTTCATGCAAAACGGTCCGCATCCGGCACCGATCTTTGCGACGCTGCCGTCACCGGCAGTAGAGGCGCCGGTTGCGCCGCCGCGTCCCGTCCTCGCACAGCCATTGAGCGTGCCGGAGCCAACGCCGCAAAGTCGCATGCGGCTTATTTCCGATATCCAGCGCGAACTTGGCCGCCGCGGCTATTACGACGGCGCGGCCGACGGTATATGGGGCGGCAAGACCGACGCTGCGGCGCGCGATTTTGCGCAGGCCACAGGCATGAAGGTCAATCCGGAAGCGAGCGACAGTCTGCTGCGCGCGATTCTGGCGTCCGGCGGGAAGGCGCAAAGCGGCCGCCCGGTCCCGCCCGGTCCGGTGCGCAACGATCCGATCGCGGAGCTAATCTCACCCGAGAAACGCGTGCTCGCGATTCAGCGGGCGCTGGCCGATTTCGGCTATGGCCAGATCAAGCCGAGCGGCAATTTCGACGCCGACACGAAAGCGGCGATCGAAAAGTTCGAGCGCGACCGTCGCCTGCCGGTAACCGGCGAGATATCCGACCGGTTCGTGCGCGAGCTTGCCGCCATGACGGGCCGGCCGCTCGAATAGTTGTGTTATAGAAAACGATGCGGTTGAAATCCGGCATCTGGGTGGCGGCCTATGTGCGCCGTTGCCACGTCGAGGGCGCCTTCGCGGCGGTGCGCCGGCGCGGCGCCGAAGAGGCGGGCGCAGTCTACATCAAGATCAATCGGCTCGACGGCACCGCGATTTTGTACGGCCCGGCGCCGCAGGCCGTGTTCGACGAGGCGCAGCCAGCGGGCCGCATATTCACGATCATACTTGGGACGCAGGCACCGGTGCCGGAAGCCGATATCGAGGCGCGTCTCGTGCGCGAGGTTCGATACGATCCCGATCTATGGATCGTCGAGGTCGAAGATCGCGCCGGAAGAAATTTCCTGGATGATGCGGCGGTCTGACGCCGCCTAGCCCTCGTTGGCCTTGAAGCGCCCGGGGATCGCGTTTCGGTCTTGAAGGGCCCGGCGCTGCGTCGGAGTGTGGCGCGCTCCGCGGTGCTCGTCGTCGTAATGTGCGGGCTCGTGTTGACGCTTGGCCGCCATGCCGGTCTTTCGCCATATTGCCACCATGCGTTCGGCGGCGAGCGGGCTGAGTTCGTCGAAGAAACGGGCGAGATCGTGTACGCGCTCGACCGACTGGCCGATCGCCGGGTTGAGGAACATCAGAATGCGCTGGAGCACCGCGGCGTTCATACCCAGCGCCTTGGCCGCGACCACGATCGGCTCGCCGGACTCGTCGCGCGCGATCCGCTCGGCCAGCGCCTGACCGATGCCAAGCGCCCGATCGAGCGTGCGGCTGAATTCGCCGGTGTTATGCTGCAAGGCCGCGGTTTCCAGCCGGCGGGCGACTTCGCTCGACGGCGCCGGCCGGCGTTCCGGTGCCTGTGGCGTCAGGTCGAGATTGCCGAGGATGAGACGCCGTTCTTCGGCCCCTGCGGCAAAAAACTCGTCGATAAGTGTCCCGGTATCGGCCTCGGTCATGAAGGCAGTCGACGCATTGGTGCCGAGCTTGCGCAGAATCGCCTCCGGCGCGGCGGGATAATGGGACAGGCTGGCGGCGACCGCGGCGCGCGTCGGCGCATCGGCCGCGTCGATCAGCCCGAGCGCAAGCTCGACATATTGATCTTCTTCATCAGCACTATGTGCCGGCTTTCGCACGTAAAGATCGGTCAGGACGCGTAGCAAGGTGGGACGTATATCGACGCCATCGCGGCAAGCGAGATCGAATAGACCGTCAAGGAGGGGAAAGGCGGGGGATTTCATCATGACCAATACGCTTACAAACGGGACGATGGCGCCACATTAAGCGGGGCGCGTTAGCAGACCGTTAACCTTGCATCCCCTTTAATTACTGCAGGTCGAAAGGGGACTGCATGGGCGAAGTCATTCAATTTCCCGACGAGGCGGGCTACGGGCGGGGCGGCCGATACGTCGACGCCCATACAGAGCCGGCGACTGTCATCATTCTTCCGGTGATCCGGATCGAGCGCGATCCCGATGGTTCGAACGGTCTGGAACCCGACACCGGTAACAGTACGGGCCGTCGCCGCCGCCGCCGCATCGCACGCTGAAAACGCGATCGATGCTTATGCCGCTGCCACCGCAAACGGCCTTCTGGCGCCGCCATTTGGCCGTCCTGGCCACGCTAGCGCTGCTCACCGGCTGCGGCACCAATAACGGCGACTTCGGTGAGGTGCGCGGCACCTACCTGCGCGACGACATGCATGATTGGGTCGCCTATGGCGCCTATGCCAACGAAAAGATTCCCGCATCCAGTTTCCGTCTGACCGACGACGAGCGCGCGCTGCGCGACCTTTCCTATCCTCTGATCGAAGCACCGTACGATCGCCAGGAATGGTATTCCGTCTTTGGCGAATACAATGAAGTCATCGCCGACCCACGCGCCGTTTCTATGCGCGCTGAATATTCCAACCGGCTGCTTTCGGGCCGCTTTCGTTCACCCTCGGCGCAATATGCCAGACTGACCGACGATATTCGCAACGACATTACGCGTTTGCCGCAATTCTTTGAAACAGCGACGCGCGTGCTCGATATTGATGCGAAGCGGCGAGAGAGTCTGGTTATTGTTTCGGACTTGAGTCCGAAAGAACGGGACAATGCGATTCGGCGTATGCGGGAAAATTCATCGCTCGTTGCATTGGTACAATCAAAACTCGCGCAACGTGTCGCTTCCTATCGTTATGCGCTTGAGCGTCTGGTGATCGTTAGCCCGTCGGCACAGGCGGTCGACGCGGAACGCTCGATCAACCAAATGCAAGCTCAAATCGCGTATTACCGTTCACATCCTGCGCCGACATGGGTACGCGAACAAAGCCTGGCCGCTAACCACTGATTATCTGCCCGGTCGGGTCTCGGTCGACCTTCGGCATTGCGCGCCGGCGATCGTACTTTGCGCCATCGGCAGCAATCCTGCTTCCGGTGCGAGCGCACGGATTGCGATCAGTCCCGTCAGCGTCGGAGAATCCACGATCAACCGGTCAGCTGCGGTGACATCCTCGTCTTCCGGCATTTGATTGTGCTGATCGATGGTCATCAAATCAAGCTCGATGACGCGCCGTCCCGCCGCGCGATCGTTGATCGCATAATAGGCGACACCATAACGTGTGTAGAACGAGATCGACGTATAAGCGAGGCTGACGGGGACTGTCAGTTTAAGTGGACCCTGCGAAAGATCGTAAAGACATACTGCGCTGGCGAAAGCCGGGTCCATAAACGGCATGGTCGCGGATTCCGGTGTGGGCATTGGCAGTGCCGTCACTGTATTGACCGGCGCGACCCGTGCCAGACGCGAGTAGGCATCTTGCGTCGCGGCGCGCGGCAAAATGATGACGGTCGCCAGATGAACTATGCCGCCGAGCAGCGCCCCACCAAAAAATAAGAGTAGCCATCGAATCATGGGCAGCGCCTGGTGTCGATGGCCGGCATTGGAATCTCGCGGCCGGCTTTGGTCGAAACTCCGACCGCGGTATCGTAAAAGCGCAATACGAGGGCATAGCGCTCGACGCCGCCGGTAGGCAGCCAGTTGCCTGGGTTTGCGCGCGGGCCGACGGCGATGTCAAAGCTGCCGTCGGCGCGCCGGACGATTTCCTGGCTAGTGAAGCCATAGCGATTGACTGAATTGGCGACTAGCCCGCCCGCCACGTTGTATAGCGTGAGAGTCCAGAAACGCGCAGCCGGCGTTATGCCTGATAGAATTACATCGCATCGCCCATCGAGAAACTTTCCATTGTCGTCAGTCTGCGAGGTAAACGACACGCCATCGCCAAGGGCGATCGGCAATTGGCCGGTGCGCGCGATGGTGGGGCGCGCATAGGGTTCGGCGTCCAAAGTGCCGGTTTTTGGCCAGGCGCTCCAACTGGCGATCAACAGGGCGTCGAAGGCGGCGCCACGCGTTAGGGCAAGATAAGTCGCGCCGAGACCGACAATTGCGGCGACAGCAAGCGCAAACAGCGATCCGAGAAGCAGCCGCACGACCGATCCGCTGATAGTTAAGAAGGGACGTTGATTCGCGTCCGGGAGACTACGCTGACCGTGGCGTAGCGGCTAATTAGTTCCGGCTGCCCGACGGGCGAACCTCTGTCGCTGCGGCAAGCGCATCGCCTTTTTCCGTCTCCGCAGCCTGTTTTTTTTTGTCGGTCGAGACCGTCGGTGGGCCCAGGGCCCGGTTGGCGTCGTCCATCAGGCGTTCGACGCGGACCAGAATATCGGCGCCGCGCTTGGTCAGCACGGCTGGGCGTACTGGCGGGGGTTCGTCGGATTTCGTTTTTGCATCAGCACCCGCGCGTTGCGGGCGTGCTGCCGGGACCGTAACTCCAGGAAGCTGATTCAACTCGGCGCCCTGATGGGCATATTCCATTATAGTGTGCCAAGTCATCGCCGGCAGCGCGCCTCCGGTCATGCGATTGGTGGAAGAATAATCGTCGTTACCGAACCATACGCCGCAAACAAAATTGCCTGTGTAGCCCATGAACCAGGCATCGCGATAATTGTTGGTGGTGCCGGTTTTGCCGGCCGACGCGATACCATCGAGCCGCGCGCGCTTGCCGGTCCCGTTTTCGACGACGCTATTCATCATCTTGATCATGTCGGCGGCGACTTGCGTCGGCAGCACTTGCCGAGGCTTTGGGCCGTCGCGGTCGAAGCGCCAGACCAACTCGCCGCCACCAGTACGTACTTCAAGGATGGCATGCGGCGTGACCGCCTTGCCGAGATTGGGGAAGGTCGCGTAGGCCCCGGTATGATCGAGCATGGTGACTTCGTCGGCGCCGATCGGCAGCGATGGCGTATCGGGCAAGGGCGTGCGGATACCCATCTTATGTGCATTTTCAATAATGCGCGCGCGGCCGAGCTTGGCGTTACCGTCGCCGACGGCGACTGAGAGCTTCACCGCGATGGTGTTGATCGAATGCGTGATGGCCGTGAGTAGCGTCATTGAGCCACCATAGCCGTGGCCGTAATTATGCGGGCACCAATTGCCCAGGCAGATCGGCCCGTCGACGACGATCGACGTCGGCTTGAACCCGTGTTCGAGTGCGGTGGCGTAAACATAGGGCTTGAACGATGAGCCGGGCTGGCGCATCGCGTCGGTCGCGCGGTTAAACTGGCTGGCGCCGTAGTCGCGGCCGCCCACCATAGCGCGCACCGCGCCGTCAACATCCATAAGAACAGCATCGGCCTGGCGGGCGTGATATTCCTGGCCATACTGACGCAGTGAATTCTCGATCGCGGAATCGGCGGCCTTTTGCATGTTGGTGTCGAGAGCGGTACGTACCACGAAGACGCGCTCGCTCATCGATTTCGGGAACGTGTCGACAAGCCTTTTCATTTCGTCGAAGGCCCAGTCGAGATAATAATTCGGCGCGTTTTCGTCGCGGCGATCTACCGGAGTTGCCGGATGACGCCGAGCACCGAAGACTTGGCCTTCCGTCATGAAGCCGGCTTCGACCAGGTTATCGAGCACGACGTTGGCCCGCGCGCGCGCCGCCGGCAGGTTGACGTGCGGCGCAAACTTCGTCGGCGCCTTGAACAGACCGGCCAGCATCGCCGCCTCCGCCAGATTGACGTCGCGCGCCGACTTGTTGAAATAATACTGCGCCGCCGCGTCGACGCCGAAGGCGCCGCCGCCCATATAGGCGCGGTCGAGATACAGCTTCAAAATCTCGTTCTTGGTCAGGCGCGCTTCCAGCCACATGGCGAGGAACGCTTCCTTGATCTTGCGGTCGAGCGTGCGCTCGTTCGACAAAAACAGGTTCTTGGCGAGCTGCTGCGACAGCGACGAGCCGCCCTGCACGACGCCGCCGGCGCGCGCATTGGTGACGATCGCGCGCATGGTGCCGGCGATGTCGATGCCGAAATGGTCGTAGAAGCGCCGGTCCTCGGTCGCCAGCACCGCCTTGATCAGCGCGTCGGGGAACTGGTCGAGCGGCACCGAGTCGTTATGCCTTATGCCGCGCGTGCCGACCTCGTTGCCGTAGCGGTCGAGGAACGACACCGCGAGATCCGACTTCTTGAGCCAGTCGTCGTCGGACGTCATCTGGAACGCCGGCGTCGCCAAGGCCAGCATCAGCACCGCGCCGGCCGCGCCCAGGGTGGCTGCTTCCGACACGATTTCGGTGAGCCAGCGCCGCCAGCCGGAGACGTGGAAGCGGTCCATGAAGGTGGAAAAGCGCTCGTAGAGCTCGCGCGCGCCCGAGCCCGAGCGGAAGATGCCGCTGTCGACCCAGGCGTCGAAGCTGAGCATCAGCCGCTTGAGATTGGGTTTCCAGTCCTCGGGGAAAAGGTCGCGCAAGGGGCGTTTGTCTCTCGTTTGAGGCGGCAGGCCTTTGACCCGGGCAGGGCCGGGCGCGGCCGGAGGCGGTCAATTTACCCGATGCGGGCGAGGCGGGCCAAGGGTCCGGGGCCGGTAATACAGGGCAGGGTGAATGGGAAATAAGGGGATTTGGGGGCGGGTTTGGGGGGCTCACCGGTAGCGGCGGTTTGGGGTCGCGCCGTCCATTAACTATCTGTTAAGGATTCCCTGGCGCCCATTTGACCCACGCACCTTTGAGTTGTTGATTCGCTCCGGTTGTAGCGTATTCCGGGAGCGCGTTATGGTGAGTATGTCCGGTGCAGGCGCGCCGTTGACCCCGGTAGGCTTCATTTCCAAATGGAGCCGCAACATCCAGACCGAAAAGCAGATCGCGCAAGCGCATTTCGCGGATCTGTGTCACCTGCTCGGTCATCCCACACCCGCAGAAGATGACCCCTCGGGCGACCATTTTGCGTTCGAAAAGTTGGCCACAAAGATCGGCGGCGGCAAAGGTTATGCCGATGTCTGGAAGAAAGATTACTTCGCCTGGGAGTACAAGAGCAGGGGAGAAAATCTGGACCAAGCGCATAAGCAATTGATGACTTACGCGCCAGCGCTCGGTAGCCCACCGCTTCAGATCGTTTGCGATTTCAAACGTTATCGAATCCACACTGCGTGGACGAACACGGTTCCAGATACGCATGAAATTTTACTTGAAGACTTCGTCAAGCCCGAGCGTTTGCAAATTCTTCGGAATGTCTTTCACGATCCTGAGAAACTCAAACCGGTTATCGCGCGCACGACACTTACCAAGGAGGCCGCCGACAAATTTGCGACCATTGCGGTTCGCATGCAGGGGCGGGGCAAGCCAGAAAAAATCGCGCATTTCATTAATCAACTCGTCTTCTGCTACTTCGCCAGCAGCGTCGGCTTGCTGCCGCCTGGCTTGTGGTCGAAACTGCTGGAACGGGCGCAGAAAGACCCTGAAGGCGCGCGCGGTCGCTTCGACAAACTGTTTGATGCGATGCGAAGTGGTGAAGATTACGGCGCGGAGAAGATAGTTCACTTCAATGGTGGCTTGTTCGACGGCCAGCGCGCGTTACCCCTCGACGAGGGCGATATCGGCCTATTGCGTGCGGCCAACACGCTGGACTGGGGACAGATCGATCCCAGTATTTTTGGCTCGCTGTTCGAGCGCTTTCTCGATCCACAAAAGCGTGCGCAGATTGGAGCGCACTATACCGACGGAGATAAGATTCAAAAGATCATAGAGCCTGTTATTTTACGCCCCCTGCGGGCCGAGTGGCAGGACGTTAAAATTGAGGGGTTGCTCGCCAGAAAAAAGAAGCCGCCGATGCGTACGAAGCAAAAGCGCCGCATGAAGCCGCTGGAGGCCGCCGAAGAACGACGAGCGCAGTTTCTCAAGCGTCTCAAGGAAATCAAGATTCTCGATCCAGCCTGCGGGTCGGGAAATTTCCTTTATCTTGCATTGCAAGGTGTCAAAGACATCGAGCATCGTGTCAACCTCGACTCTGAGGTGATGGGGTTAAAGCCACAATTGCCATTTATCGGCCCGGAAATCCTCAAGGGTATTGAAATCAATCCGGTGGCGGCGGAACTTGCACGCACGACGATCTGGATCGGCGACATCCAGTGGCGAATACGCAATGGAATTCACTCGGATAAGCGCCCGGTGCTTGAGAAGCTCGATGCGATCACTCAGCGGGATGCGCTGATTGTGCTTAGAAAAGATGGGAGCTGGGAGGAGGCGGAATGGCCTGATGCGGAATTTATTGTCGGAAATCCGCCGTTCTTAGGCGACCGCCGAATGATTTCTGCTCTTGGAGAAAGTTATGTTCGCTCTCTAAGGGGCTTGTATTTGAAAAAGCTTGCAGGCCGATCTGATCTAGT
Organism: Pseudolabrys sp.; assembly: GCA_036398395.1. GTDB lineage: Bacteria > Pseudomonadota > Alphaproteobacteria > Rhizobiales > Xanthobacteraceae > Pseudolabrys. Next base: position 15,756 of record DASWPX010000110.1, on the reverse strand, counting down.
TTGCTATTGGTTCGCGAAAGCACTTGACCAAATAAATGGAACCAAGGCCAAACGCGCAGGATTCGTCGCAACCAATTCGATCTCTGGCGGAAATAATATACAAATAATGGAACGAGTAACGAAAGAAGCAAAAATTTTCGAAGCTTGGAGTGACGAAGAATGGGTGATTGAGGGCGCGGCGGTCAGAGTGGCATTGGTTTGTTTCGGTCCTCGAAATCAGAGTGATGTGCCGAAAATTGATGGAAATAGAGTCAAGGAGATCAATCCAGACTTAAACACCGGCCTTTCGCTAATGGCCGCAAAAAGACTTGCCGAAAATGGGGGCACCTCATTCATTGGCACACAAAAAAATGGCTCGTTTGACATTCCCGCAGATACGGCGCGGGCTTGGGTTCTTCTTGCTCGCAATCCAAATGGGAGATCAAATTGCGATGTACTGCGTCCCTGGACAAATGGGAGTGGCATCGTACGTAGGGACGCGGAGCGATGGATAATTGACTTTGGGAGCGAAGCTACCGAACGCGACGCTTCACTATATGAGGTGCCGTTCCAACACGTGGTGGAAAATGTAAAGCCCTCACGTATTCATTTACGGCGACAGTGGCATCGAACTAGATGGTGGCTCCATGGAGACCCAAGGCCTGCGCTGCGAGCAGCAATCTTAGGCAAAGGCAGCTTTATCGCGACGCCGCTAGTTTCGAAACACCGAATTTTCGTGCGCCTTCCGGAGATAAAAATACCGGAGAATACGGTGATCGTTGTCGCTCGAAATGATGATACTTCTTTTGGAGTTCTGCAGTCACGGTTCCACGAAATATGGTCACTAAGGCTAGGCACATGGCTTGGCGTCGGAAATGATCCCAGATACACGCCAACGACTACCTTCGAAACTTTCCCCTTCCCCGAAGGCCTCACGCCAAACATCCCGGCCAAAGACTACGCAGCGGACCCGCGTGCCATCGCCATCGCGAAGGCCGCCAAACGTCTTGACGAGCTACGCAACGCCTGGCTCAACCCGCGGGACTTGATCGACATCGTGCCGGAGGTCGTGGCCGGCTATCCCGATCGTATTCTGCCGAAGAACGCCGTAGCCGCTGTTGAACTAAAGAAACGTACGCTGACCAATCTCTATAACGCGCGCCCGCAATGGCTTGCCGACGCGCATCGCGATCTCGACGCGGCAGTTGCCGCCGCCTATGGCTGGCCTGCCGACATTTCCGATGAGGATGTGCTAGCAAAATTGCTTGAACTCAATCTGGCGCGCGCTGCTGCTGAAACCGAGTCAGAATCCGACGAGCATGAGCTGTTTGGCGAGGAAGATTGACCGCATCGCTCAAGAACCATAAGGCGCCAATCTGCAGGCGCCCCGGCTGAAGGACTGTAGTCCTTGACACCGTAACGCTGCCTCGCTATATTTCCCGCATCCTCCACAACTGCCCCCATCAGCCATGACCAAACGCACTTCCGTGCGCGCGAAGGCGCGAGATTTATCGTGAGTTGGCGGCGAGAGCGCCAACTGCAAATTCAGCCACCCCCACCCCCACCCCCGACCCCTCCCCGCGCTTCGCTGACGCTTGCGGGGGAGGGGAGAAGAGCGCCGCGCTCGACCTCACCGCGCCAAGCCTGACCGAAAAAGTGCGCGGACTCTATGAACACTCCGCCGTGCCGGTGCGCGAGATCGCGCGGCTTGCCGGTGTCACCGAGCGCACGATTTACAAATATGTCGAAAAGCACGGTTGGAAGCGACGCTATGCCTGCGCGCCGCGCGACAAGGCCGTAGCGCGCGCCAATCGCGGCCGCCGCTTGCGGCCACAGCCCGGCTTTGAGCCGGTAAAAGGCGCAGGCTCCCGTTTCATCCGCCGCGAGGATAGAGGCAAGCCCGTTGCGCTCGGGCTCAAGGCGACCGATCCCGCCGGCCGTGAGCGCGCCGCGGCGGCTTGCGTCAAAGCGGAGCGTCTGTCGGCGCAGGCGCAAGCCGAATTACGGCGCGAGCGGCATGCCGACGCGCTCATCCAGGCGATCGACTGGACCGGCGCCGCATGTCGCGCGCTCAGCGACTATCGCGCCACCCGCGCCAAACAGCGCCAAGCACAGCCGACGCGGAAAGCACAGCCGAAGCGGCAGGCGCCGCCCGGTGCTGTGCCGCTCGATGAGCGGATAGAAAGAGTGTACGTCCGCATCATCGAGATCGCGCTGGCGCGTTGGAACGCGGTCATGGACGAGGGAGGCGATACCTACGGCGCCGATTTCCGCAATCGCGCGGAACTCTCCGCAATTTAAGCCAAGTATTTGTGCTCAAGCCAAAGCGTTTCTGCCCATTTATGGGGAGCACGAAACGTTCGCTTGAAGGGCTCCGCGTGTTAGACAGGCGCGGGCTGATTTCATGGGAGCGCCGGCGAAATGATTGGCATTGTCCGCATCGCGTTGCGGCGCCCCTATACCTTTGTCGTTCTGGCTCTGCTCATTTTCATCGTCGGCCCGCTGGCCGCGCTGCGCACGCCCGTCGACATTTTCCCCGACATCCGCATTCCGGTGATCGCCATCATCTGGCAATACACCGGCCTGCAGCCCGACATGATGGCCGGCCGCATCACCACGCAGTCGGAGCGCGGGCTCACCACCACGGTCAACGACATCGAGCACATCGAGGCCACCTCGTATAACGGCTTCGGCATCATCAAGGTGTTCTTCCAGCCCAACGTCGACATCCGCATCGCCAATGCGCAGATCACCGCGGTGTCGCAGACTCAATTGAAGCAGATGCCGGCCGGCACGACGCCGCCGCTCATTCTGAACTACAACGCCTCGACGGTGCCGATCATCCAGCTCGCTCTGTCGGGCCAGGGGCTGTCCGAACAGGCGCTGGCGGACCTCGGCCTGAACACCGTGCGCACGCCGCTGGTCACCGTGCCGGGCGCGGCGATTCCGCTGCCTTATGGCGGCAAGCTGCGCCAGGTGCAGATCGATCTGGATTCGGAGGCGATGCAGGCGCGCGGGCTGTCCGGCCAGGACGTCGCCAACGCGCTCGCCGCGCAGAACCTGATCACGCCGGTCGGCACGCAGAAGATCGGCACCGCCGAATATGCCATCCAGCTCAACAACGCGCCGTCGGTGATCGCCGAACTCGGCGACCTGCCGATCAAGAGCGTCGGCGGCGCCATGGTCTATATGCGCGACGTCGCCCATGTGCGCGACGGCAATCCGCCGCAGACCAACATCGTCCATGTCGAGGGCAGCCGCTCGGTGCTGATGCAGGTGCTCAAGAACGGCTCGGTGTCGACGCTCGCCATCATCGCCGGCATCAAGCAGAAGGTCGCCGAGATGCGCGGACTTTTGCCGAGCAATCTCGACATCAAGATGATCGGCGACCAGTCGGTGTTCGTGTCCGGCGCGGTCAGCGGCGTGGTGCGCGAAGGCGTGATCGCGGCGGCGCTCACCAGCATCATGATCCTGGTCTTCCTGGGAAGCTGGCGCTCGACCGTGATCATCGCGATTTCGATTCCGCTGTCGGTCCTGGGCTCGATCGCGATTTTGTCGGCGCTCGGCGAGACGCTCAACATCATGACGCTCGGCGGCCTGGCGCTCGCCGTCGGCATTTTGGTCGACGACGCCACCGTGACGATCGAGAACATCAACTGGCATCTCGAGCAGGGAAAAGAAGTCGAGGCCGCGATCATGGACGGCGCGGCGCAGATCGTGACGCCGGCTTTCGTGTCGCTGCTCTGCATCTGTATCGTGTTCGTGCCGATGTTCTTCCTGACCGGCGTCGCGCGCTTCCTGTTCGTGCCGATGGCGGAAGCGGTGATGTCGGCGATGGCCTGTTCGTTCATCCTGTCGCGCACGCTGGTGCCGACCATGGCGAATTATCTGCTGCACAAGCATGCGAACCACGGCCATGACGGCCCGCCGCCGCCGACGCGCAATCCACTGGTGCGGTTCCAGCGCGGCTTCGAGGCGGGGTTCGAGCGCGTGCGCAGCGTCTATCGCGAGCTTCTGACGCTGGCGATGGCGCACCGGCCGGTCTTCATCGTCGGCTTCATGGCCTTCGTCCTGGCCTCCTTCGCGCTGACGCCGATGCTCGGGCGCGACTTCTTTCCCTCGGTCGACGCCGGGCAAATCCTGATGCATGCGCGCACCCGCGTCGGCACCCGCATCGAGGAAAGCGCCAATCAGTTCGCCGATATCCAGAAGGCGATCCGCCAGATCATTCCGCCGCAGGAACTCGACACTTTGGTCGACAATATCGGCCTGCCGGGCAGCGGCATCAACATGACCTATAACAGCAGCGGCACCATCGGCAGCCAGGACGGCGACATCCAGATCAAGCTTGCCGAAAATCACCGGCCGACGGCGGAATACGTGCGCACCTTGCGCGAGGAACTGCCGGTGCGCTTTCCCGGCGTGACGTTCTCGTTCCTGCCGGCCGATATCATCAGCCAGATTCTCAATTTCGGCGCGCCGGCGCCGCTCGACCTGCAGGTGCGCGGGCCCGATCTCGCCGCCAACGCCGCCTACGCGCAGGATTTGCTGCGCAAGCTCAAGCACGTGCCGGGTCTGGTGGACGCGCGCATTCAGCAGTCGTTGAGCAATCCCGGCTTCGACATCAACGTCGACCGCACGCGCGCGCAATTCGTCGGCGTCACCGAACGCGACGTGACCAACAGTCTGGTTGTGAATCTCGCCGGCAGCAGCCAGATCGCGCCGACCTATTGGCTCAACCCGGTCAACGGCGTGTCATATCCGATCGTTATGCAGACGCCGCAGTACAGCGTCGATACGCTGGCCGCGTTGAAAAACCTGCCGATCACCGCGAACGGCGTGCCGTCGCAAACGCTGGGCGCCATCGCCGACATCGACCGCGTGGCCAGGAGCGCGAGCTATTCGCAATACAACATTTTGCCCATGGTCGAGATATTCGGCACCACGCAAGGACGCGATCTCGGCGCGGTCGCCGCGGACGTGCAGAAGATCGTTGATGAAAATGCGGGCACCGTGCCGAAAGGCGCGCAGGTCGTTCTGCTCGGCCAGGTGCGCACCATGAACAGCGCGTTCGGCGGACTGCTGTTCGGCCTGCTGGGCGCGATCGTGCTGATCTATCTGCTGATCGTGGTTAATTTCCAATCCTGGGCCGATCCCTTCGTCATCGTGACCGCGCTGCCGGCCGCGCTGGCGGGAATCATCTGGACCTTGTTCGTGACCCAGACCACGTTGTCGGTTCCGGCGCTCACCGGCGCGATCATGTGCATGGGCGTCGCCACCGCCAATTCCGTGCTGGTCATCAGCTTTGCACGCGAGAAGCTGGAGGAACTGGGCGACCCGGTCGCGGCGGCGCTGGAGGCCGGCTTCGTGCGGTTCCGCCCGGTCCTGATGACGGCGCTGGCCATGATCATCGGCATGGCGCCGATGGCGCTCGGGCTGGGCGAGGGCGGCGAGCAGAATGCGCCCCTGGGCCGCGCGGTCGTGGGTGGTCTTATATTTGCTACGATTGCGACGTTGATGTTCGTGCCGGTGGTCTTTAGCCTGATGCACGGTCGCAAAACCACAGTTGGCGCTCCGGCGCTTGGGGAGCCGCATGCCGCCTAAAAAAGCAAAAACCTTTCTGACGCGCCGCCGGCTGCGCATCGCCGGCATTGCGATCGCCGCGCTTGCCGTCATCATCGTCATACAGGGCATCACGACGCGTAAAATGGCCGACGCGCGCCTGAGCGAGTGGACCGAAAACCAGGCGCTGCCGGTGGTGGCCGTCGCCAAACCCGACACCCGCGGCAAGCAGACCGTCATCGACCTGCCCGGCCGGCTGGAGGCCTATTCGCAGGCCCAGATCTACGCCCGCGTCAGCGGCTACATCAAGGAGTGGAAGGTCGACATCGGCGCGCCGGTCAAGGCCGGACAGTTGCTGGCCGAAATCGACGCGCCCGATCTCGATCAGCAGATCATGCAGGCCGAGGCCGATGTCGCCAGCGCGCAGGCCAACGCCACGCTCTCCAAGGCGACCCTGGAGCGCGGGCAATCGTTGATCACGTCGGGTTCGGTGTCGAAACAGGACCTCGATCAGAGGACGGCGGACGCTGCCAACAAGGCGGGTCTGGTCAGATCGTCGCAGGCCAACCTCGACCGCCTGCGCGTGCTGGAAAAATACAAGCGCATCACGGCGCCGTTCGACGGGCTGGTGACGGCGCGCGCCACCGACGTCGGCGCGCTGATCAATGCCGGTTCCGGCGGGGGACCTGCGCTGTTCGTGGTGTCCGACATCACGAAGCTTCGCGCCTATATCAACGTGCCGCAGTCTTACGTGCCGAGCATCAGGATGGGCACGCAGGCGCAGCTCACGGTGCCCGAATATCACGGGCGCAATTTTCCGGCGGTGGTGGAAGCCTCGGCGCAATCGGTGGACGTCAACTCCGGCACGACCCGCATGCTGCTGGTGGTGGACAACCCGAGCGGCGAACTGATGACGGGCGCCTTCGCCAACGTGCATCTCGAACTGCCGGCCCCCGACGCCGCGATCAACGTGCCGGCGAGCGCTTTAATCTTCGATCAGTCTGGCCTGCGCGTCGCGACCGTCGGCGAGGACGACAAGGTCGTGCTCAAGCCGGTGACGATTTCGCGCGATCTCGGCAAGGACGTCGAGATCGCGTCCGGGCTCGGCGCCGAAGACCGGGTGATCGCATCGCCGCCCGATGGTATCGTCTCGGGCGACCAGGTGCGCATCGCCGGCAAGCCGGGCCTGCCGGAGACCGCGGCCGAGAAGCCGGCGAAACCGCCCGGTTGATACCGGCTTCCGGATCATGACTTGGTCATGACTTGGCGATCGTGGAGGTCTACAAGGGCCACTCACGAGGATTCTCCTTTGCCGGACGAAAAGCCGCCGTTTTGGCGCACCAAGACCATGAGCGAGATGAGCAAGGCCGAGTGGGAAAGCCTTTGCGACGGCTGCGGCCGCTGCTGTCTCAACAAGCTCACCGACGAAGACACGAACGAAACGGTCTACACCGACGTCGGTTGCAGGCTGCTCGATGGGCGGACGTGCCGCTGCACCGACTATCCGCGCCGTCAGGCCAAGGTGAAGGACTGCATCAGGCTCACGCCGCGCAATGTCTCAAGGCTCAACTGGCTGCCGCCGACCTGCGGCTATCGCCTGATTGCCGCCGGCCGCGACCTTTACTGGTGGCACCCGCTGGTGTCGGGCGATCCGGAGACGGTGCACACCGCCGGCGTCTCGGTGCGCGACCGCGTCGCGGCCAACGAGAAAAACGTGCCGGACGAAAAGCTCGAGGAATATATCGTCAGCTGGCCGGGCCGGTGGCCGAAAGGCGCCAAGCGCAAGCCGTTGGAACGCGAAACCGGCGCTCCGGTTCAGCGCGTGGCGCGCGGTGCGATCGGGAAATCGTAAAGCTGCATTGCACGCGCCGAGCCATAGGTGAAGTGCCACCATTCGCGGAAATAGTTCTTGAAGCCTTGCAGGCGCATGGCGGCGACGAGTTCGGCGCGCGAGAACTTCTGCTCGGCCGTGATCGCGGCGCTGGCGGTGTGGCTCCTGGGATCGAAGCAGTCGAATGCGGTGCCCATGTCGAGGCTTGAGTCGGGCGCGCGCGCGCCCACGGGGCCGGTGCAGGCGCCGTAGCGCGCCATCGGATCGTAAGCCGCGGGCGCCGCTGCCGGCAGTTTGATCAGCGTGAGATCGATTGCCGTGCCGGTCGAATGTGCCGACTGCGAAGCGATGTAGCCGTAGGCAAACAGCGTGCGCTTTTCCAGCGCCGGAAAAAATCGCTTGGTCGGGTTGTCGCGCGCGCCATCGTTCGACCATCGTGCCATGGCGGCGACCGCGCGGGTGGGCCGATAGCAGTCATAGACCTTCAGGCTGAGGTTTTCGCGCACGAGATCGGCCTGGACGCGCTTGAGCGCGAGCGCCGCCTCGCGCCGCAGCACGCATTCGGGCGCGTCGTAGCCGGGCAGCGGGCGGCCGACGAAATTGTTGGAGCCGGCGTAGCGCATGTCCTGCGCGATGCTCGGGTCGATGTCGCGCAGATAGACAAATCCGGGGGGCAACGCGTCGCGCGCCGTCGCCTGCGACACCAGCGCCGAGAAAATCAAAGCGATTGTGAGGCCTTTGGCGAACATCGCACCCGAATCTGCCGGTATTGGGGGAGCTTACCCCCGGAACGCCTCATAGCACATCCGCGTTAATCCCCATTGCATTGCCGCGGCACTCGCGGCATCAAGCGCGCCAATGGACCAAATCGTCGCAAAATCGAAACCTGAATCGTCTAAGCATGCGGGCAAGAGCGAGCCGCGCGCGCTGACGCATCCGGAAATCCGCGCCATCGTGCTCGGCATCATGCTGGCGATGTTTTTGGGTGCGCTCGACCAGACAATCGTCGCCACCGCGCTGCCGACCATCGGCCGCCATTTCGGCAATCTCGACGACCTGTCCTGGGTGGTCACGGCTTATCTCTTGACCGGTACGGCCTCGACGCCGCTTTATGGCAAGCTGTCGGATATTTACGGCCGCCGCGGCGTGATGCTCACGGCCATCGGTATTTTCATCGCGGGATCGATTGCCTGCGCGCTGGCGCCGAGCATGACGATGCTGATTCTGGCGCGCGCTCTGCAGGGACTGGGCGGCGGCGGACTGATGGCGATCGCGCAAACCATCATCGCCGACATCGTCAGCCCACGCGAACGCGGACGCTACCAAGGATATATCGGCGCGGTCTTTGCAACGTCGTCGGTCGGCGGGCCGGTGCTCGGCGGATTCTTGACCGAGCATCTCGACTGGTCGGTGATCTTCTGGATCAATCTGCCGATGGGTCTGGCCGCGCTCGGCATGACCTCAAGCGTGCTCAAGCTGGTGCCCTTCACGCCGCGCAAGCATCAACTCGACCTCATTGGCGCCGCGCTGATGATCGCCGCCTCCATCGCGCTGCTGCTGGCGCTGTCATGGGGCGGCCGGCGTTACGATTGGATCTCGGGACCGATCGGCGGGCTGCTGCTGGCCTCAGCAATTCTGTGGGGTCTGTTCGCCTGGCGGCTGGTCACGACCAGGGAGCCGTTTTTGCCGTTGACGGTGCTCGGCAATCCGGTGGTGCGCTGCGCGGCGCTGTCGGGCGCCTGCAACATGGGCACGCTGGTCGGCATGACGATATTCGTGCCGCTGTTTTTCGAAGTGGTGCTGCATATGTCGGCCAGCCAATCGGGCCTGGCGCTGATCCCGCTGATGGGCGCGACGGTGGCGTTCTCGACCATCACCGGGCGGCTGATGATGCATGTCGAGCACTACAAGCGCATGCCGCTGATCGGGCTGGCGGTCGCGATTTTGTCTCTCGTGCCGCTGGCGATCTGGCCCGGCTCGACGCCGACATTTCTGGTACTGGTGCTGCTGACGTTGATCGGCGCCGGCCTCGGCACGCTGTTTCCGGTGTCCACGGTCTGTCTGCAGAACGCCGTGGCGCGTTCGCAGATGGGCATTGCGACCGGCGCGGCCAACTTTTTCCGCGCGTTGTTTTCAGCGCTGGTGGTGGCGGTGCTGGGCGCCATCGTGCTGGGCGGACTGGGCGGCGTCACCGGCATGTCGGTGGAAATGCTGGCGCGCTCGGCCTCGGGCGCCGAACTGGCTTATGCTTTCAGGTTCGTGTTCCTGGCCTGCGCGCTGGTGCTCACCTTCGGCATGGCGTTTCTGATCTCGATGGAGCAGCGCCCGTTGCGCGGACCGCCTACCCAGGCCGCCGAAGCGCCATCGGGCCCGGCGACGCCGATCCCCGGCGAGTGGGGCGTCGGCAAGACGCCGCGCGCGCATAATTGATCGCTAGACCGCGACTTTGGTGAGGAAGTTCTCGACCTCGCTGCGCATATCGGCGGCGGCGTGCTCGACGGCTTGCGAGGCGGCGAGCACGCTCTGGGCGGACTGTTGCGTTTCCGTGGTGGCGCCGGCGACGTCGCTCAAGGCCGCGACCACCAGCTTGGCGCCGTCGGCGGCGCTCGCCACGTTGTGCGAAATCTCGCCGGTAGCGATGCTCTGCTGCTGCACCGAATCGGCGACGGCGGAGGTGTGGCTGTCGATCTCGCGCATGCGGTTGGCGATGCGGCCAATGGCTTCGACGGCTTTGGCGGTCGAATTCTGCACTTCGAGAATCTGGCTGGATATGTCCTCGGTCGCCTTGGCGGTCTGCACGGCAAGCGATTTGACTTCGGATGCGACCACGGCGAAGCCGCGGCCGGCTTCGCCGGCGCGTGCCGCCTCGATGGTGGCATTGAGCGCCAGCAGATTGGTTTGGCCCGCGATGCTGCGGATCAGCTTGATGACATCGCCGATCTTCTGCGCGGCCAGCGCCAGCGCGTTGATGTCCTGGTTGGTGGCCTGCGCCTCGCCGACCGCGAATCTCACGACCTCGGCGGTCTGGCCGACGCGCTGTCCGATCTCGGCGATCGAGTTGGACAATTCGTCGGCGGCATAGGCCGCGCTTTCGACGTTGCTCGAAGCCTTGTTCGAAGTCTGCACCGCGCCCTCGGCGCGTTGCGAGGTCTGGCCCGACGAATTGAACATGACGGCCGCCGTCGCGCGCATGTCGCCCGCGCTGTCGACGACGGTCTGCAGCAGCGATTCGGCGCGCTGGCGGAACGCGTTGATCGCGTTCTCGATGACGGAGCGGCGCTGTTCCTGCTGCTGCATGGTGGTGCGCTGCTGCTCGGCCTGGCGGCGCTCGGTAATGTCCTCATGCGTGCCGATCCAGCCGCCGCCCTTCATCGGATGGTTCATGACCAGCAGCAACCGTCCGCCGGTGGACTTCACCTCGTGCACCGTGGTCTTGCCGCGGGCAACCTCGGATACCAGTTCCTTGCGGTATTGGTGGATGTCGCGCGCGAAGGTGCCTTTCGCGGCCCTTTTGGTCAGCACGTCGGACAGCGTGCAGCCGGGCTGTACGTCATCCGAGGTCAGGCCGTACATTTCGAAATATTGCGAATTGCAGACGACCAGCCGTTCCGATGCATCGAACATGCACAGGCCCTGGGCCATGCTGTCGATGGCGGTGCGCATCTGCTCGTTTTCACGGGGCAGACGCCGCGCTATCGCCATGCTGGCGGCGCTCATGGCGAGCAGGGCCGGCAGCGCGGCGATGAAGGCGCTGAGAGCGGTCGCCGGGAGGCTCTGGACGATTGCGGCGGCCCAGCCAGTGCCGAATACGATCAGCGCGGCAAAGACGGCGACGAAAACGGCGAGGCCGGCGGCCATCACCGGCCACCAGCCTCGCTTGAGGTCGATAGAGAAAACAGTTCCGAGCATGATCCCCAGCGGCCGATCGGCTGGGGACCCTAGTCCGGCTCAGGTTTTTTTGCGGTTAATACCTGGTTACCGGATTGTTAAGATCATATGACGCGGCGGCTCGGCCTCTATGCCGCGGCCGCGGTGGCAAGGTCGCGATCGCGTGCGGCTTTGAGCGCGCTGGCCCACCAGACGAGCTGGTCGAGCAGATCTTTCACGCCGGGCTGCAGGTGCGCGAGGTCCTTCACGTCCTTGCCTTCCTTCCACACGGCAAAGAAATCCGCGCCCTGGATGTAGACGCCGGTCTTGATGGTGGCCAATTGCAGTTCGGCGGCGATGCCGCGCAGATGCTCGATGGCCCGCGAGCCGCCGACCGCGCCGTAGCCGACGAAAGCGGCGGCTTTCTTGTTCCACTCGGGCGAGGCGTAATCGAGCGCGTTCTTCAAAACGGCCGGCATGCTGTGATTGTATTCGGCGGTCACGAAAATATAGCCGTCGAACTCGGCGACCTTTTTCTGCCAGCGCTGGGCGACCGGGTTCTGCGACGGCACCCAGGCGTTGGACGCCACTTCGTCGAAGAACGGCAGCGGGAAATCGCGCAGGTCGACGATTTCGGCGTCGATGTCGTCGCGCTGGGCGGCGATATCGCGGATCCATTGCGCGGGTTTGTGGCCGTAGCGCGAGGCGCGCGTGGTGCTGATGACGATGGCGATCTTGAGTTTGCTCATGGCAGGCCTTATCTTGGTTACGAATGAATACTGAGGATAAATAGATGACCAGGAAAATCGCGCAAGGGGGCACAGTCCCGATACCCGGTAACCTGCAGGGAACCTTGCATGAGCCCGAGGACTGCCGGGCGGTGAGCGAGGTGCTGGCGCGGGTCGGCGACAAATGGACCGTGCTGGTGGTGTCGGCGCTGGGCGAGGGCCCCAAGCGCTTCAACGAATTGCGCCGCGCCCTGGGCAGCATTTCGCAGCGCATGCTCACGCTGACGCTGCGCGGCCTGGAGCGCGACGGGCTGGTGACGCGCACGGTGTTTGCGACCGTGCCGCCGCGCGTGGACTACGAGTTGACCCGGCTCGGCCGTTCGCTGCTCGAACCGGTGAGCGCGCTCGGCTCCTGGGCGCGCAAAAACCGGCCCGCCATCCAGGACGCGCGCATCCGTTTCGACGGCGCCGCCAAGGGCCCGCCGCGCCCCGGTCCGGCGATCGGGCGAGGGGTTGCCAATACGCAATCTTAGGTAGCTGGTTACCAGCCTGTCATTAGAGTTTAGTAGGTATGGGAATACAATTCGCCGTCGCCTCCGGGGGGAGCCGCGTGCCGCGTTATTATTTCCATTTCTCGGATGGGAAGCGTCAGTTCACCGATGACAAGGGAACTGAGCTCTCCGGCTTGGCTGCGGCACGCGCCAACGCCACCAGCCAGGTGCGCGAACTGACGGTGGCGATGTGCCATCCGCATATCCAGGACCTGTCGGGCTGGTCGATGACGGTCGAGGACGCGAAAAAAAATGCGGTTTTCACCATCGGTTTCGACCTCAAGCCGCCGCGGCCGAAGCCGTAAATGCGGCTAACCGCTTCCAGCGCCTGACATATCTCCTACAGCGCGCGACCCGAAAAAACTTTGATAAAAGTCCTAGGACTATATTGACAGCGTGACGTTGCCGGTGTATGTTTAACGCATGCTCCACAATTGCGTTCGGCGGCGGCCCCGAGGGAACGGGCCTGCGCGGTTTGGCGTTGTCTCTCCTGAAGTCGGCTCAGCGCCGCCAAAGGGAGATCAGCCATGCCACATGTCGAACAAGGCCGTGTCGTCGAAACCGCGACGGAAGCGCGCGCGGGGCGGCCGGGCGTACCGGTGCTCTACATGCTCGTTTCCGGCACGGTCGGCGTGGTCGTGCTATTTACCGTCGTTTATCTGTATTTCTTTACTTGAAGCGGAGCGCACAAACGCGCACAGCATGCGGCATGACCCATTCGGATAAGCCGCCATCTTTGAAGAAGCCACTTGCCGCCGCGGGCGGCGAGCGCCCCTTTTCTGGCCGCCTGATGCAGGGCATGCTGATTACCGCCATCGTCGTGCTGATTGCGATCGCGGTGGTTTCGTTTCGCTGACCTTCGATAGCTCCTTGGATTTGCATGACGCCGGCTTTTGAGCCGGCGTTTTGCGTTTTGGCCGGAGAAACTTAATGACCGCCCGAAAGATTCAGATCGCCCCCGAGCTTATCGCCGAGGGCCGGCGGCTTTATGAGCACACGCTGACGCCGGTCCGCGTCATCGCCGCGACGATGGGTGTTTGCCGCGACACGCTCAACAACCGGATCAACGAGTGGGGCTGGAAGCACCGGGCCTATGTCGACCCGTCGGCCGATACCGCACCGGTCGCGCCGGGCGCCGCCGCCGTTACGGCCCCGCCGCAACAGCTCTTATCCGCGACCGACGCCGAGCCGGATTCGGAGCCGCAGGCCCCGCTCGCGGTCAGCGTCCGGAACGCCGTCGGGCATGTGATGGCCGCCGTCGAGCGTGTGTCCAAAGTGATAACGCCCCGCGACCAGGGCGAAGCGGAACGCTGCGCGCGCACGCTGGCGAGCGTCGCGAGCAGCCTGCGCGAGGTTGCGACGCTCTACAAACCCGAAGAAGCGATGCCGTCCGATGAACCAGACGACGACCCCATCCCCACCGACGTCGACGAGTTTCGACGCGAGCTTGGCCGGCGCATACACGCGCTTATCGACGCTCGACGCGACCGCCGAGGCGGAGGTGCTGGCGACGCTGCTTACGGAGATGAAGCCACGCAAGGTTGAATTCTTCCGCAGCGACTTCGGGCAATTTGCTCACCCTCATCAAAAAGCGCCGCAACGCGCCAATGGCGGCGCGGACTGGCTGACCTGGCTCATCCTCGGCGGCCGCGGCTCCGGCAAGACCCGCGCCGGGGCCGAATGGGTTCGTCAGGTCGCCACCACGGATGCAAAAGCGCGCATCGCGCTGATCGGCGAGACCGAACACGACGTGCGCGAGGTGATGGTGGAAGGCGTCTCCGGCCTGCTGGCCGTGCACCGCTACGACGAGCGGCCGGAGTGGATTCCGACGCGGCGGCGGCTGCAATGGCCGAACGGCGCGGTGGCGGAAGTTTTCTCGGCGGAGAATTACGAGGGCCTGCGCGGCCCGCAGTTTTCCGCCGCCTGGCTGGACGAGCTTGCCAAGTGGCGTCATGCCGATTCTACGTTCGATATGTTGCAATTCGGACTGCGCCTTGGCGAGCGGCCGCGGCAGGTGGTGACGACCACGCCGCGGCCGATCGCGCTCATCAAGAAACTCATCGCGGATCCGCGCACGGCGCTGACGCATGCCGGCACGCGGGCCAACGCCTATAACCTCGCGCCGGATTTCGTCGAGACCGTGCTGGCCCGCTATGAGGGAACGCGGCTGGGCCGCCAGGAGATCGACGGCGAGATCGTCGAGGAGCGCAACGACGCGCTGTGGACCCGCGCCGGGCTTGAAAGCTGCCGCGTCGACGCCGCGCCGCCTCTCATGCGGGTGGCGGTAGCGGTCGATCCGCCGGCCTCCGCCAAGAAGGGCGCCGACGCCTGCGGCATCGTCGCCGCCGGACGCGCCGAGGACGGCACGATCTATGTGATCGCCGACGAGACCGTGGCCGGCGTCAGTCCGCAGGCCTGGGCCACCAAGGCGATCGCCTTGTGGCGGCGGCTCGAGGCCGACACTTTAATTGCGGAGGTCAATCAGGGCGGCGACGTGGTGAAGGCCGTGATTGCCGAGGCCGATCCGGAAGTGCCGGTGACCTGCGTGCGCGCCACGCGCTGCAAGTATTTCCGCGCCGAGCCGGTGTCGCAATTATACGAGCAAGGGCGCGTCAAACACGCCGGGGTTTTTCCGGCGCTGGAGGATGAGATGTGCGACTTCGGCCTCGACGGCCTGTCGTCGGGCCGCTCGCCGGACCGGCTCGATGCGCTGGTCTGGGCGGTGAGCGCGCTGACGTTTGCGGCGCGGGGCGAGCCGAGGGTGAGGGGGTTGTAGCTTCGGCGACTATGCCTTTCGGGTAGAGTTTAATACCGTCTTTTGCTGCTTTTGAGGTTGACCACCAGAGTCCAACTCCGGTACGCAACGCGTACCGGAGTTGGACTCTGGTGGTCAACCTGAGGCGAAATTCACAGGTTGGGAAAATTAAATTTCGTCAACCATGGGCTGCGTGCCTTTTATAAGAGGCTTGCATTGCCATTTAGAGCATCGGTAAGGGGCCTAAGGCGCCGGTTCATATGGAATCGGCTCATGATTCGTTGATGCGTTAGGCGACCGATTCCGGCCCAATGGGGAGGCTCCCACAAGGCCTGGAATGACGAAAAGCCCTTATTTTACGGAACGAAACGACCTTCGGCGCATTGACAAGCGGCCCCCAAAGCCCCCATATCCGTGAAGGAAATATTGGAATCGGCGGCGTAGGCTACCGATTCTTGAAGCATGTCAAGAGGGGTGACGAAG
>DASWPX010000109.1:0-8292 GCA_036398395.1 Pseudolabrys sp. | reverse complement strand
GAGCGGTTGCAGGAAGTTCGCCAGTTCCGGCCTGCGCACCGCCACCCTTATGCGGTAGTCGCGCTTGGCGAGCGCCCGCACCACGTGGCGGCCGAGGAATCCGGAGCCGCCATAGACGGTGATCAAGGTGTCGAAATTGCTTCTGGCGGCCATGGCACGCTCTTCAAAGGCAAAAAGGGGCTCGGCTATCGGGCAAATGCAGGATCGGCCCTTGGCTGTATAAAGCCGCCAAATGCTTCAATTGACAAGCCGAAAGCTCCTCCGTACCTATCCGCACATGCCCAGGTGGCGGAATTGGTAGACGCACTAGTTTCAGGTACTAGCGCCGCGAGGCGTGAAGGTTCGAGTCCTTTCCTGGGCACCATTAATCCGAGCTAGAACCGCATATGACCATCCGCCTGCATCGCGGCGATCTGCCCGACCTCTCCGCCTACAAGGGTGCGGTGGCGATCGACACCGAGACCATGGGCCTCGACCCGCGCCGCGACCGGCTCTGCGTCGTGCAGCTCTCGCCCGGCGACGGCTCGGCCGACGTGGTGCAGATCGCGGCCGGCCAGAAGAAGGCGCCGAATATCGAGCGCCTCCTGGCCGACAAGTCGGTGCTCAAGATTTTCCATTTCGCTCGCTTCGACCTCGCCACCATGGCGAACGCCTTCGGCGTCATGACCGGGCCGGTCTATTGCACCAAGATCGCCTCGCGGCTGGTGCGCACTTATACCGACAAGCACGGGCTCAAGGACCTGACGCGCGAACTGCTCGGCATCGACGTTTCGAAGCAGCAGCAGTCGTCGGACTGGGGCGCCGATACGCTCAGCGACCCGCAGGTAACCTATGCGGCCTCCGACGTCCTGCATCTGCATGCGCTGAAGGAAAAGCTCGATGTCATGCTGGCGCGTGAAGGCCGCACGGCATTGGCTGCGGCCTGTTTCGGCTTCCTGCCCGACCGCGTGCGTCTCGATCTGGCCGGCTGGGCCGCCGAGGACATTTTCTCGCACTCCGCTTAGCGCCCTAAGCCGTTGTTTTTCTGGTATTATTGGTGGCATAACGCGTAGCCGCTGGCGTCGTCTTTCGCCCCTTCGGAGCCATATTCGGACGGCAGGTTGCGTCGAGGGGAAACCACTGACTTCGACGTGATCCAACTCAAAGAATGGACCGTGTGATCAAAGCCCGAACCGATCAGCAGGCCGCGCACGCCTATTGGACCATGAGCCGTGGCGACAGCGCGCGCGCGTTCCAGTCCGCGCGCCGTCACAGCCGGCTGGTGCGCACCATGCGCATCGCCATCCCGCTGGCGGTAATGGCGGGGTTGATCGTCGTTGCGCTGGTCACGTATTTCAATCCGCTGCGCATGCTGGCGCGGCTGCCGATCAATATGAACGACCTGGTGGTGTCCGGCACCAAGATCACCATGGAAAATCCGCGCATGTCGGGCTTCACCAAGGACGAGCGCGCCTATGAATTTACCGCGGAAGCGGCGGCGCAGGACCTGACCAAGCCCGACATCGTCGAATTGCGCAACATCCACGGCAAGCTCCAGATGCAGGACAAGAGCACGATGGAAATGTCGGCGGATATCGGCACCTACAACACCAAGCTCGAGACCCTCAAGCTCGAGCGCAATATCCTGCTGTCATCCTCGACCGGCAATAAAGGCCGCCTGAGCGTCGCGCTGGTCGACGTCAAAAAGGGCAACGTCGTCTCCGACGAGCCGGTCGAATTGGAGATGCTGCAAGGCAAGCTCAACGCCAACCGCCTTGAGATCGTCGATTCGGGCGATCTGGTGCGTTTCCACGATGGCGTGGACATGGTGATGATGCTCAACAACACGCCCGTCCCCAAGCCGGACGGCGCGCAATGATCGGAAGGCCTGTCCGGTTGGTTCTGGTCTGCGCCGCGCTGGCATTGTCCGGCGCGCCGCTTAAAGCGCAGCCGGCTTCGAAGGGGCCGCCGAACGCCCTGCAAGGCTTTTCGCAGAACCATGATCAGCCGGTGCATATCGAGGCGGCGACGCTCGAAGTACGCGACAAGGACAAGGTCGCGACCTTCAGCGGCAATGTGAAGGTGACGCAGGGCGACACCATCATGAAGTGCAAGTCGCTGGTGGTGTTCTACGAAGGCGGCGACGACGCCGATAAGGGCGCAAAGTCCATGCAGGCGGCGACCCCGGGTCCCGGCGGCAATCAGAAGATCAAGCGGCTGGAAGCGCGCGGCAGCGTGGTGGTGACTCAAAAGGATCAGACCGCCACCGGCAGCCTCGGCATTTTCGACATGCGAACCAATACGGTGGACCTCACCGGCGATGTGGTCATGACCCAGGGGCAGAATATGCTGCGCGGCGAGCGCCTGGTCGTCGACCTGACCAGCGGCGTGTCGCGGGTCGAATCGGGCAAGAACGGCACGGGCCGGGTGCAGGGCCTGTTTCAGCCCGGCGGCCCGGGCAGCCCAGACCTCAAGAGCGGCGTTTTAGGCGCGCCGCCGCAGCGGGCCGCGCCCTCGCCCGTGCAAATACGGCCGCTCAATTGAACTCTCCGCGGCCTTCAGGAATCAGCTAATGTCGGGCGCGAGCTTTCAATGCGCCGCGAGGTAGCCCGGTGAATATCCTGTCGCTGTTCCGGCGCCGCTCGCCGCGCACTCGCCGGATCATGACGCCGGCCGAAGCGCGCCAGCAGCAGGCGGCGCAGGCCCATGCCGCGCGCCAGGCCACGCAGCAACCGGCCGCCCGGCAGCGTTCGGCCGCCGACGGACGTCAAGGCTCGGCTCAAGGTCAGGCCGCCAGGCATTATCTCGCGGCTCACGGCGTGGAGAAAAGTTTCGGCGGCCGCATGGTGGTCAAGGGCGTCACGCTTTACGTGCGGCGCGGAGAGGCGGTCGGGCTGCTCGGGCCGAACGGCGCCGGCAAGACCACGGTGTTTTATATGATCACCGGACTGATCAAGGCCGACCGCGGCCGGATCGAACTCGACGGCTACGACGTCACCGTGCTGCCGATGTATCAGCGTGCCCGCCTCGGCATCGGTTATCTGCCGCAGGAGGCGTCGATCTTTCGCGGCCTCAATGTCGAGGAAAACATCCGCGCGGTGCTGGAAGTGGTCGAGCCGGACCGCCGCCGCCGCGACGCGGACCTCAACGCGCTGCTCGAGGAATTCAACATCGCGCGGCTGCGCAAGACGCCGGCCATCGCGCTGTCAGGCGGCGAGCGCCGCCGCGTCGAGATTGCCCGCGCACTGGCGACTCGGCCGAGCTACATGCTGCTGGACGAACCCTTTGCCGGCATCGATCCGATCGCCGTCGGCGACATTCAGGCGCTGGTGCGCCATCTGACCAACCGCGGCATCGGCGTGCTGATCACCGACCACAATGTGCGCGAGACGCTGGGTCTGACCGACCGCGCCTACATCATTTATTCGGGCGAAGTGCTGATGGAGGGCCGGGCCGAGGATATCGTGAATAACCCGGACGTGCGGCGGCTCTATCTGGGCGAGGAATTCCGCCTATAAGCGACCGGCAGCTTCGGCGCAGCACATTATTTGTGCAATGCCGCAATGCGGAATCAATTACCGCTCGAAGTTGGAACCTGCTATAGTCAAAAACAAGCAAGAATCGGACCAGTTTCCGCCGGGAAACCTATATGGCCTTGTCTCAAAGACTAGAGTTTCGCCAGACCCAAGCCCTGGTGATGACGCCGCAGCTGATGCAAGCCATCAAGCTGCTGCAACTCTCCAGTCTCGATCTGGCAGCCTATGTGGAAGGCGAACTCGAGCGCAATCCGCTTTTGGAACGCGCCGAGGCCGACGATAACCCCGTTCACGGGGCCGAGCCCGAAGCCGCCATCGCGGAGCGCAACGAGGACACCGCGCCGACCGCCGACTGGATGGGCGACGACCTGGAGACCAACCGGGCCTCCATGGAGCAGGGTCTGGGCACCGAACTCGAAAACGTATTCCCCGACGACGGCGGCGCCAAAACCGCGGCGGTGGAAACCCCGCCGCCGGCCTATTCGGAATGGTCAGGCGTCGGCACCGGCGGCTCCGACGATTCGGGCTACAATCTGGAATCCTTCATCTCGGCCGAGATCACGCTGGCGGATCATCTCGCCGAGCAGATGGCGCTGGCGATTTCCGATCCGGCCCGCCGCATGATCGGGCGCTATCTGGTCGATATGGTGGACGAGACCGGCTATCTCTCCGGCGACCTCGACACCGTCGGCGAAAAACTCGGCGCGCCGCGCGCCGAAATCGAGGCGGTGCTGGCGGTACTGCAAACCTTCGACCCGCCCGGCGTCTGCGCGCGCAATCTCACCGAATGCCTCGCGCTCCAGCTCAAGGAGCGCAACCGCTTCGACCCGGCGATGCGTGCGCTCGTCGAACATCTGGATCTTCTCGCCAAGCGCGATCTGGCCGCGTTGCGGCGCCTATGCGGCGTCAACGACGAAGACCTCACCGACATGATCGCCGAAATCCGCAATCTCAATCCCAAACCGGGTCTCGCCTTCGGCTCGACGCTGGTGCAGCCGATCGTGCCCGACGTCTATGTGCGCGCGGCGCCGGACGGCAGCTGGCAGGTCGAGTTGAATTCCGACACGCTGCCGAAAGTCCTTATCAGCCAGCGTTATTACACGCAGGTGTCGAAGACCACGCGCAACGACAAGGACAAGACCTATCTGGCCGATTGTCTTCAAACCGCGACCTGGCTGGTGCGCGCGCTTGACCAGCGCGCCAAAACCATTCTCAAGGTGTCGAGCGAAATCGTGCGCCAGCAGGACGGCTTCTTCACCAGGGGCGTGCAGCATCTGCGCCCGCTCAATCTGAAAACCGTCGCCGACGCCATCGGCATGCACGAGTCGACGGTGTCGCGCGTCACCGCCAATAAATACATGGCGACCAGCCGCGGCATTTTCGAACTGAAATATTTTTTCACCTCGTCGATCGCGGCATCCGACGGCGGCGAGTCGCACTCCGCTGAGGCGGTGCGTCATCGCATCCGCCAGTTGATCGACAGCGAGAACGCCATCGACGTACTTTCAGACGACACCATCGTCGACAAGCTGCGCGAAGCTGGCATCGATATCGCGCGCCGCACGGTTGCCAAGTACCGCGAGGCGATGCGCATTCCATCGTCGGTGCAACGGCGGCGCGAGAAACAAGCGGCCAATGTTTAGAACGAGGAATAGAACTGGAGATGGAACTTTTCAGAGCCGAGGTATTTACCGAGTGCAATGAGTGGCGCGGCAAGCCGTCCGCGTCCGACAGGGAGGCAAAAAAGAATGCCTATGCGCGTATCGGGTAAGAACATCAATATCGGCACGGCCCTGCAGCAACGCATTACCGATCGGGTCGAGGAAGCGACCTCCAAATATTTTCACGGCGGATATTCCGGGCACGCCACCATCGGCAAAGACGGCTTCGGCTTTCGCACCGAGTGCGTTCTGCATTTGGATTCCGGCACCATGCTGGAAGCCGAAGGCATGGCGGCCGACGCCTATGACAGCGCCGAGCAGGCTTCGGCGCGAATCGAAAAGCAATTGCGCCGCTACAAGCGGCGCCGCAAGGACCAGCAAGGCCGCCGCGGAGGCTGAATATGCTCGCAATGACGGAAAAAACGGCAGGCTTTGCCCAGACCCGGCCATTGACCTTGCCACTGACCGCTCTATAAGGACCGCGACCTCAACACCCCCTTAATAACTTGCTGCCGCCATTTCCAATCATTGGACATGTCCATGACGCTCACCGATCTCATCGCGCCGACCGCGATTATTCCGGCGCTGAAGGTCAACGGTAAGAAGCAAGCGATCCAGGAGCTCGCCGCCCGCGCGGCCGAACTCACGGGTCAAAGCGAACGCGCGATTCTGGAAATTCTCCTGCAACGCGAGAAGCTCGGTTCGACGGGCGTCGGCAACGGCGTGGCGATTCCGCACGGCAAGCTGCCGAAACTCGGCCGCCTGTTCGGGTTGTTCGCGCGGCTCGAGCGGCCGATCGATTTCGAGGCGCTCGACAGCCAGCCGGTCGACCTGATTTTTCTGCTGCTGGCGCCGGAAGCCGCCGGCGCCGACCATCTCAAGGCGCTGGCGCGCGTGGCGCGCCTGCTGCGCGATCCGGACATCGCCCGCAAGCTGCGCGAATCGCGCGATGCCGACGCGCTCTATGCCGTGCTGGCGATGCCAGCGGCAAGCAGCGCAGCGTAGTATTGTCGTTCCCGCGACGGCGGGGACCCATACTCCGTTTCCCATCGACAACAAAAAAGGGCGCAGCTGACATAGCTGCGCCCTTTTTATATTTCGATTGCAGTGGTTATGGGTCCCCGCCGTCGCGGGGACGACCAAAAGAATTAATGAACGCTCACGGCCTCGAGCTCCTGGCTCCAGGCATTGGCCAGCGCGGCCTCGCGCGTGTCGGTGAGCATCATCGGCGTGCCGTCGGCCGCATGCAGCGCGAACAGCTTGATGCCGGGCTCGATCTTCGGCGCCTGCGGGAACAGATGCGCGACGTCTTCCGAGCGCACCGTTTTCACATAGGCCAACCTGCCGTCGCCGAGATGCGCCAGCGCATCCTGCGTGATCACCGGGTTGACGGTCGTCGTCTCTATCTGCTTGTCGTTGGTCATGGCACTCGATCCTTTCACATTGAACGCTTAACGCGGTCGAGTCCTGTGGTCGCAAATTCCGTTATTCGCACTCGTTGATCGAGATCGTCTTGACGATCCGCTCGGCTTGCGGCCGCACCAGATCGATCGACAACAATCCGTTCTTCAAGTCCGCGCCCATCACCTCCATGCCGTCCGCCAACACGAAGGTGCGCTGGAATTGGCGCGCGGCGATGCCGCGGTGGAGATATTGGCGGCTCTTGTCATCCACCTGCCGTCCACGGATCACCAACTGACTTTCTTCGATGCTGACATCGAGCTGGTCGCGGGTGAAGCCGGCGACGGCAAGCGTGATACGCAGCCGTTCAGGGTTTTGCCCATCGCGCGCCAGCCGTTCGATATTGTAGGGCGGGTAGCCGTCGGCACCCTTGGCAACGCGGTCGAGCACGCGCTCGATCTCGTCGAAGCCCAGCAGGAACGGACTGGATAGTGACGGAACTCGTGACATGGTCTCAAAGCCCTCGCTTGAAGCGACTTTGACGGGGGCCCTGTAGGAGGCGTCCCCCATTCCAAACGGCACCTGCCTTCCGGTCCGGCTAATATGGGCAGGCAAAGTTAAAGGTTCAAGAACCGCAAAAGCAGGCTCCGTCGCCCGGCGAATGCGTTTTGCAGGCTTCCGGCGGGGCCGATCCGGGCCAGCATTTCGGGGCTTTTCCGGTCCCGGACGCGCCCGGTTCGCGCCGGTCGAAGCCAAGCCCGCCGAACCCCGGAGAAGGCCGCCTCGCTTGGTTAAATTAATCACGCCCGTTTGCCTTGTTTGGTCAAAAAAGTCTTAACAAACGACGCAAGCACATTCTCTCCCGCTATGGTCCGAACGCCTGACACGAAAAAAATTCGTGCGGCTCTGGCGGGGAGTTGAATTTGTTGACGCGCAACACCGTTCGCTATTCCGGTCCGACGGCCGGGGAAAAATTCTTTCACGGCGCACAGCGCGCCTGCACCGTCTTTGCGGTTTCCGCACTGATGCTCGGCCTGTTCGATCTCGCCAACATCCGCTCGGTCGAAGGCGCGGCCGCCTTTTTCAACGACAACTGCGCGCGTGTCGCCAACTTGCCGGACCGTATCCGCTCCGGCATCGAATTCATTTCATTCGAGCAGGAAGCTTCCGCCACGGTTGCGATCCCGCGCGACATTATCAAAACCGCCGCTTCGCCGATCGCGAGGCTTGCCGCCGTGCGGCATGAAGACGCCGTCGCCTTCGCCATGTCGCAACCAGGCGGCAAGGATGGCTCGAAATTCGGCTCCGGCAATCTGACCAATTCGGAATTGCGCGCGGCCGATCCGGACCCGCAGTCGGCTTTGGCCTCGGCGCCGATCCAGCTTGCCAGCGTCGACATGGAATCGGTCCCGTCCGAGACCGCGCCGATATCGCTGCCGATGTCGGCCGCGATTCCGCTCGGCATGGTGCCGATGCCGCGTCCGGCGCCCGGCGTGCCCCCTCCCTCGCCCGCCGAACGTCTGCACCTTGAAGGCAAGGAGCGCGCGCGCGCCGAACGCTGCCTCGCCAACGCGATCTATTTCGAGGCGCGCAGCGAGCCGATACGCGGCCAGATGGCGGTCGCGCAAGTGGTGGTGAACCGCGCCTTCTCGGGCTTTTATCCGAACGACATTTGCGGCGTGGTCTATCAGAACGCCGGCCGGCATCTCGCCTGC
>DASWPX010000108.1:0-6835 GCA_036398395.1 Pseudolabrys sp. | reverse complement strand
TCACCGGGCCTGTGCCGGCGCCGAATTTCTGCCGGATGACCAGATTGGTCACCGATTTCATGCCGTATTGGTTGACCAGCGCCTGCGGCACCGGATGACGCTCGACCGTGAAGCCGAGGCCCTCGAACAATTCCGCCGATTTCTCGCCGTGACGCGCGCAGTCGCCGGGCGGGTTGTCGGATGGTACGCGCACCAGCTCTTTTAGAAACGCGACCTCGCGTGCGAAATTATCGTCCACGAAACTCATGTTTTGAACCCCTCGATGAACTTGATCAGCGCGGCGACGGCGAGCGCCATGTCGGCGGGACCGGCATATTCGGCCGGGTTGTGGCTGATGCCGCCGCGGCAGCGCACGAAAAGCATGCCGATCGGGCAGAGCTTGGCCATGGCTGTGCCGTCATGGCCGGCGCCGGAGGCAAGCCGCAGCGGCTCGCCGCCCACTGCCTTGATCGCCGCCGCAAAGCCGTCCGGCACGGCCGGATCGCAGTGCGTCGTGGCTACGTCGCGCGTGGTCGTCACCAGCAGGCCGAGATGGCGGCGCTCGGCAATCGCGCGCGCTTCGGCTTTGAAACGCTCGACGAAGGACGCGCGCGCCGCGTCCGAACCCGAGCGAATATCGGCGATCATCGCCACGTTGCCGGCGATCACATTGGAAGCGGCGGCCGGAATGTGGATATGACCGACGGTCGCCAGCACCTCGCCACGCGTGTCGCGCGCCATTCGTTCAGCAAGCAGGATCGACTCGGCGGCGCCGGCCAGCGCGTCGCGGCGCAGCATCATCGGCACGGTGCCGGCGTGGCCGGCCTCACCGAGAAATTCCACGTTGAGATGGGTCTGGCCGGCGATCGCGGTAACCACGCCGAGCGGCTGGTTACGATATTCGAGCACCGGCCCTTGCTCTATGTGGACTTCGACATAGGCGGCGGCAGCGTCACGCGCGTAAGCCGCTGCCGAAATATCGGCGACGTTCTTGCCGTAACGCGCAATCGCCTCGGCCAGCGTGATGCCATTGGCATCGGCAAGCGGCAAGGTGGCGGTGTCGAACACACCGGCGCAGGCGGTAGACGACGCCAGCGTCGCGTCGAAGCGGATGCCTTCCTCGTCGCCGAAGGCCAGTACGTCGATGCCGAAAGGCAGCTTGCGCCCCGCCTTGGCGAAATGTCCGGCGGCAAGAATCCCGGCGATGACGCCGAACGGGCCGTCGAACATCCCGGCCTCGACCACGGTGTCGATATGCGAACCGATCAGCAGGCGTTTCTTGCCGCTGCCGGCCCACGAGCCGCGCACGGTGCCGAGCGCATCTTCGGAAACGGCGAGCCCGGCATCCTCCATCCACCGCGCCACGAGGTCGGCGGCGGCGCGGTGCTCAGGCGTCAGAAACAGCCGCACCAGCCGGTTGGGTTCTGCCGAGATCGATCCGAGCGTGTTGATCATCTGCTCGGCGCGCGCGCCGAGCGCGGCAAGGTCTAGCTCAGCCATTTCTGCGCCACGAAAGTTTCCAGCATGCCCTCTGTATTGATCAGCGCATGCAGCAGGATAGTCAATATTGTCGAGCCGGTCGCCCAGCGTATCCAGCCGAGCAGCAGGCCGGAGACGAAAATCTGCGAAATGACAAACCAGTCGTACTGAACATGGATGATCGACCAGAGCAGCGCGGTGATGACGATGACCGCCCAGGCGTCGCGCGGCTGTTGCAGCCAGCCGCGAAACAGAAAACCGCGGAACAAGGTCTCCTCGCCGATCGGCGTCAACACCACGACCGCGATCAGGAGGAGCAGCAGCGGTAAAAATCCCGCTTCCGCGGCGGTGCGGTAAATATCGTTCTGAAACGGCGTGACGATGTCGTTGCCGAGAAGCCAGGTCAGCGCATCGCCGATTATAATAAAAACGGCGATCACGATGACGCCGAACACCACTTCACTGCGGCGCGGCAGCGTCAGGCCGAGATAAGCCAGGAAATTGCCGCCTCTGCGTTGCGCAAAGGCCGCAAGCAGAAAGAACTGCACCGGCGTCGATATGAAGATGATCAACGCTATTGCCACGCCGTCGCCGCTGAAATCCGGCATTCCTGCGAGCGGAGCGTCCAGCCACCACGCCAACGCAAACAGCGCGACGAGTTGTCCGGCCAGCATGGCGACAAAGCCGAGGCCGAGGGCGGCAAAGCGGCCCCAAGGCTTTAATTCGGGAGGTTTCACGTCCATGCCGGGCACCGAGCGTCAACTCCCGCGATAGGTCGAATAGCCGTAGGGCGAGATCAGCAACGGCAGATGGTAGTCGCGCTCGGCCGCGACTGAAAACCGTACCGGCACCACATCGAGGAATGCCGGGTCCGCCAAAGTCACACCTTGGCCACGGAAATAATCGCCGACGTGAAAAGCGATTTCGTAAGACCCCGGCGCGAGCGCGTCGCCATCCAGCAGCGGCTTGTCGAGCCGGCCATCGCCGTTGGTGCTTGTGTCCGCCAGCACTGCCGACGTTCCCGCGCGGCGCAACACCACGCGCATGCCCGCCGCCGGCTTGCCGGAGGTGGTATCGAGCACATGGGTCGTCAGATGGGGCATGAGCCTTGGGTACATAAGCAAAATGGCAATCGCAACTCGGGGCTGCCCGAGCTGCGCAAAATTAAATGCCCCAAGCCGGGTAAACCCGACTTGGGGTTACTAGCCCGGCCATCGCAGATGCGTGTAATCGTAAGCGGTGTCTTACGGAACCAAGATCACAGAGCCCGTGGTCTTGCGGCCTTCCAGGTCCTTGTGGGCCTGGGCGGCATCCTTGAGGGCGTATTTGTGGCTGGCCGGGATTTTGACGGCGCCGGAGCCGACCTTCTCGAACAGGTCCTTGGCCGTCGCCACCAGATCTTCGCGTTTGGCGGCATAGTGGTTGAGCGTCGGACGGGTCGCGAACAGCGAACCCTTGGCCTGAAGGATGTTGATGTTGAACGCTTCGATCGGCCCCGACGAGGCGCCGAAGCTCACGAAATAACCGAGCGGGCGAAGGCAATCGAGCGAAGCCGGGAACGTATCCTTGCCGATGCCGTCATAGACCACGTCGCAAAGCTTGCCGCTGGTGATCTCCTTCACCTTCGCCGCAAAGTCCTCATCGCGGTACAGGATCGTGTGATGCGCACCATTCTTCTTGGCGAGCTCGGCCTTTTCCTTGGAGCCGACGGTGCCGATGACGGTGGCGCCGAGATGATTGGCCCATTGGCAGGCGATCAGACCGACGCCGCCCGCCGCCGCATGCACCAGCACGATGGTGCCCTTGCCGACCTTGTAGGTGCGGTTGAGCAGATATTGCACGGTCATACCTTTGAGCATCATCGCTGCGGCCTGCTCATAGGTGATGTTATCCGGCAGCTTGACCGCGCGTTCCGCGGGCAGCAGGCGCTCTGCCGCATAGCCGCCGAGCGGCACGACATAAGCGATACGGTCGCCGACCTTGACATCCGTCACGCCCGGACCGACCGCCGTCACTTCGCCGGCGCCTTCATTGCCCGACACGAAAGGCATGCCGACCGGCGAGGGATACATGCCGACGCGGAAATAGGTGTCGATGAAATTCACGCCGCAGGCAAATTGCTTGATCTTGATCTGGCCCTGGCCGGGCGCCGGGACTTCGATGTTGTCCAGCGTGAGAGCCTCGGGACCGCCGTGTTTGTGTACGCGCACTGCTGCGACCATGTTTCACCCCTTTAAAAGTTTGGATTGTTGATGCGGCCGGTTTCGGCCGGGATCATAGGGAGCCAAGCGCCGAAAACAAGCTACCTCGCTCCCGAGACCCGCAGGTTGGCGCCATTGATATAGGACGCCGCGTCGGACAGCAGGAACAGAATCGCTTCCGCAACCTCGTCAGCTTTGCCCGCCCGGCCCATAGGAATGTTCGGGATGAACCGCTCCAGCCTTCCGGGCGGCTGGATGTCGGTGTCGATCATGCCCGGCGAGACGGCATTGATGCGCATGCCTTCCTTGGCCACCTCGCGCGAAGCGCCGATGACCAGCGAGTCGATGGCGCCCTTGGCAGCGGCATACCAAACGCCTTCGCCGGCATTGCCCACGATCGCCGCCATCGACGACAGCATCACCACCGAGCCGCCTGTGCCGCCGTGTCGGGTCGACATGCGCCGCACGCATTCGCGCAGGCAGAGCATCGCGCCGAAGGTGTCGAGATCGAGGACCGCGCGCAGGGTCGAGGCTTCGACTTCGTCGAGGCGGGAAAACCTGCCAATGATGCCGGACGAATGCACAAAATGGGTGAGCGGCCCCAAGGCCGTGGCGGTCTCGGCGAACACCCGCTCGATATCGGCTTCGACGCCCATGTCGCCTCGCAGCGCGATGGCTTTGCCGCCGCCAGCCTTAACCGCCTCGACCACACTCGCCGCGGCATTGGCGTTGGTATTGTAGTTCACCGCGACATCATAACCGCGAGCGGCGGCAAGCTTGGCGGTCGAGGCGCCGATGCCGCGGCTGCCGCCTGCGATTAAAAGAACCGGCCGGGACATTGAAGGCTCCTTCAGATGCGGCGGCGCCATAGCCCGGCGACGAAAAAATAGATCGCGATCGCCAGAAGCGGCCAGGTGACATAAGGATCGGGGTCTAGATTCTGCACGATGGCCACCGCCGCCAGCGCGGCCCAGACGCACATCAGCGCGATGTTCAAAACACGAAGCTGCTTGACCCGCAGCGGGTGCACGAACTGGATCGGCGCGAAAGTCAAAGCTGCCAGCGCCGCCACGCCGCCGGCCGCCACCCAGGGCGGCGGCGCCAAAATATAGAGATAGAAGGCGACGAGATTCCACACCGCCGGAAAGCCGCGAAAATAATTCTCGCGCGTTTTCATTTCGCGGTCGGCGAAGTAGAGCGCCCCGCTGATGACGATGATCATGCCGGCCGGAATGGCCAAGGCGTCGGGCAAAAAGCCGCTGGCGGCGATCGCATAGGCCGGCACGAAAACGTAGGTCGTGAAATCGACCACAAGATCAAGCCCTTCGCCCGACCAGCGCGGCAACAGTTCCGCCACCTTGAAGGCGCGCGCCAAGAGCCCGTCAATGCCGTCGACGACCAAAGCAACACCGAGGCAGACGAACATCGCCGCCCAATGCCCGCCGGTCGCCAGAATCAGCGCAAGCAAAGCCAGCGCCGCGCCGCAGGCGGTGAAGACATGGATCGTGAAAGCGCGCACGCGCCCGAACATCGCTATTGGTTGCCCCAATCGAGCTTGACGATCTCGGCCGAACGGCCGGCCAGGTTCCAGTTGCGGCCGAAGCCGCGGAAGCGCGACTTGTCGGCGCGCGACACGATGATGTCCGGACCGATCCAGTATTGGCTGTTGCGGATCACGACATTGCCGGCGTCATGGCCGCGCACCGGCGTGACGGCGCCGTCGACATATTTCTCGATGCGCACGATGCGGGTCTCGCCCTGCGTCTCGTAACTGATCGGCACCTGCCGCACGCCGAGGAATTGCCCGACCAGGATCGACAGCAGATGGGTGGTGCCGCCGACGCGGCCGGTAAAAATTCGCGTGAGGCCTTTGACTGCCATGGCCGACGCCTTGTCGTCGACGAACAGCGCGGCGGTCCAGTTGCCGCGCGACATGATGCCCGGCAGATCCATCATCAACCCAACTTTAAGTCCCGACAAATCCTCGCTGTCGACGTTGCCCTGGTCGATGCGAATGCCGGCCCAGGTCTGGCAGCGGTCTTCCGTCGGCGGATGGTCGCCGAGCGAGAGCACGCAAGGACAGAACACCGTGCAACTGCACGACAGCGTCATCTCGCCCTTCAACGTCCACGCTTCGGTCACGATCGAACCCCCGGCTTTTCGATTTTGTAGCTTAAATCGCCTGGCCCGGCCAATGGGCTAGTGCGGTCAGAACGAAACCGGCGCCGATGACGATCAAGACGGCGCCGACCGCATGCGTAAACCGCCTGCCGACGCCGATCTTCTCGATCGCCATGACGATGCCGAGCGCCGCCATCCATGCGACATTCATCACGCCGACCGCAAACATCACCAGCATCATCGCCCAGCAGCAGCCGAGGCAATAAAGCCCCTGCCGGACGCCGAGACCGAACACGCCGCGCGGCGTCGTTTTCCAATTGGCAAAGAAGAACGGAAACGGATGCCGGCATTGCGTCAGGCAGGCATGCTTGAGCGCGGAGAATTGATAGGCCCCGGCGCCGAGCATGACCGCGCCGGAAAACAGCCCGCTGGCGGAGGCCATGCCGGCATCGAGCAGCGCGGCGCGCGTCAGGACGAGTTGCGCCAGCGCAGCGAGCAAGGCGAAGCCAAGCCATACCAGCGCGTAACCGGCGGCGATCACGAAGGGCGATACGACCGCCTCGCCTTTGCGGGCGGCGGTATCGGCAATCTCGGCGTAAGTGAGGATCATGGGCGCCGCGGTCGGCAGCATCATGGCGAGCGTCATGGCGCACCACATGGCCGCCACGATGGCCACTTTCGCCGCGCCGGTTCGGCCGCCATCGGGAAGCGCATGGCACAGCGCATCGATCGTGCCTGTGGCCTGCAAGCCGAGATAGAACCAGCCGGCGCCCGCGAGGGCGACGATGCACGCAATCGCGATGATTTTCGGCCGCGCGAAGACGGCGCCTAACCGGCCGGCCGCCGGCGGCAGATGCTCGAGCCCGTGATGCGAAGTCCCGGTCATGCCGCCGTGCATAGCGCATCGAGCCATGCTAGTTAAAGCCAGACAGAGGCCTTTCGATGCCGGAGACGATCAACACATCGGCGATTGTGGTTGGCGGCGGCCCCACGGGCCTCGCCGCAGCGATTACGCTTGCGGCCGGCGGCATCGACACCGTGCTGGCCGGAAAGCG
>DASWPX010000107.1:0-19510 GCA_036398395.1 Pseudolabrys sp. | reverse complement strand
GCAGGACGGTTGGGCGGCCTAGCCTTTGAGGACTTCCACCAGCGTCTTGCCGATGCGCGCCGGCGACGGCGACACCTTGATGCCGGCCGATTCCATGGCCGCAATCTTGGAGGGCGCATCGCCCTTGCCACCCGAGATGATCGCGCCGGCATGGCCCATGCGGCGGCCCGGAGGCGCGGTGCGGCCGGCGATAAATCCGACCATCGGCTTTTTGCGGCCGCGCTTGGCTTCATCCTTGAGGAATTGCGCCGCATCCTCCTCGGCCGAACCGCCGATTTCGCCGATCATGACGATCGATTTGGTCGCAGGATCGGCCAGGAACAATTCCAGCACCGCGATGAATTCGGTGCCTTTGACGGGATCGCCGCCGATGCCGACCGCAGGGGTCTGGCCCAAGCCTTCGCGGCTGGTCTGGAATACCGCCTCATAGGTCAGAGTGCCGGAGCTCGACACGATGCCGACCGAGCCCTGCTTGAAGATGTTTCCCGGCATGATGCCGATCTTGCATTCGCCCGCGGTCATCACGCCCGGACAGTTCGGTCCGATCAGCCGCGACTTCGAACCCGATAGCGCACGCTTGACCTTGACCATGTCCATCACCGGGATGCCTTCGGTGATGCAGACGATCAATGGAATTTCGGCTTGGATCGCTTCGCAGATCGCGTCGGCCGCGCCCGGCGGCGGCACATAGATGACGCTGGCGTCGCAGCCCGTCTTTTCGCGCGCTTCGGCGACGGTGTCGAACACCGGCAGACCGAGGTGCGTCTGGCCGCCTTTGCCCGGCGAAGTGCCGCCGACCATCTTGGTGCCGTACTTGATGGCCTGTTCGGAATGGAAAGTGCCGTTCTTGCCCGTAAAGCCCTGGCAGATGACCTTGGTGTTCTTGTCGATGAGGACGCTCATTACGCGGCCTCCTTCACGGCTTTGACAATTTTTTGCGCGGCGTCGTCGAGGTCGTCGGCGGAAACAACGTTGAGTTTCGACTCGGCGATGATCTTCTTGCCGAGGTCGACATTGGTGCCTTCTAGGCGAACCACCAACGGGACCTTCAGCCCTACTTCCTTGACCGCGGCGACCACGCCCTCCGCGATCACGTCGCATTTCATGATACCGCCGAAGATATTCACCAATATGCCCTTCACGCTCGGATCGGAGGTGATGATCTTGAACGCCGCCGTAACCTTCTCCTTGGTGGCGCTGCCGCCGACATCGAGAAAGTTCGCCGGCGCCATGCCGTAGAGCTTGATGATGTCCATGGTCGCCATGGCGAGGCCGGCGCCGTTGACCATGCAGCCGATCGAGCCTTCGAGCGCGATGTAATTGAGATCGAATTTCGAAGCCTCGGTTTCCTTCTCGTCTTCCTCGGTCAGATCGCGCAATGCCATGATGTCGGCGTGGCGGTAGAGCGCGTTGCCGTCGAAATCGACCTTGGCGTCGAGGCAGATGATCTTGTTGTCCTTGGTCACCACCAGCGGATTGATCTCCAGCATGCTCATGTCCTTGGCGATGAAGGCGGCATAGAGCTTGGGGAGAATAGCCTCGATCTGCTTGGCGAGGTCGCCGGTGAGCTTGAGCGACTGCGCCACCAGGCGGCCGTGATGCGGCATGATGCCGGTAGCGGGATCGACCGAGAAAGTAATGATCTTCTCGGGATGGCTCTTGGCGACTTCCTCGATATCCATGCCGCCTTCGGTGGAGACGACAAACGCGACTTCGGAGGTTTCGCGGTCGATCAGCGCCGACAGATAGAACTCGCGGTCGATCGCCGAGCCTTATTCGATATAGAGCCGGTTGACCTTCTTGCCGTGCGGGCCCGTCTGATGCGTAACCAAAGTCGAGCCGAGAATGCGGGAGGACTCCTTCTTCACGTCGTCGATGGATTTCACCACCTTGACGCCGCCGGCTTTACCGCGCCCGCCGGCGTGGATTTGGGCTTTCACCACCCAGACCGGGCCGCCGAGTTCGTTGGCGCCCTTGATCGCTTCGTCCACGCTGAAAGCCGGCACGCCGCGCGGCACCGGCACGCCGAATTCTTTCAGCACGGCCTTCGCTTGATACTCATGGATGTTCATGTGCTACCCCCGGCGAAGGCCGGCCTGTTTTGACTAGGCAAGAGCCGGCGCGATCTTCTTGCAGGCCTCGACCAAGCCCTTCACCGAATCCACCGACTTCTCAAACATGGCGCGCTCGGCGCTGGTGAATTCGACCTCGACGACGCGCTCGACGCCCTTGGCGCCGATCACCACCGGCACGCCGACATAGAGATCCTTGACGCCGTATTCGCCGTTGAGCCATGCGGCGCAAGGCAACACGCGCTTCTTGTCGAGCAAATAGCTTTCCGCCATCGAGATCGCGGACGCCGCCGGCGCGTAGAAGGCCGAGCCGGTCTTGAGCAGGTTGACGATTTCGGCGCCGCCATTGGCGGTGCGCTTGACGATGTCGTCGATGCGCGCCTGCGTCGACCAGCCCATCTTCACCAGATCGGGCACGGGAATGCCGGCCACCGCCGAATAACGCGTCAGCGGCACCATGGTATCGCCGTGGCCGCCGAGCACGAAGGCGGTGACGTCTTCCACCGAAACGTTGAATTCGTCGGCGAGGAAATAACGGAAGCGGGCCGAGTCGAGCACGCCGGCCATGCCGACCACCTTCTGCTGCGGCAAGCCGCAGGATTTCTGCAGCGCCCACACCATCGCGTCGAGCGGGTTGGTGATGCAGATCACGAAGGCGTCGGGCGCGTATTTCTTGATGCCGGAGCCGACCTGGCCCATCACCTTGAGATTGATGTCGAGCAGATCGTCGCGGCTCATGCCCGGCTTTCGCGGCACGCCGGCGGTGACGATGCAGACGTCGGCGCCTTCGATGGCTTCGTAAGTGTTGGCGCCGGTGAACTTGGCGTCGAATTTATTGACCGGCGACGACTGGGCGATATCCAGCGATTTGCCCTGCGGGATGCCTTCCATGACGTCGAACATCACGACGTCGCCGAGGTGCTTGAGACCGATGAGGTGGGCGAGCGTGCCGCCGATTTGGCCAGCGCCAATCAACGCAATCTTGTTACGCGCCATGATGGGAAAACTCTCGACTAAAGGTGAGCCGGCTGAAGCGTGGTTATCCGGTCCGGTTGGCGGCGACAAGTGAGCGAAGGTTTGTCACCGAAACAGCGCCGTACGATATGTCTTGTATACATTATACCAGCAGAGGAACGTTCGTGAGTCCAGCGCGATTTCATACGGACGTTATAGACATGCCGGTCTTCGGCCCGCATAGCTCGACGCAGAGCGCCGGGAGTCCTGAGCGATGAGCATTTGGCGATTTTCCGCGCGCGGTGTTTGGCGCGCACTCGGGCCGGGACTTGTGACCGGCGGGGCCGACGACGACCCGAGCGGTATCGCGACCTATTCGCAAGCCGGCGCCCAATTCGGCTTTTCGCTGCTGTGGACGATATTTCTGACGCTGCCTTTTATGGCGGCGATCCAGATCATCAGCGCCGTCATCGGCTGGGACACCAAACAAGGTTTGGCCCGCAACATCGCGAAGGTGTTGCCGCGCTGGGCGCTCTATCCGCTGGTGGCGTCGTTGCTGGTCGCCAACACCATCAATATCGCCGCCGATCTGGCGGCCATGGGCGAGGCCTTGCGCCTGGTGGTCGGCGGCTCGGCGCTGGCCTTTGCCATTCTGTTCGGGATCGCGTGCCTGGTCGCCGAAATTCTGATTCCCTATCACCGCTATGCCGGCGTGCTGAAGCTGATGACGTTGGTGTTGCTGTTCTATGTCGCGGCGGCGTTCACCGTTCATATTCCATGGGGCGAAGTCGCGCGGGCCACATTTATTCCGAAACTCGTGCTGGATCACGATCAGCTGCTGATGGTGGTCGCAATCTTCGGCACCACCATCAGCCCCTATCTCTTCTTCTGGCAGGCGTCGCAGGAAGCCGAAGAGTCGCGGCTGAGCCATCGCAACAGTCACGCCAAGCATCGGGTTTTAAAAAAGAATTCGTTCCGGACCATCTCGATCGACACCTGGACCGGCATGTTCTTCTCCAATTCCATCGCCTTCTTCATCATCGTCACCACCGCGGCGACTTTGCATTCGCACGGCATCACCCACATCGATACGGCGGCGCAGGCCGCCGAAGCCCTGCGCCCGGTCGGCGGGCCGTTCGCCTTCGCGCTGTTTGCCTTGGGCATCATCGGCACCGGCCTCCTGGCCGTGCCGGTGCTGGCCGGATCGGCTGCCTATGCCATTGCCGAAGTGTTCAAACTGCCCGGCAGCCTGGAATTGCCGGCAAGCCGCGCCATCGGCTTTTACGCCATCGTCGCCGCCGCCACGATCGGCGGCTCGGCGCTGCTTTTCACCAAGATCGACCCGATCGCGATGCTGTTCTGGACCGCGGTCATCAACGGCGTCGTCGCCGTGCCGATCATGGTGGCGACCATGATGGTGATCTCCGGCAAGCAAGCGCGCAAAGCCGGGATACCGCGCTGGCTGCTGGTCCTTGGCTGGCTGGCAGCCGGCCTCATGGCGCTCGCGGTAATCCTGCTGATCGGGTCGAGCATCTAGGTCTCGACGATGGCGTCGGTATCGATGGACGGTCCATGCCGCCGGCCGTGCGGCAGGCCGAGATAAGCCTGCGAGCGCATTTCGATTAGGCGCGAGGCCGTGCGCTTGAATTCCTGCGCCTCGTAGCCCTGGTCGCCGCGGTAGAGTTCATCCGGTTGGGCTTCCGCGGAGGCCAAGAGCTTCACCGCGTGATCATAGAGCGTATCGATCAGGATGATGAAGCGCTTGGCTTCGTTACGGCGGCTGAAATCCATGACCGGGATATGGCGGAGGATCACGGTGTGGAATTCTTGGGCAATCTTGATGTAGTCGGCAGCCGCCAGCGGCTGGGCGCAGAGATCGTGAAACGTGAAGTGCGCAACACCCATGGCCGCCTGCGGCACATGCACGGCATGCCCTTTGACGAACAAATCAAGCGGCGCGCCGGGCTGGCCACCGGTAAGCCGGCCCCAGGCTTCGTCCAGCGCGGCGTCGGCTTTCGCATCGGGCGGCACATACCAGGTCGGCACGCCGGTAAGTTTCTCGAGCCGGAAATCCGCGCGCGCATCCAGCCGCACCACTTCGCAATACCGCTGCAACAACGCGATGAAAGGCAGGAACAGCGCCCGATTGAGCCCGTCCTTGTAGAGTTCGTTCGGCGCCAGATTCGACGTCGCCACCACGACCACACCGATTTCGAAAAGCCGCGTGAACAAGCGGCCGAGGATCATGGCGTCGGCGATATCGGTGACATGAAATTCATCGAAGCACAGCAGCCAGGATTCTTCCGCAATCGCGGTCGCTGCGCGATGGATCGGGTCCTGTTGGGCGGGTTCGCCGTTCTTGAGTTCCTGGCGATAGGTGTGAATGCGTTCATGAACGTCGGCCATGAATTCGTGGAAATGCACCCGGCGCTTGCGGATTATCGGGCTGGTCTCAAAAAACAGATCCATCAGAAAGGTCTTGCCGCGGCCGACTTCGCCATAGACGTAAAGACCCTTGAGCGGCTCGCCGGTCGTGGCCTTCTGGCCGAAAAGCCAGCCGAGCGATGAGGACTTCCGGGATAGCCGCCGGGCGTCGAGACGGCCCGCCAGCGCCGTCAATCGAGCCACCAGCAAAGCCTGCCCGGGATCGGCCTCGATCTTTCCGGCCGCAATGAGCGCCGCATAGCGCGTGCTGAAGGTTTCGGTCATCGGAACCAGAAAAGGCTTGGGAAACCGGGCAAGAGCAGGTGCGCGGCAGCGTATCCCGTCACCTAGGGTGATACCGCGCGGCTGTAAATTGACCGTTGGATCGGCCGATTTCTGCTGCAAAAAATGCTGCAGCAAAACTGCGGTAAGCCACTGTCAGTTATGTTATTTTTGCATGTAAGGGTCCCGCTGCCCCGAATTTGGTCGTTATTTTGCTGCATTGCACCATATATCCTCGTGCGAAGCGATTCGTTTGATTGAGGAAAGCTAATGCACGAGCCACTTCCCGACGGCGGCACCATCCGCAAATTATGGGCGACCGAGACGGACGCCTATCGTGACCATCTGTTGCGGCTCGACCGCGACAGCCGCTACCGGCGTTTTTCCGGCGCGGTGTCGGATGAATTCATCGCCCTTCATGCCGCAACCGCCAGCGGTCCCGGTGTCGTGGTGCACGGCTTCTTTGTCGACGGCGAACTGCGTGGCGCCGCGGAACTGCGGCGTAACGGTTCAGTTTTCAGCCGCGACGCGGAAGCCGCCTTCAGCATCGAGCAGCCCTGGCAGAGCCATGGCGTCGGCACCGTGCTGCTGGAGCGCACGCTGTTGAGCGCGCGCAACCGCGGCATCACCACGTTGCAGATGCAATGCCTCGCCAATAACCAGCGCATGCAGCAGCTCGCCCGCAAATTCGCGGCAGACCTGTCGTTCGATTTCGGCAGTGTGGTCGGCGAAGTCGATCCGGCGGGCTCCACGCCGCTGTCGTTGATGCGCGAGGCTATGGCCGACAATTACGGCATCGCCACTGCGATCTTCGAGGCGCAGTCGCGCCTGTTCAAGCCGGTGTAAATCAAACTCATGGTGAGGAGCCGTGCGCAGCTGGGCGCTTCGCGGGCTCCTCAGGACGAGGCGGGGGTAAACGGATAGCTCGCCTCCACAACATAGGGCCCGCCGCCCACTGAGTTGCGCGACGAGAACAGCACGAAGCGCGACACGGAGAACGGCGCGGTGCGGAAAAACCCTCGCGCCGAGAGATAGTCCGCCACGTCGAGGCTGGAAGAATCGCGCAGGCGCGCCAGCGTCACATGCGGCATGTACTTGCGGCCTTCCGGCTCCAAGCCGATGCGCTGCATCAGCCTTTCGTGCTCCGCCTGAACTTCGATCAAGGCTTGCGCCGGCGCCACGGTCGCGACCACGGCGCGCGGCCGCCGCCCGCCGAAGGATGTCAGCCCTTCCAGATGCAAGTCGAAAGCCGCCCGCCTTACACGGCCCAACATCAACGCGACTTCCTGAGCGACTAGGTCGTCCACGTCGCCGATGAAACGCAGCGTCAGGTGATAATTATCCGGCGTGATCCAGCGGGCGCCCGGCAATCCGCCGCGCAACATGCTCA
Organism: Pseudolabrys sp.; assembly: GCA_036398395.1. Classification (GTDB taxonomy): domain Bacteria; phylum Pseudomonadota; class Alphaproteobacteria; order Rhizobiales; family Xanthobacteraceae; genus Pseudolabrys. The sequence continues at coordinate 12,388 of DASWPX010000107.1, read as the reverse complement.
GCGCCTGCCCAATGTCGGACGGTATTTCGACGCCGGTAAAGAGGCGCGGCATTGGCGTTCACTTGGTTGTTCGTTTCGCGCGGCTTGTTACTTTCGCGCTGCGCGCGCTTGGGCGATCAGTTCCTCGACCTTCGGCAGGATGTGCGTCACGATTATATCGACGCCGGCGGCGGTCGGATGCAGGCCGTCGGCCTGGTTGAGTTTGGCGTCGCCGGCCACGCCTTCAAGGAAGAACGGATAAAAAACCGTCTTATGAGTCGAGGCAAGCGCCGGGAAAATGGCGTCGAAATCCCGCACGTAATCGGCGCCCATGTTGCGCGGCGCCAGCATGCCGGCGAGCAGCACGGCGATGTGGCGTTGCTGCAGCTTGCTCACAATCGTATCGAGCGCCGACTTGGTCAGCTTCGGATCGAGCCCGCGCAAGGCGTCGTTCGCCCCGAGTTCGACGATCACCGCCTCGGTGCCGTCCGGCACCGACCAGTCGAGACGCTCGAGCCCGCCGGTAGCGGTGTCACCGGACACCCCGGCATTGGCGATGTCGACCGCGTTCCCCTTCACGTTCAACGCGGCCGCCAGTTTGGCCGGGAAAGCCGCTTCCGCCGGCAGGCCGTAGCCGGCGCTGAGCGAATCGCCCAGTACCACGATCTTCACCGGTCCGTCGGCGGCCGCCGCCCCGCCGGACCACACTGCGACCAAAGCAATCGCCGCAAGCCGCTGGACCTGGCCGACAAACGCCCCATATGACGGTGATCGCGAACGGTGGAGCCACATGAAAGCACCTTCCCAGGCAGGCCAAGCCATTGCGCTTGCTGGCGTCAATCTCTCGCTCGGCCAGGATGCGGCCCGCGTCCATATCCTCAAGGACATCGACCTCAATATAGGCAGCGGCGAGGCGGTTGGCTTGGTGGGGCCGTCCGGCTCGGGCAAATCGACGCTGTTGATGGTAATGGCCGGCCTGGAGCGGTCGGACTCCGGCACGGTGACGGTCGTCGGCGAAAATCTCGGTGCGCTCGACGAAGATGCGCTGGCGCGTTTCCGCGGCCGCAACGTCGGCATCGTTTTCCAATCGTTCCATCTGATCCCGACCATGACCGCGCTGGAAAACGTCGCGGTGCCGCTGGAACTGGCCGGCGTTGCCGACGCCAACGGACGAGCGCGCGACGAACTCGGCAATGTCGGCTTGGGCGAACGGCTGCATCACTATCCCGCGCAACTGTCGGGCGGCGAGCAGCAGCGCGTCGCGGTGGCGCGTGCGCTGGCGCCCAATCCGGCGATCCTGGTGGCGGACGAGCCGACCGGAAATCTCGACGAAGAGACCGGCCAGCAGATCATCGATCTCCTGTTCGCCGGCCACAAAAACCGCGGCACCACGCTGGTTCTGGTGACACATGATCAATCGCTGGCGGCGCGCTGCGGGCGCGTGGTGCGCTTACGCTCCGGCCACATCGTGAATTCATGAGCGTCGCCGCCCACCCAGCCGCGCACGCGAACCGCTGGCTGCCGCTGCAATATGCCTTGCGCGAATTGCGCGGCGGCCTGAGCGGCTTCTACGTTTTCGTCGCCTGCATCGCGCTCGGCTCCATGGCGATCGCCGGCGTCGGTTCGCTGGCCGCGAGTCTCGCCGACGGCCTGGCGCGCGAGGGCCGCGTCATCCTCGGCGGCGATCTGTCGTTTGCGTTGATCCAGCGCGAAGCCAATGCGCAGGAGCGTGCATTTCTCGACGCCCAGGGCCAAGTCTCGAGCACCGCGACACTGCGCGCCATGGCTAGAACACCGGACGGCCAAGCGACGCTGGTCGAATTGAAAGCGATCGACAGCGCCTATCCGCTATTCGGCGATGTAAAGCTCGAACCGGCCGGAACGCTCCCGGATGCGCTGGCGCAACGCGACGGCGTATTCGGCGCCGCCGCCGATCCGACGCTGCTGGCGCGGCTTGACATCAAGCCGGGCACTCGCGTGACCGTCGGCAACGCCACCATCGAAATCCGCGCCGCGCTTACCGGCGAACCGGACAAGCTCGCCGCCGGGATCGGCTTCGGGCCGCGCCTGCTGGTGAACCAGGATGCGTTGCGCGCCACCGGCCTGATCCAGCCCGGCAGCCTGGTGCGCTGGAATTACCGGCTGCGGCTGCCGCAGAACGACGCTGCCGACGCCGCGGCCAAAGCCGTAACCGCGCAAGCGCGCGCGCAATTGCCCGAGGCCGGCTGGGACATCCGCAACCGTAGCAACGCATCGCCGATGCTCGAGCGCAATGTCGAGCGCTTCACCCAGTTTCTCACCATCGTCGGCCTGACCGCGCTCTTGGTCGGCGGCGTCGGCGTCGGCAACGCGGTGAAAAGCCATCTCGACCGGCGGCGCGAAACCATCGCCACCATGAAGGCGCTCGGCGCCAGCGGCCGGCGCGTGTTCGCGGTCTATCTGACTCAGGTGCTCTTACTGGCGCTCGCCGGCGGCGTCATCGGCGTGGCGCTCGGGGCGCTGCTGCCGTTTCTGATTGCCTGGGGCTTCGGCGCCATCATTCCATTGCCTCTCGTGCCGGCCTTGCATCCGGCGGAATTGGCGCTGGCGCTGCTTTACGGGCTGCTGACGGCGCTGGCTTTCGCGCTCTGGCCGCTCGGCCGCGCGCACGACGTGCCGGTCGGGGAGCTGTTCCGCGACGCTGTGACGCCGCAACCGGGCAGCCCGCGCAAGATTTATGTCGCGATGACCGCCGCCGCCGTGATCGCGCTCGCCGCCGTCGCGGTGCTGCTCGCCAACGACCGGCGCGTCGCGATCATCTACGTGGGCGTCGCGGCATTGGTGTTCGTGACTTTGCGCTTTGTCGCGAGCCTGCTGATGTGGCTCGCCCGGCACGCGCCGCGCGCGCGTTCCACCGTGCTGCGGCTCGCGGTCGCCAATATCCACCGGCCGAGCGCGCTGACGCCGACCATCGTGCTGTCGTTGGGTCTCGGCATCACCTTGCTGGTGACGGTGATCGAGATCGACGGCAATCTGCGCCAGCAATTCGCCGCCGAGCTGCCGGCCAGGGCGCCGTCATTCTATTTCCTCGACATCCCCTCCGACCAGGCGGTGCGCTTCGACGGCTTCGTGCGCGGCAAGGCGCCCGGCGCTGCGCTTGAGGAGGTGCCGATGCTGCGCGGTCGCATCGTCTCGGCCAACGGCATCGCGGCGGAAGACCTCAAGCCGAAGGATGACGCCGCCTGGGTGCTGCAAAGCGACCGCGGCATCACCTATGGCGGCGACGTCCCGCAAGGCTCGCGGCTGGTCGAGGGCAAATGGTGGGGCGCCGATTACGACGGCCCGCCGCTGGTGTCGTTCGAGAAAAAGATCGCCGACGGGCTGGCCTTGAAGCTCGGCGATCCCATCGTCGTCAACGTGCTCGGCCGCAACATCAGCGCGACCATCGCCAATATGCGCACGGTGGACTGGCAGAGCCTCGGCATAAATTTCGTGATGGTGTTTTCGCCCAACGCCTTCAGTGGCGCGCCGGCGACGCATCTCGCAACGCTGACCTACCCGGAGGGCAGCACGCCGGCGCAGGAAAGCGCCATCATCCGCACGGTCGCGGACGCGTTCCCGATGGTGACCACCGTACGCGTGAAAGAAGCGCTGGAATCGATCGGCGCCATTATCGCCAACATGGTGCTGGCGATCCGTGGCGCCAGCGCGATCACGTTGTTGGCGGCGGCGCTGGTTTTGGGCGGCGCGCTGGCCGCCGGTCATCGCCACAAGGTCTATGACGCGGTGATCCTCAAGACGCTCGGCGCGACGCGGCCCCGGCTGCTTGCCGCCTATACGATCGAATATCTGCTGCTCGGCGGCGCCACCGCGCTGTTCGGGGTGCTGGCCGGTTCGCTCGCCGGCTGGCTGATCGTGACCGACCTGATGCACCTCAAATTCGCGTGGCTGCCGCTGCCCGCGCTGGCGGCAGCGCTGGGCGCCGTCATAATTACGGTGGCCTTGGGTCTGATCGGGACCTTTGCCGCCTTGGGCCAAAAACCGGCTTCGGTGTTGAGGAATCTGTAGAATTTGGCGGCGTCCGGCGCCGTGCTTTGATTCCCGGCTTTTAGGCTATAGTGGCGCGGCGGTTAGGTTAATTCGCTGCAATGCAACTTGTCATGATCGGGCCATATCTGGCGCCAACACTATCCGCACACTAGATTTGGGACGAGCGCGACGGCTGTCGCCGGCGCGCGTAAAAGAGAGGGAAACTTCGATGTCGGACTACGACCGTAATGTCGCTGCCCGCGGCTTCGGCGCCGCCGGTGCCGCCGCGATCGATGCAGGCCTGCGCGCCTACATGATCCGCATCTACAATTACATGGCCGCCGGCGTCGCTCTGACCGGCGTCGTCGCCTGGCTCACCTTCAACGCCGCGGTGGTCACCGATGCAAACGGCGCGATCACCGGCCTGACCTCGTTCGGTCAGGCCATCTTCGGCGGCCCGCTGACGATCGTGCTGTTCCTGGGCACGCTCGGCATCGTGTTCTTCCTGAGCTTCCGCATCAACAAGCTGCAAGCCAGCACGGCGCTGATGCTGTTCATGGCCTATGCCGCCTTGCTCGGGCTGATGCTCTCGACGGTGTTCCTGCAATACACCGGCGCGTCGATCACCCGCACCTTCTTCATCTCGGCGGCGTCGTTCGGCGCCTTGAGCCTCTACGGCTACACGACGCAGCGCGATCTTTCGCCGATCGGCTCGTTCCTGGTGATGGGCCTGTTTGGACTGATCCTGGCGATGATCGTCAACATGTTCCTCAAGAGCACCGGGCTCGACTTCGCCATCTCGGCGATCGGCGTGGTGATCTTCGCAGGCCTCACCGCCTGGGATACCCAGAAGATCAAGGAGATGTATAGCGCCAACGACGACGGCACCGTCTCCGGCCGCAAGTCGGTGATGGGCGCGCTGACGCTCTATCTCGACTTCATCAACTTGTTCCTGTTCCTGCTGCGGTTCATGGGCGACCGCCGCTAGACTCACAGCGGACACGATCGACCTCGGCGCCCCGGCTAGTCCGGGGCGCTTTGTTTTTGTAGCGTCCGCGCGCCATGAAGCCTTCCATCCGCCCCGCCAATCTTTCCGACATCGCGGCCATCACCGGCATTTACGCGCCGGCGGTCGAGCACGGCACGGCGTCTTTCGAGTTGACGCCGCCGGACGAGGCCGAAATGGCGCGCCGGATGGATAATCTGACGCGCGACGGCTTTCCCTATATCGTCGCCGAACTCGAAGGCGTGCTGGCGGGTTATGCCTATGCCGCATCCTATCGCGTGCGGCCGGCCTACCGGCTCACGGTCGAGAATTCCGTCTACATCGCGCCCGGCATGCAGCGCCGCGGCATCGGCCGCGCGTTGCTGACGGCCTTGATCGAGGCCTGCGAGGCGCGCGGTTACCGGCAGATGATCGCGGTGATAGGAGATTCACCCCAGCAGGCGCCGTCCATCGGCCTGCACGAAGCGCTCGGCTTCCGTCACGTCGGCATTCTGGAAAACGTCGGCTTCAAGCACGGCCGCTGGCTCGACAGCGTGCTGATGCAGCGCGCGCTGGGCGCGGGCTCTACGACCAATCCTTAGCCGGCGACGAGCGACAGCGAGACGTCGATCGCGCGCAGCACGCGGTCAAGCTCATGGCCGCGCCGCACGATCAGGCCGGTCGCCGAAATCACGCTGTAGGCGCCCTGCTTGCGCGCCAGCTTGGGATTTTTCTCGATGCGATAGAGCGGGCTTTCCGACGTGCGGCGGAATACCGAGAACACCGCGCGGTCCTTCATGAAATCGATCGCGTAATCGCGCCATTCGCCGGCGGCGACCTTGCGGCCGTAGAGATCGAGAATGCGGTTGAGCTCGCGGCGGCTGAACGTGACGTGGGTTGCGGGAGCGGCTGGGCTGCGCGTGGAGGATCCGCCCCCGAAAGGCTGACTTGGATCGATATCGCCGGAACCGAACGTCATGCGCGGCGCCTCCTTTGCTTGAACCGATGATCGCGCCGGGGAACGCCCAGGGCAAGTGTTGTCTGCCGGCATGCCACGGGGAGGCCCGTAAACCGCCCCTTTGGCGATCACGAAGACGTTAAAACCACCCACAATAACGCCCTATTTCGGCCAATCGCCGGTCATGGTGGAAAGCGATAAAGACAGCGTTGCCTCAAGGCCCGGTCCGGTTGGAGTTCCGGATTCCTCAGCCCCCCAGCCCCCCGGGGCTCTGCCGACCGGGCCAGTTGAGCTTCAAGTACGGTTCGTAGAGTTACACGTACGGTTCAATCCCCAAGTCCTTCGGGCCGGCTTTTCGCCGGCTCGATTTTTTTGTGCGGCGGGGATCGGGGATCAGTGCAAATTTGCCGAGGCGGCGCCCAGCATCGGACCGGGCTTGGCGGCAACGCCGCTTTGCACGACGACGGCAATCTCGTCGATGTCGGCCACCGAAAATTCCGCGGACGGCAGGTTGGCGACCGGAACGCTGAAGCTTTCCGCCTTGCCGGTCCAATCGCCGAGTTTCAGCCAGCGTCGCACCACGTTTGTGTAAGTCAGCGTCTGGCCGCTGTTCTCGCCGCGCTTGACGGCGACCGGCGCCGATCTGGTGATCGGGCAGAGCCAGACCTCGGCGCTTTGCTGATCGTCTTTCGCGGCAGGCACGTTCACTGTGACATTACCGTTTGCGACGGCCATGGTCACCGGCAGCCGCAGCGGAAGCGCGGCGGCCGCCTTGGCCTGCGCGATGGCTTTCTCGATCGCGGCCTTGTCGCTGCCGAGCACCTGCACCAGCCCGTCGACGACGACCTGCGGCGTGTAGACTTCACGGTCGCCCCGCGTGTCGGCGTAAGCGCGCTGGCGGCTGGAGTGGCCATGCAAAGCCAGCGTATCTTTCCAACCCAGATAGTCCCAGTAATCGACCGCCAGGCTCATGGTGATCAGGGTCGGGTCATGGGCCAGTTCGCCGATGACCTTGTCGGCCGCCGGACACGACGAACACCCCTGGCTGGTAAAGAGCTCGATAACGGCCCGCGGCCCGCCGGCGAAGGCTCGGCCGCTGAGCGAAGCGCATAGAATGGCCGTCGCAATGGCGACGTGGCGACAGTTCATATACCGATCCCACGACCCCCTGCCCGGCGAGAGTTGTTACTAGGCCGCCAGTCAATCACCTGCCACTCACCTTACGGTGAGCGGCATCCGATCGCCGTTGTAGGCCGCGGTGGCTTAGCTGCCGATCAACCCGCCAGATGGCGCAGCACGTATTGCAGGATTCCGCCATTCTTGAAGTAATCGAGTTCATCCGCCGTATCGATGCGGCAGATCAGCGGCACGCGCTTGAGGGTTCCGTTGCCGGAGACGATCTCGGCGATCAGCCGCTGGAACGGCTTGATCTCGCCATGCAGGCCTCTGATGGTGACCTGCTCGTCGCCCTTCAATCCAAGCGACTGCCAGGACGTCCCCTCCTCGAAGACCAGCGGCATGATGCCCATGCCGACCAGATTGGAGCGATGGATGCGTTCAAACGATTGGCAGACCACCGCGCGAACGCCCAGCAGGAGCGAACCCTTGGCCGCCCAGTCGCGTGACGAGCCGCTGCCATATTCCTTGCCGGCGAACACCACCAGCGGCACATGATCGGCTTTGTATTTCATGGCCGCGTCGTAGATCGTCATGCGCTGTTTGGAGGGATAGTGGATGGTGACGCCGCCTTCGACGCCCGGCACCATCTGATTCTTGATGCGGATATTGGCGAAGGTGCCGCGCATCATCACTTCGTGGTTGCCGCGCCGCGTGCCGTACTGGTTGAAGTCGGCGGGCTTAACCTTGTTGGCGACCAGATATTTTCCGGCCGGCGAATCGATCTTGATCGAGCCGGCGGGCGAGATGTGGTCGGTGGTGATCGAATCCAGCAGCAAGGCCAGCACGCGCGCATCGACGATGTCTTCGAGCGGCTTCGGCGTTTTCTTCATGCCGACGAAATAAGGCGGGTTCTGCACATAGGTGGACTTCTTGTCCCATGCGTAGGTCATGCCGCCCTTGATGCTGATCTTGCGCCAATTGGCGTCGCCCTTGAACACGTCGGCATATTTCTTCGTGAAGATCTGCCGGGTGACGTTCTTCGTGATGAATTCGCCGATTTCCTTGTTCGAAGGCCAGATATCCTTGAGATAGACCTTCTTGCCTTTCTGGTCGGTGCCGAGGGCGTCCTTCACCATGTCGACATTCATCGAGCCGGCGATGGAATAGGCCACCACCAAAGGCGGCGAGGCCAGATAGTTGGCGCGCACGTCGGCGTTGACGCGGCCTTCAAAGTTGCGGTTGCCGGAAAGCACCGCCGCCGCGACCAGATCGCCGTCGTTGATCGCCTTGGAATTCTGCGGCGGCAGCGGACCGGAATTGCCGATGCAGGTGGTGCAGCCATAGCCGACGAGATTGCAGCCGAGCTTGTCGAGATCCTTCTGCAAGCCGGACTTTTCAAGATATTCGCCGACCACCTGCGAACCCGGCGCCAGCGACGTCTTGACCCATGGCTTGGCGGTGAGGCCCTTGGCCGCGGCCTTGCGGGCCAGCAGACCGGCGGCGAGCATCACGCCCGGATTGGACGTGTTGGTGCATGACGTGATCGCGGCGATCACGACGTCGCCGTGGCCGATGTCGTAGTCGAAGCCGGCCACCGGCACGCGCTTCTTCATCTCGGCGCCCTTGCCGAACTCCTTGTCCATCGAACCGGCAAAGCCCATTTTGACGTCCTTGAGCGCGACGCGATCCTGCGGGCGCTTCGGGCCGGAGAGCGAAGGCTCGACCGATGAAAGTTCGAGCTTGAGGATATCGGTGAACATCGGATCGGGCGTGGTCTTGACCCGATACATGCCCTGCGCCTTGGCATAGGCGGCAACCAGCGCCACCAGTTCAGGCGGCCGGCCGGTGCTCTTCAGGAAGGCGATGGTGTCATCGTCGATCGGCGAGAAGCCGCAGGTCGCGCCGTATTCCGGCGCCATGTTGCCGAGGGTGGCGCGGTCGGCGATGGTGAGATGCGCGAGGCCCGGGCCGAAGAATTCGACGAATTTCCCGACCACGCCGCGGGCGCGCAACATCTGCGTGACCGTCAGCACCAGGTCGGTGGCGGTGAGGCCTTCCTTCAGCTTGCCGGACAACTTGAATCCGATCACTTCCGGCAATGTCATCGACATCGGCTGGCCGAGCATTGCGGATTCCGCCTCGATGCCGCCGACGCCCCAACCGAGCACCGAGAGGCCGTTGACCATGGTGGTGTGCGAGTCGGTGCCGACCACGGTGTCGGGATAGGCGACTTCCATGGTCGCGTTCTTGCCGTCGACCTTGACCTTTTCCTTTTTGGTCCAGACCACGCGCGACAGATATTCGAGATTGACCTGGTGGCAGATGCCGGTGCCGGGCGGCACCACGCTGAAATTATCGAACGAGCGCTGCGCCCATTTCAGGAATTTATAGCGCTCCTGGTTCTGCCGGTATTCTTCGTCGACGTTTTTCTTGAACGCGGCGTTGTTGCCGTAAAACGTGATCGCGACCGAGTGATCGATCACCAGATCGACCGGTACCTGCGGATTGATTTTCTTGGGGTCGCCGCCAAGCGCCTTCATGGCGTCGCGCATGGCGGCGAGATCGACCACCGCGGGCACGCCGGTAAAATCCTGCATCAACACGCGCGCCGGCCGGAAAGCGAATTCGTGGGTCGAACTCTTGGTCTTGAGCCATTCGGCGACCGCCTTGATGTCCTCCTTGGTCACCGTGCGCCCATCTTCGTTGCGCAACAGGTTTTCCAGCAGAACTTTCATCGAGAACGGCAGGCGCGAGATGCCCTTGAGCCCGTTTCTCTCGGCGATCGGCAGGCTGAAATAGGCGTATGCCTTGCTACCAACCTGGAGGGTCTTGCAACATCTAAAGCTGTCGAGCGAAGTCATGGCTAAGGTTTCCATATCCCGGCTGGGGACATCGGCGCGGGTTCAGTCTAAGTTATTAGCAAGACAAGGATTTTCTCGCTGGCGGGATCGTAGGTTCCAATCGCTCTAACGTAGCGCCGCCCGTGCGGGCTTAAAAGGCATTTTCGCAAGGGACGCCAAATTTACCGGTACCGTTCCCGCAAAACGCAGGATTTGGGGTTTTCCGTCCGATGCAGCTCACAGCCGACAACCTCGCCTGCGTCCGCGGCGGACGTGAAGTGTTTGCGGGCTTGAACTTCAGCCTTTCCGGCGGCGAAGCCCTGCTGGTGACCGGCCGCAATGGCGCCGGCAAATCCTCGCTCCTGCGCATGATCGCGGGGCTGATATGCATTTCCGTAGGACGGCTGGCGCTCGCCGGCGGCGAGGACGACGCGGGAATCGCAGAACAGGCGCATTATCTCGGCCACCAGGACGCGATCAAACCCGCGCTGTCTGTCCGTGAAAACCTGCAATTCTGGGCGGATTATTTGGGTGGCGGGAACGTAGAACCTGCCCTGGCCGCGGTCGATCTGGTTCAACTGGCCGACCTGCCGGCCGCCTATCTGTCGGCGGGCCAGCGGCGGCGGCTATCGATCGCCCGCCTGGTGGCGGTCCGGCGGCCGCTCTGGCTGCTCGACGAGCCGACATCGACGCTCGACGCGCCCTCGCAAAAGCGCCTGGCGGAGCTGATGCGCGGGCATCTCGCCGGCGGCGGCATGATCGTCGCCGCGGCGCATGGGTCTATCGGGCTGGAACGGGCGCGCGAACTCACGCTGGGTCCGGTATGAGCGCGTTTACCTCTCTCATCGTCCGCGACATGCGGGTGGCGGTGCGCGTCGGCGGCGGCGCGCTGATGGGCGCGCTGTTCTTTTTGATCGTGGTTGTCATGATGCCCTTCGCGATAGGTCCCGACATGCGCCTGCTGGCGCGCATCGGCCCGGCGATCCTGTGGCTCGGCGCGCTGCTGGCAACCCTGCTCGCGCTCGACCGGCTTTTTGCGACGGATCATGACGACGGTTCGCTCGATCTCCTGATGATGGGCACCATGCCGCTGGAATTGGCGGTCGCCGCCAAGGGAATTGCGCACTGGCTCACCACGGCGCTGCCGCTCGTGATTATTTCGCCGGTGCTCGGCCTGATGCTCAATGTCGAATGGGACGCCATGGGCTGGGTGGCGTTGACGCTGCTCGCCGGCACGCCGGCGCTTACCTTCATCGGGTTGATCGGCGCGGCACTTTCGGTGGCGCTACGCCGCGGCGGCTTGCTGCTGGCGGTCCTGGTGCTGCCGCTGACCATTCCGGTATTGATTTTCGGCGTCGCCGCGGCCAATGCGGCGATCATTGGCCCCGCGCCCTTCGGCCCCCCTTTCACCATTCTTTGTGCGTTATCCTTGGGCGCGCTGGTGTTGGGGCCTTTCGCCGCGGCGGCAGCGCTTCGACATGGACTGGAATGATCCTATGGCTGTGATTGATCTCGCCAATCCGACGCGCTTTCTGACGCTGGTGAACCGCGTGCTGCCGTGGCTCGCGGCGGCAACTCTGTTGGCCTTCGCGTTCGGGCTCGTGCGCGCCATGCACGCGCCCGACGACTATCAGCAGGGCGCCACGGTCAAGATCATGTTTCTGCACGTGCCCGCCGCCTGGCTCGGTATGGTGGGCTGGAGCCTTATGACGCTCGCCGCGCTCGGCACGCTGGTGTGGCGCCATCCGCTCGCCGACGTCGCCGGCAAGGCGGCAGCGCCGATCGGCGCCGCCTTCACGTTCATATGCCTGATCACCGGTTCGCTCTGGGGCCGTCCGACCTGGGGCACCTATTGGGTTTGGGACGCGCGCCTGACTTCGGTGCTGGTGCTGTTCCTGCTCTATCTCGGCATGCTCGCCATTTATTGGACGGCCGAAGATCCCGGCCGCGGTTCGCGCGCCGCGGCGATCCTCGCGCTGGTCGGCGCGGTCAATATTCCGATCATCAAATTCTCGGTCGAATGGTGGAACACGCTGCATCAACCGGCCTCGATCATCCGCCTTGGCGGTTCGGCAATCGATCCTTCCATCCTCGTGCCGCTGTTGATCATGACTGGCGCGTTCACGCTGCTGTTCTTCACGCTGCACCTCGCCGCCATGCGCAATGAAATCCTGCGCCGCCGCGTGCGGAGCCTGCGGTTGATGCAGGCGCAGGAACTACGCGCATGATCCCGAAAAGTGGGAACCGGTTTTCCGATAAGATCATGCGCAGGGAGAACGTCGCGTGAATTTGGGACCGCATGGCGATTTCATCGTGGCCGCTTATGCGGTGACGCTGTTCGTGGTCGCCTTGCTCGTGGCCTGGGTCGTGCTGGATTATTCGGCGCAGCAGCGCGTCCTTGGCGATCTCGAGGCGCGCGGCATAACGCGGCGCTCGCGACGCCAAGGCGACACATGGGCGAAACCTTGCCCGACAATCCGAACGCCAAACCGAGCGTCA
>DASWPX010000106.1:0-7704 GCA_036398395.1 Pseudolabrys sp. | reverse complement strand
ACGACATCAGCGGATCCTGCACCACCATGACGGCGACCAGCCCGATCAGCGACAGCAGATCGCGGCCGAACGACACGACCAGCAGGTTGATGACTTGCGTGCAGGCGGCCGCGCCGGTCGACAGCTTGGCGATGAATTCCGACGAATGCCGGTCGGAGAAGAAACTCAAGCCCTCGTTCAACAGCTTGGCGAAGACCGCGCGCTGGTTATTGGCGACGATGCGGTTGCCGATATGGGACAGCAGCACGCTGTGGCCGTAAGTGGCGAGCCCCTTGATGGTGAAAAGCCCGGCGGTGATGGCGCCGAGGATGATGATGCCGGGCAGGTTCTTGTTGACGTAAGCCTGGTTGATGACGTCGCCGATCAGATAGGCGCTGAACGCCGTGCAGGCCGCCGAGATCGCCATCAACGTGAAGGCGACGGCGTATTTGCGCCAATGCACAATGCCCTGCTGCGTCAACAGCCGCCGGATCAGGGCGAAGGTGCCGTAACGTTCGTCGTCGGCCGATTGCGATATCAGGTCCGTCATTGGCCTCGGTCGAGCTATTGCATGATGTGGGCAGAGCGTTTCCTTGCCTGTTGGCAAGGAATAATTCAAGCCAAAACGTGCACAAAAAATTGCGTGTGTGCCGGTTATAGCGGCTTTACGCCACCGCGTGGTCGCGCTTGCCGGGAAGCCGCCGTTCCCAGGCAAAGGCATGGGCAACGATGGTGTCGAGGTCCTGGAACTGCGGACGCCAATCGAGAGCCGCGCGGATGCGGCCGGCATTGGCGACCAGCACCGGCGGATCGCCCGGACGTCTTGCGGAAATCTGCACGGGAAAATCGCGCCCGCAAACGCGCCGCACCGAGTCGATCACTTCGAGCACCGACGCGCCGCGGCCATAACCGCAATTGAAGGTCGCGCTGGCGCCGCCGCGCCGCAGATAGCCGAGCGCCGCCGAATGCGCGCGCGCCAGATCGCTGACATGGATGTAGTCGCGTATGCAGGTGCCGTCCGGCGTCGGATAATCGGTGCCGTAGACGTCGATCTTTGGCCGCTTGCCGAGTGCGGTTTCGCAGGCGACCTTGATCAGATGGGTCGCGCCCGCGGTCGATTGCCCGGTGCGCAATTTCGGATCGGCGCCGGCGACGTTGAAATAGCGCAGGATAACGAAACGCAGTTCGTGCGCCTTGCCGGCGTCGTGCAGCATGATCTCCGACATCAGCTTCGAAGTGCCGTATGGCGAGATCGGCATCGTCGGCGCGTTCTCGGGCACCGGGTTCTGCTCGGCATTGCCGTAGACCGCCGCGGTGGAAGAGAAGATGACTTGCCGCACGCCGGCTTTGATTGCGACGTCGAGCAGCGTGCAAGTGTTCATCGTATTGTTGCGGTAATAACCGAGCGGGTCGCTGATCGAATCGGGCACCACGATCGAAGCGGCGAAATGGATGATGGCGGTCACGCCGTAGCGCGCGATGGTCTGTCCGACCAGATCGCGGTCGCCGGTCGAGCCGGCGACGAAAGGCACCTGCGACGGCAGCAGGAAGCGGAATCCGGTCGACAGGTTATCGAGCACGGCGACCGGTTCGCCGGCGTCGACAAGTTCATGCACCATATGGCTGCCGATATAGCCGGCGCCGCCGGTGACCAGGATCGTCATGACCGATGCCCCTCGAATAGGCGCAAATCTTAAGCCGGCGGCGGTGAATTAGCGTTTAGCCGCGACCGAGTGGCCATGGTTATGGCGGCCATGCTTAATGCTCGGTATATAAACGCAAAGACGCAGTATGGCCGACATTCTTTTCATCAAAACCTCTTCGCTCGGCGATGTGATCCATCACATGCCGGCCCTGACCGAGGCGCGTATCCAGCGTCCCGGCGCCCGTTTCGTCTGGCTGGCCGAGGAGGCCTTTGCGCCGCTGGTGCGGCTGCATCCGGCCGTGGACGATGTCATTTCCGTCGCCTGGCGGCGCTGGCGCTGGTCGTTCCTTGCGCCGGCGACGGTGCGCGAAATCGCCGGCAGCCTGCGCGCCATCCGCGCCGGGCGCTACGACGCCGTCGTCGATACGCAGGGCCTGCTGCGCTCCGCCATCATCGCCCGCTTCGCGCAGGGGCCGCGTCATGGCTACGACGCGCGGAGTATCAAGGAGCCGCTGGCCGCCGCCTTCTACGATATTCGCCATCGTGTCGGCCGCGAGCTGCACGCGGTCGAACGCAACCGGATTCTGACGGGATTGTCGCTCGGCTATGTGCCGCAAGGTGCGCCGGATTTCGGATTGGACCGCGCAAAGCTGGCGAGCCAGGGCCCGCGCTACGCCGTGCTGCTGCACGCCACCGCGCAACGCGACAAGGAATGGCCGGAGACGCATTGGATCGCGCTCGGCAAGGCGCTCGCCCAGAACGGCATCGATCTGGCGCTGCCTTGGGGTACGCCTGCCGAGCGCCTGCGCAGCGAACGCATCGCCGCCGCCGTGCCGCGCGCGCGTGTGCCCGCGCGCGCGCCGCTCGACGCCGTCGCGCAGTTGATCGCCGGCGCGCAATTCGTCGTCGGCGTCGATACGGGTTTGATGCATCTCGCCGCGGCGCTCGGCGTGCCGCTCGTTGCGATCTTTGCCGGCAGCAAGCCGAGCCTCACCGGTCCGGTCGGCGGCGGATCAATCGCGGTGCTCGGCGCGCAAGGCGCATCGCCTTCGGTGGAAGAGGTGAGGGAAGCTGTGGGGCGCCTGACTTAAGCCGCGCCGGCGCGCAGCAGGTCGTGCACATGCAGGACGCCGACCGGCTTGCTGGCGTCGACCGCGAACAGCGCGGTGACTTTCATCGAATTGAGCAATTCAAGGGTTTCGCTGACGAGCTGATCGGGGCGCACGGTCTTGGGCGCGCGCGTCATGATCTCGTCGACACGGGCGTCGAGCAGATCGTTGCGCATATGGCGGCGCAAATCGCCGTCGGTGATGATGCCGACCAGCGCGCCCTTGGCGTCGGTGATGCCGACGCAGCCGAAGCCCTTGGTGGACATTTCGAGAATGGCATCCGACATCGCGGTGCCGAGCGGCGCCAGCGGCACCGATGCGCCGGTATGCATCAGGTCGCGCACCTGCTTGAGCAGCGTGCCGAGCTTGCCGCCCGGATGCAGTTGGCCGAATTGCAGCGCGGTGAAGCCGTGACTTTCCAGCAGCGCGATCGCCAGCGCGTCGCCAAGTGCAAGCTGCATCAACGCGGACGTGGTCGGCGCGAGATTATGCGGGCAGGCCTCGCGCGCCTGCGGCAGCGTCAGCACCACGTCGGCGGTCTTGGCCAGCGTGCTGTCCGGGCTCGCCGTCATCGCGATCAAACCGATCTTGTGACGCTGCGAATAATCGGTGAGGTTCTTCAACTCGGCGGTTTCGCCCGACCACGACAGCGCCAGGATGACGTCCTGTTTCGTGATCATGCCGAGATCGCCGTGGCTCGCTTCCGCGGGGTGGACGAATAAGGCCGGCGTGCCGGTGGAAGCAAACGTCGACGCGATCTTGTGTCCGATGTGGCCGGACTTGCCCATGCCGGTGACGATGACGCGGCCTTGCGCGGCGCGGATCAGTTCGATCGCGGCGGCGAATGCCGCGCCGAGACCGTCGCGCAGCGCCGCCGCCAGCGCATCGACGCCGCTGCCTTCGGCCTCGAGCGTGCGCAAGCCGCAATCGATAGCCGCTTGAGCGCGGTCTTGCGCGCGGTCGTTGCTCATATCGGCGGGCTTCGGTTTGGCCATAAGATCGGCTTTATCCTTGATTGATGGCGATTTAGATAGCATGGAAATGGCTGCCCGTCAGGCTCGCTAACGCCCTGATCGTTAACAGGCTTTTCCGATGCTCTGGCGTACGGCGGCCAGCACGGTCGAAACCGCGACGTCGTCGGTGCGGCGATGGGCGACCGCGTCGTTGCCCTCGGTTCGTGCCCGCTCGCGAGCATCGTCGTCGCCCGGCGGTTCGATGATCGCCGCAAGCGGGTTGAGCGGCTTCCAATGCCAGGAACTTGTCGGTCCGAAGATCGCGATGGTCGGCGTGCCGATCGCTGCCGAGACATGCATCAGGCCGGAATCGTTGGTGACGGACACATCGGCGGCGGCGAGTGCCAGAATGGCGTTGCGCAAGTCGTTGCTCGTGAGATCGCGTACGCCAGGTCCTCCGGCCGCGGCGATCTGCTGGGCGAGCGGCGTTTCGTTCGGCCCGCCCAGGACCCAGACAGCAACGCCGTCTTGGATGAGTGTCCGCGCCAATTCGGCGTAGTGGCTTGCCGGCCAGGCCTTGCCGGCGCCGACCGCGCCGGGCGACAGCGTGACGATCGGTTTGCTCTCGTCCGCCAGTCCGTTTTGCTTGCGCCAGCGCCTGATTTCGTCCTGCGGCACGTTCAGTTCGGGCAGGGGCCATTCCGCCGGCAGGCTGGCGCCTTTCGGCAAGGCCAGCGCGCCCATCTGATCGATCATGCGCGGCAGCTGGCGTTCGCCCGGGCGGAGGTCGTTGAGCAGGCCGAAGCGCATCTCGCCGGTAAAGCCTGTGCGCAGCGGAATGCCGGCGCGCCCGGGCGCCAGCGCCGCCTTCCACTTCCGCGACATGACGATGGCTTGGCCATAGCGGCCCTCGCGCAGCCGCGCCGCCAGTTGGCGCTGCAGGGCGAGGCCGAGGCGGCGGCGGGGTAGGTCGATGACGATGGTCTTGCGCACGCCCGGCATGTAGTCGGCCAGGGGCGCGCAGAGCGTGCTGCTGACGATATCCACCGGCCGGGCGGGGGCCTGCGCCCGCAGGAGCTTCATGACCGAATGGCACCTTACAAAGTCGCCAATCCAGACATAGGGGACGATCACGACCGGTTGGGTCGAATTAGGGTCCATAAGCATCCATTCCGGCCTTGCCGGACAGGCGTTAGCGTGCTGGGCCTAAACATGTCCAGCCGCAATTTTTACCGTGTCCTGAGCCATTTGCGCCCCATTGGACCCTAATATTTGCGCCCGTCCGCGGTCTGGGGCAAAGCTTGGCCCGGTTTATGAGGGACGGGCATGTTTTTGGTCACCGGCGGGGCCGGCTTCATAGGGTCAAATGTGGTCGCCAGCCTGAATGAGGCGGGTTCGACCGACGTCGTGGTCAGCGACCTCCTCGGCCATGACGACGCCAAATGGCGCAACCTGGCCAAGCATCAGGTCGCCAATCTGGTGCCGCCGGCCGAATTGATGCCCTGGCTCGAGGGCCGCAAGCTCGACGCCGTCATCCACATGGGGGCAATTTCCGACACCACCGCGACCGACGGCGATCTGGTGATGGAGAACAATTTCCGGACATCGCTGCGGTTGCTCGACTGGTGCACGCAAACCAGCACGCCATTCATATACGCCTCCTCGGCCGCCACCTATGGCGACGGCGCGCAGGGCTTTACCGACGACTGGTCGCTGCCGGCCTTGCGCAAATTGCAGCCGATGAACCTCTACGGCTGGAGCAAGCATCTGTTCGATCTCGCGCTGGTCGATCGCCACGTCAAAAAGGAAAAGCTGCCGCCGCGCTGGGTGGGCCTGAAATTTTTCAACGTCTATGGCCCGAACGAATATCACAAAGGCCATATGGCGAGCGTATTGGCGAAGGTGTTCGACGGCGCTAAGGCCGGAAAACCGGTCAAGCTGTTCAAATCGCATCGCGACGGCATTGGCGACGGTGAGCAGCGCCGCGATTTTATCTATGTCGACGACGCGGTCGCGGTGCTGCGCTGGCTTTTGGACGCAAGCCCGGTCAACGGCATTTTCAACGTCGGCACCGGCAAGGCCGAAAGTTTTCGCGACATCATCGGCGCCATGTTCAAGGCGCTCGGCCGTGCACCCAATATCGAATATATCGACATGCCGGATTCGATCCGCAATCAATATCAGTATTTCACACAAGGCAGCGTCGAAAATCTGCGCCGCACCGGCTATAACGCCGGCTTCATGCCGCTCGAGACCGCCGTCGGCAATTACGTCACCGGTTATCTCGATCGCGTCGACAGGTACAGATAATTTAATGTTCGATTTCGACAAACATCTTACCGATTTGACCGCGCAAACCGTACTCTGTGTCGGCGATCTGATGCTCGATGAATTCGTTTATGGCGAGGTCTCGCGCATTTCGCCGGAAGCGCCCACGCCGGTGATCGCGGTCAAGCGCAGCGAAGTGATGGTCGGCGGTGCCGGCAACGTCGCGCGCAATCTGGTATCGCTCGGCGCGCGCTGCATCTTCGTCGGCGTGGTCGGCGACGACGAGGCCGGCAAGGTGTTGACCCAGGCCTTGACGACGCATCCGCTGATCGAGTTTCACTTGGTCATTGACGCTGTGCGCCAGACCACGCGCAAAGTGCGTTTCGTCTCCGAGCATCATTCCGCGCATATGCTGCGCGCCGATTGGGAAGTGGCTTCCGCCGTCGACGTCGCCAGCGAAGACGCGCTGATCGGCCACGTCGTCAAGGCGATGCCGAAGGCCGGCGCGGTGGTGCTGTCGGACTACGCCAAAGGTGCGCTGACGCCGCGCGTCATTCGTGCCGTCATCGATGCCGCCAACAAGCTCGGCAAGCCGGTGCTGGTCGATCCGAAAGGCCGCGATTACAGTATTTACAAGGGCGCGACCATGATCACGCCGAACCGGCAGGAACTAGCCGACGCCACGCACCGCATGGCGCAAACCGACGACGACGTGGCGGCCGCGGCGACCGAACTCGGCCGCGCGATCGGCGCCAAAGCGGTTCTGGTCACCCGCAGCGAGGCCGGCATGACGCTGGTCATCGAGGGCAGCGCCATTCACGTGCCGGCCTATCCGGTGCGCGTGCGCGACGTGTCCGGCGCCGGCGACACGGTGGTCGCCGTGCTTTCTGCGATGCTTGCCATGCATGCCGATTTCGAGTCCGCCATGCGCGCCGCCAACGCCGCCGCGGCCGTGGTAGTCGGCAAGCGCGGCACGGCGACGCTCTCGGTCGCCGAACTACGCTCGCGCATCCTGCCGGCGGCGACTCTCGCGCCGGAAGAAAAAATCGTGTTCGACTGGGCATTGCTCGACGAGCACATGGCCGAATGGCGCAAACTCGGCTTGCGCGTCGGCTTCACCAATGGCTGCTTCGATCTGCTGCACCCCGGCCATGTCAAATTGCTGGCCGGTGCGCGGGGCGCTTGCGACCGCCTGGTGGTGGGTTTGAACGGCGACGCCTCGGTGACGCGGCTCAAGGGCGCCGGACGGCCGGTGCAGCCTGTGCAGTCGCGCGCGGAAGTGCTGGCGGCGCTGGAGGCGGTCGATCTCGTGGTGGTGTTCGACGAGGACACGCCGGAAAAGCTGATCGAACGTGTGAAGCCGACAGTGCTGGTCAAAGGCAGCGACTACAAGCGCGAAGACGTGGTCGGCCACGCCATTGTCGAGGCGCTGGGCGGCGAGGTCATCCTGATCGATCTTGTGCCAGGCCAATCGACCACCTCGATGGTGGAGCGCAGCCGCGCTCTCAAGCCACGCTGACATTTATCGAAAGGCTCGCGCGTGACCGGTGTTCCCCTCGATCACGAGATGCAGATGGTTGCTGCATTCTTTGGTGATGCCAAAGGCTATTTCGTCGAGGTCGGCGCTAACGAGCCGCGGGTGCGCTCGCAAACGTGGCATCTCGAGCAGTCTGGCTGGACAGGTCTGTTGATCGAGCCGCAGCCCGAACTTGCACGCGAATTGCGCGCCACGCGCATGGCCAAGGTTTTC
>DASWPX010000105.1:0-22934 GCA_036398395.1 Pseudolabrys sp. | reverse complement strand
ATGGCGAATGAGCTGAATGCGACGCGCTGATCGGCGCCGACGGGGTGCATTCCGCCGTCCGCCAGACATTGTTCGGCGAAGGCGATCCGCGTTTTACAGGCTTCGTCGCGTGGCGCGGATTGGTGGCGGCAAACCGGCTGCCTCCCCATTTGCTGCGGCCCGTTGGGACCAATTGGGTCGGTCCCGGCGGCCATATCGTGCATTACTTTCTGCGCCGGGGCGAAATATTCAATTTCGTCGCCGCAGTCGAGCGCTGCGACTGGCTGGTCGAATCCTGGACGGAGCGCGGCACGGCCGAAGAGTGCGCCGCCGATTTTGCCGGCTGGCACGAGGATATCCAGACCATCATCAGCCTGCTGGAGAAGCCCTACAAATGGGCCCTTCTCGGCCGCGAGCCGATGGAGCGCTGGTCGGAAGGTCGCATCACGCTGCTCGGCGACGCCTGCCATCCGATGCTGCCCTTCATGGCGCAGGGCGCCGCCCAGGCCATCGAAGACGGCGCGACTTTGGCCGCGGTATTGGCGCGATCCGCCGACGTGCCGGAAGCCTTGCGCCGTTACGAAGCCTTGCGTCTGCCGCGCACCGCGCGCATCCAGACCACCGCCGCCGGCAACAAGACGCGCAATCATCTGCCGGACGGGCCGGAGCAGCGCGCGCGCGACGCCCGCATGGCGGCGGGCGCGGCGGACTGGTCGATCGGCGCCAGCAAATGGGTCTATGACCATGACGCAGTGGCGGCAGCCGAGACCGGCAGCCTCGGCCTTCCGCCGCAATGAACTAAGCCGGCACGAATCTCGGTCCGCGGCGCGAGCGCAGCAGCAGCCAGGTCATGATCGTGACATTCGCCAGATTCCAGCCGAGCCCGTTGAGGAAGGCCGCCTGATACGAGCCGGTCAGGTCGAAGATCGCGCCTGACATCCAGCCGCCCAGTGCCATGCCGAGTATGGTCGCCATGATCGCGAATCCGACGCGCGTGCCGGCTTCCTTCGGCGAAAAATACTCGCGCACGATAATGGCGTAGCTCGGCACCAGGCCGCCCTGGAACAGTCCGAACAGTGCCGAGATGATGTAGAGTGAAGTTAATCCATCGAACCACAAATAGAGGAACAACGCGCAGCCCTGGAGCACCGAACCGAGCAGCAAGGTGCGCACGCCGCCGATGCGGTCGGCGATGAAGCCGGAGGCCACGCGGCTGACGATGCCGAAGCCGAGCATCACCGACAGCATTTCGGCGCCGCGCGCGACGCCGTAACCGAGGTCGCCGCAATAGGCGACGATGTGGACCTGCGGCATCGACATCGCCACGCAGCAGGAAACCCCCGCGATGCAGCAGCACCTGCAACGTCATCGGCGAAAATGGCATCGTCGTCTGCCGTTGCGCGAAGGCGGCGGTGGCGGCAGCGGCGTGATGGGTTTCGATGCGCCGGCGCATGAAGAATACCAGCGGCAGCATGGCAACGAACAGAAACAGCCCAATGCCGGTATGGGTGGCGCGCCACCCGTCGCTTGCGATGAAGTGCTGCACCACCGGCGGCCAGATCGTGCCGGCGAGATAATTGCCGGCCGCGGCGATGGCGACCGCGATACCGCGCCGCTTGACGAACCAGTGCGAGATATCGGCCATCAGCGGTCCAAAGCTCGCGGAGCAGCCGACGCCGATCAGCAATCCATGGGCCAGCGCAACTTGTCCGAGGTTCGCGGCCTGACCAACTGCGAGATAGCCGAGGCCGAGACAGGCCGTCCCGATCGTCAGTGGCGCGGCAATGCCGAAGCGATCGGCGAGCCGCCCCATCAAGACGCCGCCGCAGGCAAAGCCGATCATGCCCAGGGTGAAAGGCAACGAGGCCTCGCCGCGTCCGATGCCGAAATCGGCCTGGATCGCCGGCAGCGCCACCACGACCGACCACATGCCGACACCGCCGATGGTGCTCAGCAGCACGGCCACGCCGAGCCGCATCCAGCTTTGCGCGGAATCGGTGGCGTCCGGCGCGCCTGGGCGGGCCGCTGTGGGTGAAGAAGTCACGGTGACGACAAATCCGGCAGTTACAGCATTCGCTCGTAGCATCGCCTCATGGTGTCCGCCAGCCAATACCTCTCGCCGCCGGGGCGGGCCTGCCTTATGGTGGGACAAAAGCTTGAGTCGTCCGGGAAACGCTCGCATGAACGCCCTCAACGTGCCGCGGCCGGCGTGGATGAGCGAAGACCTCGTCCTGCTCGAGGAGCAGGCGCGGCGCTTCATCGCCGACGAATTCGTCCCGCATATCGACCGCTGGCACGAGGCCGGCATTTACGACCGCGAGGTCTGGACCAAGGCCGGCGCGGCCGGTTTGTTGTGCGCCTCGATGCCGGAGGAGTATGGCGGCTCGGGCGGCACCTTCGCGCACGAGGCCGTGATCAACCGCGAATTTTCGCTCGCCGGCTTCGACACGTTCGGCGCGCCGCTGCATTCCGGCATCGTCGCGCCCTACATTCTTCATTACGGCACCGAGGAGCAGAAGAAGCGCTGGCTGACCAAGCTCGCCACCGGCGAAATGGTCGGCGCCATCGCCATGACCGAGCCCGGCACCGGCTCCGATCTGCAGGGCGTGCGCGCCACCGCCAAGAAATCCGGCAACGGCTATGTGCTCAACGGCTCGAAGACCTTCATCACCAACGGCCAGCACGCCAATCTGATCGTTGTCGTCGCCAAGACCGATCCGAAGGCCGGCGCCAAGGGCACCTCGCTGTTCGTGGTCGAGACCGAGGATGCCGCCGGCTTCCGCCGTGGCCGCAAGCTCAAGAAGCTCGGCATGGATTCCGCCGACACGTCGGAGTTGTTCTTCGACGACGTCAGGCTGCCGGCGGAAAGCCTGCTCGGCACCGAGGAAGGCCAGGGCTTCTTCCAGTTGATGAAAGAATTGCCGCAGGAGCGGTTGATCGTCGCCGTGCACGCGGTGGCCATGATGGAGCGCGCGGTCGCGCTCACCATCGACTACGCCAAGCAGCGCAAGGCCTTCGGTCAGGCCATCATCGAGTTCCAGAACACCCAGTTCGAACTGGCCGAGTGCAAGACCGACGCCACGATCGCCAAGGTGTTCCTCGATCATTGCATCGGTCTGCATGTCGAGGGCAAGCTCGACACCGTGACCGCGTCGATGGCGAAGTACCGGCTGACCGATACGCAAGGCAAAGTGATCGACCGCTGCCTGCAATTGTTCGGCGGCTATGGCTATATGGACGAATACCCGATCTCGCGCATGTATCGCGACGCGCGGGTGCTGCGCATCTATGCGGGCACCAACGAGATCATGAAGCTGCTGATCGCGCGGAGTTTGTAGCCCTTGCCGTCATCCCGGCCGAGCGAAGCGAGGGCCGGGATCCAGTAACCCCGGTAGCCGTGATGTGGAAAGACTGTGGTTGCTGGGTTCCCGCCTTCGCGGGGACGACAGTGGATAGGATGGAGAACCAAAGATGGCCGATGCATTCATTTATGACCACGTGCGCACGCCGCGGGGACGCGGCAAGGCCGACGGTTCATTGCACGAGGTGACGTCGCTCAATCTCGCCGCCCAGACGCTGGGCGCCATCAAGGACCGGAACAGGCTCGATCCGGCGATCGTCGACGACGTGGTGATGGGCTGCGTCGATCCGGTCGGCGAGGCCGGCGGCGATATCGCGCGCGCGGCGGCGCTGGTGGCCGGCTTCGGCGACGGCGTGCCGGGCATTCAGATCAATCGCTTCTGCGCCTCCGGCCTCGACGCGGTGAATTTCGCCGCGGCCGAGGTGATGTCGGGCCAGCACGAGATGGCAATCGGCGGCGGCGTCGAATCCATGAGCCGGGTCGGCATCGGCGCCTCCGGCGGCGCCTGGCCGGTCGACCCGACCATCGCGGTCGCCAATTACTTTCTGCCGCAGGGCATTTCCGCCGACCTGATCGCCACCAAATACGGCTTCTCGCGCGACGACGTCGACGCCTATGCGGTCGAAAGCCAGAAGCGCGCCGCCAAGTCGTGGGACGCCGGTTACTTCAAGAATTCCGTGATGGCGGTGAAAGACCCCAACGGCCTGACCATTCTCGCCAAGGACGAACACATGCGGCCGGCCACGACCATGCAGACGCTGGCGCAGTTGCAGCCGTCCTTCGTGCAGATGGGCGAGATGGCGGGCTTCGACGCGGTGGCCGTCCAGCGCTATCCGGAAATCGAATCGGTCAATCACGTGCACCACGCCGGCAATTCCTCCGGCATCGTGGACGGCGCGGCGGCGGTGCTGATCGGCAGCAAGGCGGCCGGCAAGGCTGCGGGATTGAAGCCGCGCGCGCGTATCAAGGCTTTTGCCAATATCGGCTCCGAACCCGCGATCATGCTCACCGGCCCGATCGACGTGACGGAAAAGGTCCTGAAAAAAGCCGGCATGTCGCTCAAGGACATAGATCTCTACGAACTCAACGAAGCCTTTGCCGCCGTGGTGCTGCGCTATATGCAGGCGCTCGACATTCCGCACGACAAGATCAACGTCAACGGCGGCGCCATCGCCATGGGCCATCCGCTCGGCGCCACCGGCGCCATGATCCTCGGCACCGTGCTCGACGAGTTGGAGCGCACCGGCAAATCCACCGCGCTGATCACGCTTTGCATCGGCGCCGGCATGGGCACCGCGACGATTATTGAGAGAGTGTGACCAATGAACGGTTTATCGATTCCCCTCCCCCCGCAAAGCGGCGGGGAGGGGGACAGGTGATACTGAGGACGAGAAATGCCTAAGGTCGACATATCGAAAGTGCCGGTCAGAAGCGGCACGTTTTATCCCGCCGAATTCCAGGCCGAATGCCGTGGCCGCCACAAGCAGGCGCTGGGCGACGCCGCGGGCCTCACGCAGTTCGGCGTCAACATAACCCGCATTTCGCCCGGCTCGGCCTCGGCGCTGCGGCATTGGCACGAGCAGGAAGACGAATTCATCTACGTGCTGGAAGGCGAACTGGTGCTGGCGGAAAACGGCGGCGAAACGGTGCTCAAGGCGGGCGATGCCGCCGGTTTCAAGGCCGGCAGCGGCAACGGCCATCGCCTGATCAATCGAACGAACCGCGACGCGGTCTATTTCGAAGTCGGCACCCGCGCCAGAACCGAACGCGTGCACTATCCGGACGTCGATCTGGTGATGGAGCGGGGCGAAACCAGCCGCCGCTACCTGCACCGGAACGGCGAGCCATACCCCGCTTAGAACCAAAATATTTGGGAGCTGCAACGTCATGCCGAATTTCAAACTCGACGTCGACGGCGACGGCATTGCGCTGGTCACCTGGGACATGGCCGGCCGCTCGATGAACGTCATCACGATGGACGTCATCGCCGAACTCGCCGGCATCGTCGAGAAAGTCGCGACCGACGCCGCGATCAAGGGCGCGGTCATCACCTCGGGCAAGGACGCCTTCTGCGGCGGGGCCGATCTCACCATGCTGGAGCGCATGGCCGCGATGTATGCCGGCATGATGAAGAACGAGGGCGAGGAGGGGGCCGCGGGTTTCGTGTTCAACGAGAGCCGCAAGCTGTCGCTGCTCTACCGCCGGCTTGAGACCTGCGGCAAGCCGTGGGTCTGCGCGCTCAACGGCACGGCGATGGGCGGCGGTTTCGAGCTTGCGCTCGCCTGCCATCAGCGCATCGCCTCCGACAATCCGAAGACGCGGCTCGGCCTGCCGGAAATCAAGATCGGGCTGTTCCCCGGCGCCGGCGGCACCCAGCGCATCGCACGCATGATGCAACCGGCCGACGCGCTGCAATTCCTGCTCAAGGGCGACCAGCTTTCGCTCGACCGTGCCAAGGCAATGAAGCTGGTCGATGCGGTAGTGCCCGCCGCCGATCTCGTCAAAGCCGCCAAGGACTGGATCAAGGCCGGCGGCAAGGCGCTCAAGCCCTGGGACGAGAAAGGTTTCAAGCTGCCGGGCGGCGCGGTCTATTCCAGGGCCGGCATGATGACCTTCCCGGCGGCCAACGCGATCTACCGCCGCGAAACCTACGACAATTACCCGGCCGCGCGCGCGATTCTGCAGGTGGTCTATGAAGGCCTGCAATTGCCGATGGACGTCGCGCTGCGCATGGAATCGCGCTGGTTCGCCAAGATTCTCCGTTCGCCGGAAGCGGCGGCCATGATCCGCACGCTGTTCGTCTCCATGCAGGATTTGAACAAGGGCGCGCGGCGTCCCCCCAAGGAGCCGCCGGTGACCTTGAAGAAGATCGGCGTGGTCGGCGCCGGCTTCATGGGCGCCGGCATCGCGCAAGTGAGCGCCGCGGCGGGCCTGCAGGTCGTCCTGATCGACCGCGACCAGGAGACCGCCGACAAGGGCAAGGCCGTTCTGCACAAGGCGCTCAGCGACCGCGTCGCCAAGGGCCGCATGAAAAGCGCGGCGCGCGACCAGTTGCTCTCCTTCATCGCGCCGACGGCAGACTACGGCGCGCTCAAGGATTGCGACTTGATCATCGAGGCGGTGTTCGAGGACCGCAAGATCAAGTCCGACGTCATCGCCAAGGTGCAGGCCGTGATCGGCGACAAGGCGATCTTCGCCTCCAACACCTCGACGCTGCCGATCACCTCGCTCGCCGCCGAGTTCAAGGATCCGGCGCGCTTCATCGGCATCCACTTCTTCTCGCCGGTCGACCGCATGATGCTGGTCGAGCTCATTCTCGGCAAGGCGACCGGCGACAAGGCGCTCGCCGCCGCGCTCGATTACGTGCGCGCCATCCGCAAGACGCCGATCGTGGTCAACGATTCGCGCGGTTTCTATACCTCGCGCGTGGTCGGCACCTACATTCGCGAGGGCCACCTCATGCTGGCGGAAGGCGTGCCGGCGGCGATGATCGAGAATGTCGGCCGCATGGCCGGCATGCCGGTCGGGCCGCTCTCGCTCAACGACGAGGTGGCCGTCGATCTGGCCTGGAAAATCCTGAAGGCGACCGAAGCCGATCTCGGCGCCAAGGCTATCGATCCGCGCCAGAAGGTGCTGCTGGAAGAAATGGTCGAGAAGCGCGGCCGCTTCGGCCGCAAGAACGGCAAGGGCTTCTACGATTATCCGGCGAACGGGCCGAAAAAACTGTGGCCGGGGCTGGCCGATTTGCAGAAGACGAAACTCGATCCCGACACCATCGACGTGCAGGAGCTGAAAGACCGTCTCCTTGCCATTCAGGCATTGGAAACGGCGCGCTGCTTCGAGGAAAAAGTGCTCACCGACATCCGCGAGGCGGACGTCGGCTCGATCCTCGGCTTCGGTTTTGCGCCGTTCTCCGGCGGCACGCTGTCCTGGATCGACATGATGGGCACCAAAAAATTCGTCGAACTCTGCCGCAAGCTGGAAAAGAAATACGGCGCGCGCTTTGCGCCCTCGAAGCTGCTGATGGATCTCGCCGAACACGACGAGGGCTTCTACCGCCGCTTCGCGCCGGCCAAGAAGAAAGAGGCGGCGTAGCCGCGCATCCGCGCTGCGTCATTTGACATGTTCTTGCGCCGCCACCGGCGCTCCCTATCTAGTGAACATGCCGACGATCGAAATCACCCCGTCGCGCGCCCGCCGCGCGCGGCCGGACAGTTCCAAGCGCGCCGCCGTGGCGCGGCTCGACGCCCTGGCGAAACTGTTCGATACGGCCTTCATCGTGCCCGGCACGAACGTCCGATTCGGCGTCGAGGCGGTGATGCGGCTCGTGCCCGGCGTCGGCGACGCGGCGGCGACCGCGCTGTCATGCTGGCTGCTCTATGAAGCGCATCAGCTCGAAGTTCCCAAGCATGTCTTCGCCCGCATGGTGGCCAATGTCGCGATCGAAGGCGTGGTCGGCGCCGTGCCGGTGTTCGGCGATCTGTTCGACGTCGGCTTTCGCGCCAACCGCCGCAACGTCAAAATCCTGCAGGAGCATTTCGAGCGGGAAGGGTGGCTGTAACCGCCTCATCCTGAGGAGCATTTTCGGCGCTCCTCGTCTCATGAGGCTGATCTACATCACCACCGTCAATCGCTTGGCCGCCCGCGTGACGCCGGTATACAGCCAGCGCTCGCGGCTCTCCTGGAACGCGAAGCTCTCGTCGAACAGCACCACGTCGTCCCATTGCGAGCCTTGCGCCTTATGCACGGTGAGTACGTAGCCGTAATCGAACTCGTCGTAGGGCTTGCGGCGCTGCCAGTCGATCTGCTCGATGCCGCCGGTGAAGCATTCCGGCCGCACCGACACCTTCACGCCGCGCATGCCGGTTTCGTCGTCCGGCAATAGCCGCATCGTCATGATGCCGCTCTTGCGCCCGCCGCGCTCCTTCACCGACCAGAGCCCGCCGTTGAACAGGCCCTTCTTGCGGTTGTTGCGCAGGCACACCAGCTTGTCGCCGGCTTCGGGCATCGTCTCGGCAAAGCCCCGCCGCTCGCGCATTCTCAGATTGTAGGCCCGCCGCGTCGCGTTGCGCCCGACCAGCACCTGATCGGCCTTGAGCACGCGCTCCGGATCGAGATCGCTCTTGCGCACCACTTCGGTTTCGCCATAGCGGCCGGGCTCGAGATATTCACCGGCGCGGATGTCCATCGACAGCCGGATGATCGGATTGTCCTTGGCCTGGCGGTGCACCTCGGTGAGCATCGCGTCCGGCTCGGCCTCGGTGAAAAATCCACCGCCCTGGATCGGCGGCAATTGCGCCGGATCGCCGAGTACCAACAACGGCACGCCGAAGGACAGCAGGTCGCGGCCGAGCTCGGCGTCCACCATCGAGCATTCGTCGATGATGATCAGTTCGGCCTTGGACGCGGGCGCCTCGTCCCACAAATCGAAATTCGGTACTTCCTCGCCGCTCTCGCGCGCGCGGTAGATCAGACTGTGGATGGTGCAGGCGCCGCGGCAGCCCTTGCCGCGCATCACGCTCGCCGCCTTGCCGGTGAAGGCCGCGAACTTTACCTCGCCGTCGACGTCGTCGGCGATGTGGGTTGCGAGCGTGGTCTTGCCGGTGCCGGCGTAGCCGAACAGGCGAAACACCTGCGGCGTGCCATTCGACCCGGGCTTGGCCTTGAGCCAGGCGCCGACCGCCTTGAGGGCGTCGTCCTGCTGGGGGGAGAATTCGGTCATCGCGTCTCACATAGAGGAGTGCGCGCAGCATGAAAAGAACAAAAATAGAACTGAGCAAAAGCCCCTGTCAGCAGTGCATTTCCTGCATTTGCCCTTTGATGCGGCGCATGTTTAAGGTCGCGGCCCTTTTTGCCGGAACCCAGCTTGCATGGCGCGTGACCAGATCGATATGACCCCGCTTGAGACGCGCGACGAACTCGTCGCCTGGCTCGAAGCGGGCAGCAAGCCGCGGGCGCAATTTCGTGTCGGTACCGAGCACGAGAAATTCGCGTTTACCATAAAAGACCACCGCCCGGTGCCCTATGCCGGTCCGCGCTCGATCCGCGCGCTGCTGGAGGGCATGCACGACCTGCTCGGCTGGGAGCCGATCATGGAGGGCGAGAACATCATTGGCATGTTCGACGTCACCGGCGGCGGCGCCATTTCGCTGGAGCCGGGCGGCCAGTTCGAACTCTCCGGTGCGCCGGTCGAGAATGTGCATCAGACCGCGTCGGAGCTGATGGCGCATCTGGCGCAGGTGCGCGAGGTGGCGAAGCCCTTGGGGATCGGCTTCCTCGGCATGGGCATGACGCCGAATTGGACCCGCGCCGAGATGCCGATGATGCCGAAGGGCCGCTACCGCATCATGACCGATTACATGCCGAAGGTCGGCAAACACGGCCTCGACATGATGTACCGCACCTGCACCGTGCAGGCGAACCTCGATTTTTCTTCCGAAGCCGACATGGTGAAAAAGCTGCGCGTCTCGCTGGCTCTGCAGCCGGTGGCGACCGCGCTGTTCGCCAACTCGCCCTTTACCGAAAGCAAGCCGAACGGCTTTTTGTCGTTCCGCTCCGAAATCTGGCGCGACACCGACAACAACCGCGCCGGCATGCTGCCTTGGGCCTTCGACGACGGCATGGGCTTCGAGCGCTATGTCGATTACGCGCTCGACGTGCCGATGTATTTCGTCAAGCGCGGCGACAAATACATCGACGTCGCCGGCAAGTCGTTCAAGGATTTCTTCGCCGGCAAACTCGCCGAACTGCCGGGCGAACGTCCGACGATTTCCGATTGGGCCAATCACCTGAGCACGATTTTTCCCGAAGTGCGGCTCAAGCGTTATCTGGAGATGCGCGGCGCCGATGGCGGGCCGTGGCGAAGGCTGCCGTCGCTGACGGCCTACTGGGTCGGGCTGCTGTATGACGACGACGCGCTCAATGCCTGCTGGGACATGGTCAAGGGCTGGAGCGC
Source organism: Pseudolabrys sp. (assembly GCA_036398395.1). Lineage (GTDB taxonomy): Bacteria > Pseudomonadota > Alphaproteobacteria > Rhizobiales > Xanthobacteraceae > Pseudolabrys. The sequence continues at coordinate 12,639 of DASWPX010000105.1, read as the reverse complement.
CGAGCAGCGTCAGAAACTGCGCGACGACGTGACCACGCGCGGCTTCCGCGCTGAAATCGGCAACCGCAACATCTTCACGCTGGCGCAGGAGACGCTGCGGCTCGCCGCGCGCGGCCTGGCGCGCCGCCGATTTCTCGACCGCAACGGCCGCGACGAGACGCGCTATCTGCGCCCGCTCGAGGAATCGATCGCGCGCGGCATCACGCCGGCCGAGGAATTGCTGGAGAAATTCTTCAACGAGTGGAATAATTCGGTCGAGCCGATTTTCGAGGAATATGCGTATTGATCCGCCTCATCCTGAGGAACGCCACTTGGTGCGTCTCGAAGGATGTGGCGGCCTTGATCCTTCGAGACGCATCGCTTTGCGATGTGCTCGGAATGAGGCCGCTACTCCGCCGCCTGTGCTTCCGACAAGTTGTCGAGCGACGAGATGATGTGCCCGGCCAGCGCGTCGGCCAGCGTCGAGCTTTCACGCGCGTTGCGCACCAGGCCGACGCGGCAACTCGGCAGTTCGGGAAATCCGTCGGCGGCGGTGAGCACGCGCATGCCGGGACGCAAGCCCGATTCAGCGAGCACCGACACGGCCAGGCCTGACAGCACCGCGGCGGTCACCGCGCCGGAATTCGAACTCGAATAGAGCACGCGATAGGGCCGGCCGGTCGTCTCCAGCCGCTCGATGGCGATTCGTCGCCAGCCACAGGACGGCCGGCCAAGCGCCAGCGGCAGCCGCTCCTCTGTATGCGTCGAATGACGGTTCGAGCTCACCCACAACAGGCGCTCGCGCCGGAAATTTTCCAAGGTGCGCTGGGTCTCGCAATTGGTGACGATGGCGAGATCGAGTTCGCCGGCGTCGATGCGCTCTAGCAGATCGACCGACGGCTCGCACACCACGGTCAGTTCGACGCCGGGATAGGCGCGCGAGAAGCGCGCCATGATCTCGGGCAGATAACGGTCGGCATAATCGTCCGGCACGCCGAGCCGGACGCGGCCGGACAATTCGGCGTCGGAGAAGGCGGCGATGGTCTCGACGTTGAGCTTGACGATGCGGCGCGCGTAATCGAGCAGGCGCTGGCCGTCCTCCGTCAGCTTGGAGGCGCGCCCGTCGCGCGCGAAAATCGGCCGGTCGAGCCGCTCCTCCAGCCGCTTCATCTGCATCGACACCGCCGACTGGGTCTTGTTCACGACCTCGGCCGCCCTGGTGAAGCTGCCGGTCTCGGCGATGGCGATGAAGGCGCGCAACTGGTCGACGTCGAGCAGCACGGTCATGGGAAGTCCTCCAGTTCGGGCTTCGGCCCGGCGGGGCACATCACTAATACTGATGGTTCAGATTAGAAACATTCGTTTCACTAATCAATCCCCCAGGCGCATATAGGCTTACGACTACAGGAATCGGGTGGGGGATTCGGGTGGTTGCGGTACGGGCTTTGGACGAAATGGTCCCCGGACCGACAGACGAATGGAGACCGACAATGGCCGTGAAATATCCCGTTCTGCCGATCGCCGGCGTCATCTTGTTGCGCGGCTTCGCGAGCCTGCTGGCTTTGGTGACCTATTGGGCCAAGAGCCTGGCGCGCGCCCGCCGCAATCGCCGCCAAGCCAGCCAATTGGCGGCCCTCGACCGTCACATGCTCGCCGATATCGGCATTTCCCGCGCCGATCTGCGCGACGCCTTCTCCGAACCTTTTTGGGAGGACCCGACCGCGCTGCTGGCCGAGCGCGCCATCGAACGCCGCATGAATCGCGCGGTCGCGAATTTTCACGTTGCCGCGTGCGACGACGGCGTCACACGCGAGGCCAGCGGATTCCGCCGTCCGGCTACCAACCGGCCGGCGCGCCATACGGTTTGAAGAGACACAAATACGGCCGAACCCTCTCATCGGCCGCATGATCCGGATTAACGCGAAAATCCCCTCTCGCGTCCGGATCGAAGCGCCCGCCGGCCCCTCCGGCGGGCGCAAATTTTTTTGCGGGCGAAAGGGCGCCTGCACAAGCGCCGGCCGTTGCGTTAGCATGCCCGAATGCGCAGGCCGGGCCCGATCAAAATATTTGTCATAATCGCGCTGGCGATTCTCGCGCGGTCCGGTCCGGCGCAAGCGCAAAGCGGCTATGACCGTCACGGCGGCGACTATACGAACTTCCCGATCCGTTCCGGCGATCCGGCGGTCTGCGCCGCCCGTTGTGAGCGCGACGCGCGCTGCCTGGCCTGGGCCTTCTCCTATCCGCGGTCGGAAAATGCTCTCGCCATCTGCTGGCTGAAAAGCAAAGTGCCGCCGCCGGTCGCCGACAAATGTTGCGTGGCGGGGGTGCGCGGATCCGGCGTGATCGAGCCGCGCACGGGGCCGGTGGAATTCTCCATCGACCGCGCCGGCGGCGACTATCGCAGTTTCGACACGGCTTCCGACGCCACGGGCGCCGCCTGCAAGCAGGCTTGCGACGGCGATAACAAATGCCGCGCCTGGACCTACATGCGGCCCGGTTATATCGGCGTCTCGGCGCGCTGCTATCTGAAAGACAAGCTTACGCGGCCGCGGTCCAACCCGTGCTGCGTGTCGAGCGTGGTGCGATAGCTACGCCGTGCCGCCGACGGTGATGCGGTCCATGCGCAGCGTGGGCTGGCCGACGCCGACCGGCACGCCCTGGCCGTTCTTGCCGCAGGTGCCGATGCCGGGATCGAGCGCGAAGTCATTGCCGATCATCGAGATGCGGTGCAGGTCGGTCGGGCCGTTGCCGATCAGCATGGCGCCCTTGACCGGCGCGCCCACCTTGCCGTTCTCGATCTTGTAGGCTTCGGTGCACTGGAAAACATATTTGCCCGAGGTGATGTCGACCTGGCCGCCGCCGAAGCTGACGGCGTAAAGCCCGTTCTTCACCGAGGCGATGATCTCCTTCGGGTCGTGCTGGCCCGCCAGCATCGCGGTATTGGTCATGCGCGGCATCGGCACATGGGCGTGTGACTCGCGCCGTCCGTTGCCGGTCGGCTTCATGTTCATCAGCCGCGCGTTCTGCCGGTCCTGCATGTAGCCGACCAGGATGCCGTCCTCGATGAGAACCGTGCGGTTGGTCGGGGTGCCTTCGTCGTCGATCGACAGCGAGCCGCGGCGCGATGCCAGCGTGCCGTCGTCGATCACGGTCACGCCCTTGGCGGCGACGCGCTGACCCATCAGACCGGCGAAAGCCGACGTCTTCTTGCGGTTGAAATCGCCTTCCAGGCCGTGGCCGACCGCCTCGTGCAGCATGACGCCCGGCCAGCCATTGCCGAGCACGACATCCATCTCGCCGGCCGGCGCCGCCACCGCGTCGAGATTGACCAGCGACTGGCGGATGGCCTCGTCGACCGCGCCCTGCCAGGCATGGGTCTCGATGAAGCGCTCATAGCCCTCGCGCCCGCCGACGCCGTAGCTGCCGCTTTCCTGCCGGTCGCCGTCGCCGGTCACGACGTTGACGTTGAGCCGCACCAGGGGCCGGATGTCGCGATAGGTCTCGCCGTCGGCGCGCAGAATTTCCACGACCTGCCATGTGGCGGAGATGCTGGCGGTGACCTGGCGCACGCGCGGGTCCTTGGCGCGCGCATAGGCGTCCATGGTCTCGAGCAATTTCACTTTCGCCTCGAAGGGCTGCGCGCCGAGCGGATTGTCGTCGCCGTAAAGCTTGCGGTTGGTGCGGCCGGGCGCCGCGGCATATTTGCCGCTGTGGCCGCTTTTGACGGCGCGCACCGCTTCGGCAGCGCGCGCCAGCGCGCCTTCCGACAGATCGGAGGCATGCGCATAGCCGACCGCTTCATCTTTCACGGCCCGAAGCCCGAAGCCCTGCGCCGTGTCGTAGGTCGCGGTCTTGAGCCGGCCGTTATCGAATACCAGCACCTCGGCCTGGCGATATTCCAGGAACAATTCGCCGTCGTCGGCGCCTTCCAGGCCGCGCGCCAGCGTCTTGTTCACCGTGCCACGGTCGAGACCGGCGCGATCGATCAAAGAGGAAATTGCTGGGTCCATGATAATTCTCCGGTGGCGCCGCCTGAGACCTAGATAGGGCGTCCGGGCCGGTTTGGCGAGGGCGGGTCAACGCACGGCGCCGCGCGTCGCCGTCCAGATGAAATGCTGCGCGCCGCCTTGCGGACCCTTGGCGCGCACGGGATTTTCGACCACGGTAAAACCGGCCTCACGCAGCCGTGCCGTGAATTTCAGGTCCGGTCCCGACGACCACACCGCCAGCACGCCACCCGGGCGCAGCGCCGCATGCGCCGCGCGTAATCCTTTCAGGTCGTACAGCCTGTCGTTGGCTTTGCGCGTCATGCCCTGGGGGCCGTTATCGACGTCAAGCAGGATGCCGTCGTAAGCCGCGCGGGCGGACCTGATCAGGTCGCCGACGTCGCCTTCATGAATACGCACGCGCGGATCGTTCAGGCTGTCGCCGGACAACTGCGCCATCGGGCCGCGCGCCCAGGCCACGACCGCCGGCACCAGTTCGGCGACAACGATGCGGGCCTTCTTGCCGAGCACGACCAGCGCCGCCCGCAAGGTGAAGCCCATCCCCAGTCCGCCGATCAGGACATGCGGTTGCTTGCGGGCCTGAATCTTGGCGCAACCGATTGTCGCCAGCGCCTGCTCGGTCGCGCTCAGCCGGCTGTTCATCAACTCGTCGGTGCCCAGCCGGATCGAGAATTCGGCGCCGCGCCGCATCAGGCGCAGTTCGCCGCCGCCGGGCACTTTTGCCGTATCGAGGTGGGACCAGGGGATCACGGTTTTGCTTCAACCGGTTGGAGTGTCCGCGCAGCCAACCGGTCGAGCAAACCCGAATTATCCGTTCAGCGCCGGATAATCCGTATAGCCCTTCGGGCCCGGAGTATAGAACGTCGCCATGTCGGGCGCGTTCACCGCGGCGTTGGCTTTCCAGCGCTCGACCAGATCCGGATTGGCCAGGAACGGCTTGCCCACGGCGATCAGGTCGGCCTTGCCGGCTTCAAGATCGGCCTCGGCGCGCTTGGCGTCGTAGCCGCCCGACAAGATCAACGAACCCTTGAACACGGTGTGGAACACCGTCTTGATCGAATCCGGCACCGCCGGCGCACCCATCGAGGAATGATCGACCAGGTGCACATAGACCAGCCCGAGCGCATTGAGCTTGCCGGCGAGATAAGTGTAGTCCGCTTCCATCTCCGGATAGAGCGGCATGTCGTTGAACACGCCGTAAGGCGACAGGCGGATGCCGACCTTGTCCTTGCCGATGGCCGCGATGGCGGCGGCTGCGACCTCAAGCACGAAGCGCGCGCGGTTTTCGATCGATCCGCCGTAAGCGTCGGTGCGTTGATTGGAATTCGGGCGGATGAACTGCTCAAGCAGATAGCCGTTGGCGCCGTGCAGTTCGATACCGTCGAAGCCGGCCGCGACCGCGTTCTTGGCCGCCTGCGCATATTCGCCGATCGCGGTCTTGATGTCGGCCTCGGTCATCGCCGCCGGCGTCGGGTGTGGTTTCAGGCCTTCCTGATCGGTGAACATCTGGCCGGCGGCGGCAATGGCCGATGGCGCCAGCACCTTGGCGCCCGCCGGCAGATTGAGTTGATGGCCGACACGCCCGGTGTGCATGAGCTGCACGAAAATCTTGGCGCCGCGCGCGTGAACCGCGCTCGTCACCTTCTTCCAGCCGGCGACTTGTGCATCGGAGAAAATCCCGGGGATGCGCGCGTAGCCCAATCCGTTGGGAGAGGGCGACGTGCCTTCCGTGATGATCAGGCCCGCGGAGGCGCGCTGCTCGTAATATTGCTTCATCAAATCGTTGGGGACGTTACCGGTGGCGCGGCTGCGGGTCAGCGGCGACATCACGAGATGGTTTTGCAGCGTCAGCGAGCCCAGCTTGGCCTGCGAATAGAGCAGCGACATGAATGCACTCCCGGGAAATCCGACGATTTCGCCAATGTGGTTGAATTGCGCAAGCTTGAGATGGGGGAATGGAACTCAAACTACAAGCGGCCCAGCCTACAACCAAAGCCGGTAACAGCGATGTTCCCGCAATTCACCGCCGTTTGCCCATGCGGATCGCGCAAGGCTGCCGATCTGTAACAATTTACCGGTCTACACACCGAACTTCTTAAGCCTGCGCCGCCTAAAGATCGCGGATAGTCGATCACAAAGCCCTTTGGCGACGTTGCCCTGCGACGCCGTGTGGAAGGTTTATGTGTCGGTTCAATGCTGGAATTAGAACCTGTGGTGCAGCTCGATATCCCCACTCTGATGGTCATGGGAAGTTTTGTCGCCTCGTTTTGCGGCGCGATTCTGCTTGGCGCATGGTGGGTAAACCGGTCGATGCATGCGCTCGCGCTGTGGGGTATCGCCAGTCTGCTGATGGCGGCAGGAATCCTCGCTTTGGTGCTGGGCCCGGCGCTGCACGCGCCATCGGTTTTTATTGTTGCGGATATTCTGCTGGCTTTAGCGCATGGCCTCATCTGGAAGGCCGCGCGAGGCATCGACGCGAAACCGGCCCCGATCGGGATAGCGGCGCTGGGAACCGCGGTGCTGATTCTCGTCGGCCTCATACCTGCCGCCGGCGCCGTCGTCGTTCCTTTGGCCTTCGCCATCGATGCAATCTATCTGTCCGCCGCCGGGATCAGTCTGTGGCTCGGCCGCGGCGAGCCGCTACCGGCGCGCTGGCCGGTTATCGTCTTCATCTTCATACATGCCGTGTTTATGGTCATGGGCGTGCACAGCATTTCAGGTGAACTGGACCGGGTGCCAACGCTGATAAGCTTGTTCGGCGCGATCCATTTCGAAAGTATCGTTTTCTCGGTCGGCACCACCGTGTTCCTGCTCGTGCTGATCAAGGAACGCAGCGAGGCGGCCAGCCGGTTGGCCGCGAGCCTCGACGCGCTGACGGGCATCGCCAATCGCGCCGCCTTCATGGAAGCCGCCGGGCGCGTCGTCGAGCGCTGCCGGTATGCCGCCACGCCGGTCGCCGTGGTCATGTTCGACCTCGACCGCTTCAAGTCCATCAACGATACCTTCGGTCACGCGGTCGGCGACGCCGTGATCCGGAAATTCAGCGAAGTATGCGCCGCCGCGCTGCGGCCCACCGACGTATTCGGCCGTATCGGCGGCGAGGAGTTCGCCGCGGTTTTGCCGCGATCGAGCGCCGACGTGGCATTTGCCCGCGCCGACCGGATCCGCGCCGCCTTCGCCGAACAATGCCGCATGATCGACAGCCGCCTGGTCAAGGCGACCGTAAGCTGCGGCGTGTCGGCGAGCGCCCATGGCGGCCTGCCGCTGAGCGAACTGCTCGAATTTTCGGACCAGGCGCTTTATCGCGCCAAGGCTTCGGGACGAAATCGCGTCAAGCGCGCCGAGCAGGGCAACGCCGTGCCCAAACTTGCGGCGGTCGCGCAGGTGGCGTGAGCGTGAGCCGTCACGAGGCGGTCTTGCCGCCGTTGACGTCGATGATCTGGCCCGTGATGAAAGCCGCCTTGTCGGAGGCCAAATAGACGATGGCCGTGGCGATTTCTTCCGGCTTGCCGGCACGCTTGAGCGGCACGCCGGCGATCAATCCGGCCTTCCTGTCGGCGTTGCCGGTAAAGCGGTTGAGCAATTCGGTCTCGACCGGTCCGGGCGCGACCGCGTTGACGCGTACGCCGAACGGCGCGCCTTCGAGGGCCGCCGCCTTGGTCAGCCCTTCGACCGCGTGCTTGCTCGCTGTATAGAGCGACGCGCCGGACGCGCCTCTGTGCCCCATCGTCGACGACAGATTGATAATGCTGCCGCTGCCTTGCGGCTGCATCACGCGCAACTCGTGCTTCATGCTCAGCAACGTGCCGAGCACATTGGTATCGAACGTCGCGGCGTAGCTTTCCGGCGACTGCTCGATCACCGGGCCGGGCTTGCCTTCGGTGCCGGCGTTGTTGACCGCAACGTCGAGCCGGCCGAAGCGCTCGATTGTCTTATCGATCAGGTTGCGCACTTCGTCGTCGTGACGCACGTCGACGCGCAGATATTCGGCCTCGGCGCCGAGCTTGCGTAATTCAGCGGCGAGCGCCGCGCCGGCGCCGTCATTCCTGCCGGAGACAACGACGCGGGCCCCTTCGCGCGCAAACGCTATTGCGGTGGCTCGGCCGATACCGGCGAGTGCGCCGGTGATAAGAACGACGGGATTGCTCATGCGATTGATCCATAAAAAGGGCCCAATATGCCCCGGGGGACAAGGTCAATATGGGCCGATTTTGCCGCTCCGCCATCACGGCAATAACGCAGTTCAGCCCCACGAAAAATTCACCGACACCTCGCCGATCGGATCGACCGCGTGGGTCAACTCGGTCTCGTCCGCATCGAGCATAATCGGCGGCGTGATCGAGCCTGTGATGATGACGTCGCCGGCGGAAAGCTTTTCGCCGTAAGCCGCGAGCGTGTTCGCCACATGCGCGACGATGTCGCCGAGCTTGCCGGTCAAGGCTTCGAGGTCGGAGGTAGCGGAAGCTTCCGCGCCGCGCCGGAGCACGCGCGAGGTCAGTCCGCCCATGTTGCCGCCGAAACGCGTATTGCCGCACAAGATGACGTGGCGCTGGTAGATGTCGCCTTCCAGCACGATGTCGAGATTGTCGGGCGTCGGCGGCGGATCGAAATCGGCGAGTTCGATGGCGGGGAAAATCTCCTTGATCGCCGCCCGTGCCGTGTCCGCCGTCGCACCGCCGCCGAGATCGTTTGCCATGCGCACGCAAATCTCCGGCTCCGCCACCGGCTTCACCCAGCCGGCAAACGACACCGTCGACCCCGACAGCAGAAGCGCGCGCTGCATCAGAAATCCGACCACGGGCGCTTGCAGTCCGAGCCGCTGCATGGCGGCGGGCGAGCCGAGGCCCACCTTCCAGCCGAGCGGTTTCTCGCCGGCGGCGATACGCGCGCGCCGCTTGGCCAGTTGCGCCGGCATGCCTTTCCCGATGAGCGGATGCTCCCAGGCCTTCACTTATGCGACTCCGGATGCACCTCGTAGCCGGAGTCGTCGATCGAGCCCGCGCCCATCCAGCCCCAGACCAGCACCACGTCTTCATTCGAGGTGTTGTTGAAGCCGTGCCAGCAGCCGCGCGGCGAATAGACCACGTCGCCTTCGACCGACGGCGTGTCGCCCTTGTCGGTGTAGATCATGCCGTGGCCCTTCAACACGATGAAGAACTCGTCGCAATTGTGATGGCGGTGGTTTTCGTGGCGCGCGCCCGGCTTGAGCACGGTCCAGCCGACCACGTGATCGGCGTCGGCGGTTTTCTTGTCGATGAGGAATTGCACCTGCATGTCGACCCAGCCGTCGTCGCGCTTGAGGCCTTCGACCTTCGGCACGTCCTTCAGGTTCGTGCGGTACATGACCGGCGGCGGATCGCCGGCCTTCCAGGCGGCGGCGGTTGCCTTCACGGCCTTGCCTAAAGCCGAGCCGAATTTTTCAGCGGATGATGTCATTGTTGTCCTCCTAAACGTCGATAGACTTGATGGGCGACCACGAAATCGTTGGCGTCGATGCCGAGCCCGCGGCAGGCATTCATCATTTCGTTGGCGGCGGCGGCGAGCGGCACGGGCGAGCCCAGCGTGCGGCCGAGATTGAGCGCCAACATCATGTCTTTTTGCTGCAAGGTCACGTCGGCAAGCGGGACTTCCGGCATCTTGCCATCGAGGATGAAAGGCCCGCGGTAGCCGATCACCGGTGAGGCGGCGACGCTCTTGAGAATGGCGTCGACCGCGGCCTCGCGTGCGACTCCGCCTTTTTCGGCGAGCGCGACCGCTTCGCCGAAAGCGATGATCTCGACCATCAGCAGCAGGTTGACCGCAATCTTCATCTGGCAGGCGAGTCCGTTGGTGCCGATGCGCGTCACCTTAGGGCCTATCGCCAGCAGAACAGGCTTGGCGCGCTCGAAGGCGGCCTCGTCGCCGCCGATCATGACCGAGGCGTTGCCGGCAACGACAGTGACGGGCGATCCGGAGAGCGGGCCGTCCAGCATGATCGATCCGGCCTTGGCGAATTCGGCGGCGACGGCGCGGCTTTCGTCCGGCTCGATCGTGCTCATGTCGATATAGATGCCGCCTTTGGCCAAGCCCGACACGATGCCGTCCTTGCCGAGCGCGACAGCTTTCACCGCCTTGGCATCGGTGACGATGGAAAAGACGATCTCGGCGTTTTCGGCGGCCGCGCGCGGCGTGCCGGCCCATTTCATGCCGGCCTCGATCAACGGCTCGGCCTTGTCGCGCGAACGGTTCCAGCCGGTGACGCTATGCCCCGCCGCCATCAAGCGCGGAACGATCAACTGCCCCATCGCACCTAAACCAACAAATCCCAGTTTCACTTATTGACTCCAACTTTTTTTGCCGCAGTTCGCGCGCTTTGCGAAGCGGCAGACGGTGTAGCCGTCGATTGGCGTACGATCAAATCGACCGGCAAGACGATGCGCCGAGGTTCGCTTGCGGCTTTTTCTACGATCTCGATCATGACCTCGGCGGCTTCGAAGCCGGCTTTGTGATGCTGCACCCGCACGCTGGTCAGCGGCGGTGACAGGCGATCGACCAGCGGCATGTCGTTGAATCCCGTGACCGACACGTCGCGCGGACATTCAAGGCCATGCCGGCGGAACGTCGCGATGGCCCCGATCGCCAGACGATCATTCGCGCATACGACCGCCGTAAACGGCTGCCGGGCGACGAGCAATTCCTCCGCGCAGCGCTCGCCTTCAAGTTCGTTGAAGGCGCGGGCGAAGGATACAAGCGGGCACTGCGACCGCAAACCGAGCGCCTCGCTCTGCCGGACATAAGCCGAATAGCGGTTATAGCCGGTCGAGATCGTCTGCGGGCCGGCGATCGCCGCGACCCGTTTATGACCGAGGGACGCGAGATGGGTCATGATCAGACGAAGCCCGTCCTCCTCGTCATGCACCACCGACGAAAACAGGGGGTCGTTTGTCTGCCGGCTGACGGTCACCACCGGCAAACCTTGCGTCAATCGCGAGACCTCATCGTCGTGGCGCATCACGCTGGCGAGGATCAATCCGTCTATGCCTCTCGGCCGCATCGTCTGCAGAATTCTTGCGTGACGCCTGGGATTGCCGTCGGTGTTGGCGAGAATCGCTACATAATCGTGGTTTGCCAAAGCGTCTTCGATCCCCCGAATGATCGGCGGGATGACCGGATCGGTGATGTCGGGAACCACGACGCCGATGGTGCGCGAGCGGTTGGTCTTGAGAAAATAGGCGGCGGCGTTCGGCTTGTAGCCGAGCCGGCTGCTGGCCCGCTTGATTTTCTCCGTGAGACCGGGCGCTACCGGATGCGTCGAGTTTGGGTTGAGCGCGCGCGATACCGTTGAAACGTGCACACCGCAGGCGCGTGCAAGATCCTTGAGCGTCGGTGCCGGTGCCGTTGATTTTTTCACGCGGCCGTCATTCCTGCGACTCTTCCTTTTCATCGCGGCCTATTTCGCCGCCCTGGCGTCGGCGAACGGATAAATCAGTTTGCCGGTCGTCGAGTCGGGCGGATAGACGACAACCTGCCGCGTCCAATCCTTGAATTGCGCAAGATCGTTGCCTTGGATGTTCTGGAATTGGATACAGATAATCCGCGGTGCGGTCCATTCGCCGCCGCCGCCGCCGAACTCGATCGGTCCGATGACGGTTTCGAACTTGTTCTTGCGCAGATAGGCGGCGAGCTTCTCGTCGTCGAACGATTTGGTTTCCGACACCGCTTTTGCCAGCACTTGTCCCGCCGCATAGGCGTAGGGCGGATATGTGTAGCCGAGCGGATCGAGGCCGAGCCCGGGGGCGCGCTTTTGATATTCCGCCATCATTTCCCTGGTGCCGGGGAATTGAAGGCTGGGCGCCGGAATGTAGAACTCGTTGCTGATGTATCCGTTGATGAGCGGGCCGAGCTGCTGCTTGATGCCGGTGACCAGCAATCCAAGCATGGCGCCGCCCATGAGTTTCGGCTTGAACCCGATTTCGTCCGCTGCGCGGATAATGCCCGCGGTGTCGATTGGAAGCGTGGCGGCGTAGACGATGTCCGGGTTGGTCGCCTGCATGGCACGGACAATCGAGGAGAATTCGGTAGTCGAGGGCGGATAGGTCCGCTCGAACACGACTTCAAATCCCATCGCTTTGGCATTTTCGCGCGCGCCGTCGAGGGCGTTACGGGAATATTCGATATCGGCGCCGACCAGAGCGATGCGCACCGGCTTCGGCGTTTGTGCAGCGGCGATTTCGAAAACGCATTTCGAATAATTTCCGGGGGAGGGCCCCTGCGAATTCATCGAGAAGTAGTTGGGGTACTGGAACGTCTTGTTCGAACCCAGCCCGAAGATGCCGATGGTGGTCCGCTTGGCGCCGATGATGGAAGGCAACGCCGCGGCGATCACCTGCGTGCTGTAGGGCCCGATCAGCAGATCGACTTTGTCGATGCCCATCAGCTTGGCGTAAATGCCGGGCGCGTTGGCGGGATTGCCCTGATCGTCATAATAGACAAGTTCGACGGGGCGCCCGAGCAGCCCACCTTTGGCATTGATGTCGTCGCGCCAGATTTCCAAGCCGGCGAGGACTTGCTTTCCGGCCGGCCCGGTCGGTCCGGTTTGGCTGATGCTCATGCCGATGCGGATCGGATCGGCCGCATGAGCGGCGGATGGTTGCAAAGCGAAAGCAAAGAGCAA
>DASWPX010000104.1:0-15092 GCA_036398395.1 Pseudolabrys sp. | reverse complement strand
CCGGTGACGATCTGCGCAAGATGATGCAGCAATCGATCGCGCAACTAGCCAAGGAAGTCACTACGCTCAAGACCGGTCTCGAAGCCGCCAACAAATCCGCGCATAGCCAAGTGACGAAAATCACAGAGCGCTTCGACCCCGCCAGCGAGGAACTGGTCACCGGATCGATTTCGCCTCCGCAGACCGTGACGCCAACACCGATCCCGCGCCCGGCGCCGCGCAATGCCGCCTTAGATGCCCAGGCGTCCGCCCGCCCTCCGGTCGTGCAAGGCTGGTCGATCCGCGACGCGCGCGATGGCTATGTCTATGTGCAAGGCAATGGCGACATCTATCAGGTCGCGCCCGGTGCGCCACTGCCCGGCCTCGGCCCAGTGGAATCGATCAAACGCCAGGACGGCCGCTGGGTCGTGACGACACCCAAGGGCATCATCGTGTCGATGCGCGACCGGCGCTACTTCGAGTCGTTCTGACGCAGGAACATGGGCTGGATCGAATCGCGGCGTCCGAAAGGGCGCCGTTTTTCGTTGGTCATGAGTCCAGTAGCGAGCGAGCCCGATGCGTGTCAGATTTCTAGTGCTGACATGCGGGTGAAGCAATGCGCGGCATTTCGCTGAAACTAGTTGTGGCGGCCTTCTGGACTTTCGCGGCTGCCGCGCCGGCATTGGCGCAATGGGTCGCGCAAGGAGCCGCGCCGCCTGCAAAACCTGAAATGACTGAAAGCTGTCCGGGGCTGGTCGCGTCCCAGCCGCCTTCCATCCTTCGCGTCGCGCTCAATCCTGATCAGGTGCGCATCAGTTACATCGGCCACTCGACGTTCTTGATCGAGAGCCCGCAACTCGTGCGCATCGCCACCGACTACAACGATTACGTCAAACCGCCGGTGCTGCCCGACATCGCGACCATGAATCACGCGCACTCGACGCACTACACCGACAATCCGGATCCGGGCATCAAATATGTGCTGCGCGGCTGGGCGGAAGACCAGAAGCCCGCGCGCATCGATCTTCAGTACAAGGACGTGCGCGTGCGCAACGTGCCGACCAACATCCGCACCGTCGATGGCGGCACCGAACGCAACGGCAACTCGATCTTCATTTTCGAGATGGCCAATCTCTGCATCGCCCATCTCGGCCATCTGCACCACACGCTGACCCAACAACAGCTCAACGACATCGGCCGTATCGACGTCGTGCTGGTGCCGGTGGACGGTAATTTCACGCTCGACCTCGACGGCATGATCGAGGTGCTGCACGCCCTGAAGGCGCCGTTGATGATCCCGATGCATTATTTCAGCAGCTACACGCTCGACCGTTTCCTGCAGCGGGTACGCCAGGAATGGGAGATCGAGGCTGCCGAGGTGCCATCGGTCTTGGTTTCCAAGACAACTCTGCCCGCCAAACCCAAAGTCCTGGTGCTGCCAGGCCATTGAAATCGCAGGCGTACTGCAGACCCTCATCAACAACACGTGAAGTTTCACCCGGTGCAAATTGCAGTCCCGGGCGCTATTTTGCCACCGCGCCCGTTGACCGTTCGGAACCAATGATTAGGTGTTGCGTTCTGAGTGCAGGTTTTTCAGGTCGTTCGAGGGGTTTGTCCGGTGCAGACTTGGAGTAGTTGGAAGCGGTTTCCCGACGCGCAATTCGGCGGCCATGTGGAGGCGCCGATCGGTCCCGGGGTCTATGAGGTCCGCCACGCCACGACCGGCCAGGTGGTCGCGTTCGGCCATACCGGCAATGTCGCCAATGCAATTTCTGATTTGAAACTCAATGGCGGCACCGGCCCGTTCGCCAAGCTGTTTCGCCGTCAGCCGCTGGTGTCGGAAGTTTCGGAACTGGAATATCGCACCTGCGCGGCGGCGAGCCGCGCCGAAGCCAAGACGACAGCCAGCCGGATGTTGGGACTGCGCCAAGCCGCTTGGCGCAAGCGCCTGGAGACAGGTTGGGCCGCCCGCCATCCCGGCTGATCCTTCTATCTTCTATTCAACTTCATCTGAGATCCTCATATTGCGGCCGGCACATTGCCGGCCCTTTTGTTTTGATCGGCATCGAGGTTAGGCTTCGTCAAAACAAAATGTCGCAGGGGGACGCCATTCGTGCCTTACGCCGTCACATCCGATAAAGTGCGGCTGCATTACGAGGAGACCGGCCAAGGCGTTCCCGTGGTGTTCGTGCATGAATTCGCCGGCGACCACCGCAGTTGGGAGCCGCAGATGCGCGAGCTTGGCAAGCGTTATCGCTGCATCGCCTATGCCGCGCGCGGCTACACGCCATCCGACGTGCCGGCCGACAAGAGCGCCTACACCTATATGCATGTGATGCGCGACTGCGTCGCCGTGCTCGATCATCTCGGGATCGACAGCGCGCATATCGTCGGCCTGTCGATGGGCGGCTACACTGCGCTGCAAGTCGCGCTAAATCATCCGGCGCGCGTGCGCTCGATGGTGCTGGCCGGCGCTGGCTCGGGAAGCGAGCGCGCCTTCACCGAGGAATTTCACAAGAACTCGCGCGAACTCGCCGGTAAATTCGAGCGCGAGGGCTCCGCCGCCGTCGCGAAATCTTACGGCCTGGGTCCGAGCCGGGTGCCGTTCCTGATCAAGGACCCGCGGGGCTTCGCCGAATTTTCCCGGATGCTGTCGGAGCATGACGCGCAAGGTTCGGCCAATACTTCGCGCGGATTCCAGGGTGCGCGGCCGTCGCTCTACGACTTCGAGAGCGGCATTCGCGCTCTGAAGACTCCGGCGCTGATCGTGGTCGGCGACGAAGACGAACGCTGCATCGAGCCGAGCCTGTTTTTGAAAAGCACCATCGCGGCCTCCGGCCTGGTTATGTTTCCCAAGACCGGCCACGTGGTGAATCTGGAGGAGCCAGATTTGTTCAATCGGACGGTCGGCGATTTTCTCGCCCGCGTCGATGCCGGCGCCTGGCCGCCGCGCGATCCTCGGTCGATTACACCGAAGCTGTGAACGCGCCCCGACCTCGTCAGAAAGCTTCAAAAATAGCGATAATCTTCCCAAGCATAATTGCGGTATCAGCTTAGGATGCCATGATCGAAGGCTCCAAGGTGTAAGTTTTGTTTGAGAATATCGTATCGGTAATGGCGGCTTTTTCGCCGCGCGACTGGCGCGGATTGCGCGCATTTCACCAGGCCATACGGTTAGATAGAACAAAGTCTGTCGCTGACGTGAATTATATTATTTCTTGATGGTTGCGCGCCCGGGCCAGCACCAGCCGCAATTTGCGAAATCACCTCCGTTTGAATGGCAACGGCGGCGGAATATGGTTAAAATTTAATAAATACGTTTCGATTGAATTAATTCCGTGAGCAATTTCAAAGGGAGCGTCGGCCATGCGTCATGTCGCTGCGGCAGTTGTTTTTGCGTGCGTGCTCATTGCTTCCGGCTTGACGGCGGGTGCGGCCAAAGCCGGCGACTATTACGAAGACGGCTACTACGGACACCGTCACGCCGACAATGTCTGGTACAGCAGCAGCTGCTGCTACCGAAAAATCGTGCGCCATGAGCGGAGCGTGCGCTATGTCCGCACCGATAACGACGGCTATGAAAGGCACGGTTATTACGAACAGCCTTATAGTTATGGCCGGTCATATCGCTCAAGCAACTACTACGATACGCCGCGCCGCTATGACGACTATTCCTACCGGTCGCGCCGTTACGATGATTATTCCTATTCTGACTCACCGCGCCGGTACGTGAGCGATAATTACGGTTATCCGGCCTATACGGGCTACTCCAGCTACGAAGACAATTGCCGGCGCATCCGAATATCCGATGGGCTCGGCGGCTGGGTCTGGGGCGAAAGGGCGGATTGCCGCTGAACCGCGGCTTCGGCCCCACAGTTTTATTGCGGCACAGGGGAACTGCACGGCGGCTATCGCCATTAACGCGGACGCAATTGAGCCGGAGCGTCGCCGATGCTGAAATGGGCCTTTATTTTTCTGCTGATCGCCATCGTCGCCGGCATATTCGGGTTCAGCGACGTGGAGGCCGCTTCCGCCACCATCGCGCAGTGGCTGTTCGGCATTTTTCTGGTGCTGTTTATCGGCGCGCTGGCAATCGGCTTGGCGCTCGGTTCCAAGCTGATGTCCTAAACCATCGCGGTATCGCTTCGGGCGGCTAGTTCGGCTAGAGGTCCGGCAATGAAAGCCGGACCTGCCCCCTTCATCATCCTGCCGTTGCTCGGCGCCTTAAGCGTCATAAGTCCGTTCAGCATCGACATGTATCTGACGGCCTATCCGCTGGTCGCCGGCGAATTTGCCGTGTCGACCAACATCATCTCGCTGACTTTGTCGGCCTATTTCATCGGCATGGCCGGCGGACAGCTTTTCTATGGACCCTTTCTCGACCGGTTCGGGCGCAGGCCTCCTTTGTTCGTCGGCCTCTCTCTGTTTCTCTTGGCGTCGATCGGCTGCGCCTTGGCGACCGACATACGCGTTCTGATCGCGTTGCGGTTTTTGCAAGGGCTCGGCGGCTGCGGTGCGCAGGTGGCATCGTTGGCAATGGTGCGTGATTTTTTCGGGCCGAAGCAGAGCGCGCGGATTTTGTCATCGCTGTTTCTTTTTATCGCCGTGTCGCCGTTGCTGGCGCCGACCGCCGGCGGACTGATCGTTGCGGCATGGGGCTGGCGCGCGGTATTCTTCGCGCTGTTCGCCGTCGTCGTCGCGGTGTTGACGTTGTGCTGGCTTCTGTTGCCGGAAGGTCATCAGGCGGACCGCGGCATTTCACTCAAAGCCGGACCGATCATGGCGGAATATGCTTTGATCGTACGCCACCCCTGTTTTGCGACCTACGCTTTTGCCGGCGCCTTTTCCTTCGCCGGCCTGTTTACCTATGTCGCCGGCTCTCCGATCGTGTTCATGGACAATTTTCACCTCAGCGCCGGTGCCTTCAGCCGCATTTTTGCGATGCTCGCGGTCGGCTTCATCGGCGCCAGCCAACTGAACATCCTCCTGCTCAGGCGCTTCTCCAGCGCGACTTTGTTCGGCACGGTGCTGGCGGTGGAAGTCGCGGCGACGTTGGTGTTCGTAATCGGCACGTGGGCCGGCTGGTACGGTCTGGAGGCGACAATTGCGTTGTTTTTCATCACGCTGAGTTGCGTCGGCATCACCTATCCCAACGCGGCGTCGATCGCGCTGATGCCGTTCGGGCGCAATGCCGGCAGCGCGGCCGCCATGCTGGGCTTCATCCAGCTCGGAATTGGCGCGGTGATTTCGTCCGGCATAAGTTTGGGCAAGACCAGCGGCAATTTGCCGATCATTGGCATTCTGGCCGGGACCAGCCTCATCGGCGGCTTGATTTTGCTCGCGGGGCGCCGCCGGGCGCAGGCGGTATTGGCTCAAGCGCCGGCGCAGAACCTCTAGGCGTTTAAACGTCGACGCTTGCGCTCAGCGCATTGTCCTGGATGAACTGCCGGCGCGGCTCGACCAGATCGCCCATGAGTTGGTCGAACAGCACGTTGGCCTCGTCCACTTCCTTGATGCGGACCTGCAACAGCGAGCGCGCGTTGACGTCGAGCGTGGTCTCCCATAACTGCTCGGGGTTCATCTCGCCCAAGCCTTTGTAGCGCTGCATCGAAATACCCTTGCGCCCGGCGCCGGTGATCGCCTCGAACAGGCCGACCGGTCCGTGGATCGGCCAGGTTTCATCCTTACGCCGCAGCGCGCCGGGCTTCTCGTAGACCTTCTGCAACGACGCCGTATATTCGTCGAGCTTGCGGGCGTCGGCCGAGCCGAGCAGCGCGGGATCGATGATGGCGACGCTTTTGACGCCACGCACCGTGCGCGTGAAGGTGAAGCCGGCCTCTTCGCTGAACTCGCCCTGCCAGCCGCGCTCGGTTTCTTCCGCCAGCACGTTGAGCCGCCGGGCGATGAAAGGTGCAGCGGCCGCGGCCTTCACCGGATCGCCATGTATTTTCGTGTCGAGCACGCCAAGGATCGCGGCCTGCTCGATGACCTGACGGTTGTACCGGCTGTGCAGGCCGGCCAGGATATTGCGGATGGTGCGCGCCTCCTCGACGAGCTTTTGCAGGTCGGAGCCGGCGCGCTCTTCGCCCGAGGCCAGCCGCAAGACGGCTTCCTCGACGCCGGTGGTGATCAGGAAGTCCTCCAGCGCGCGCTCGTCCTTGAGATACTGCTCGGACTTGCCGCGGTTGACTTTGTAGAGCGGCGGCTGGGCGATGTAGATGTGGCCGCGCTTGATCAGTTCTTCCATCTGCCGGAAGAAGAAGGTCAGCAGCAAGGTGCGGATATGGCTGCCGTCGACGTCGGCGTCCGTCATGATGATGATCTTGTGGTAGCGCAACTTGTCCGGATTGAACTCGTCGCGGCCGATGCCGGTGCCGAGCGCGGTGATTAACGTGCCGATTTCCGCGCTGCCGAGCATCTTGTCGAAACGCGCGCGCTCGACGTTCAGGATTTTGCCGCGCAGCGGTAAAACAGCCTGGAATTCACGGTTGCGGCCCTGCTTGGCGGAGCCGCCGGCCGAGTCGCCCTCGACGATGAACAGTTCGGACTTGGCCGGATCGCGTTCCTGGCAGTCGGCGAGCTTGCCGGGCAAAGAGGAGACGTCGAGCGCGCCCTTGCGCCGCGTCAAATCGCGCGCCTTGCGCGCGGCCTCGCGGGCGGCGGCTGCTTCCACCACCTTGCCGACGATGACGCGAGCTTCCTGCGGATGGATTTCGAACCAGTCCTGCAAAGCCTGGTTGATCACGTTCTCGACCACCGGGCGGACTTCCGAGGACACCAGCTTGTCCTTGGTCTGCGACGAGAACTTCGGATCCGGCACCTTCACCGACAGCACCGCGGTCAGGCCTTCGCGGCAATCGTCGCCGGTGAGCGCAACCTTTTCCTTGCGCGTGGTGCCGAGCGTGTCGGCATATTGCGTGATCTGGCGCGTCAGCGCGCCGCGGAAACCGGCAAGATGGGTGCCGCCGTCGCGTTGCGGAATGTTGTTGGTGAAGCAAAGCACGCTCTCATGATAGGCGTCGTTCCACCACAGCGCGCATTCCACCGTTATGCCTTCGCGCTCGGCCTTGATCATGATCGGCTTGGGGATCAGCGGCGTCTTGTTGCGGTCGAGATATTTCACGAACTCGACGACGCCGCCTTCGTATTTCATCTCCTCGCGCTTCTCGACGGCGTGGCGCATGTCGGACAGCACGATGTTGATGCCGGAATTCAGGAACGCCAGTTCGCGCAGGCGATGCTCGATGGTCGGAAAATCGAACTCGACCATGGTGAAGGTCTTGGGCGAGGGGAAGAACGTCACCTGCGTGCCGCGCTTGCCGTTGGCGTCGCCGACGACCTTCAAAGGCGCCACCGCGACGCCGTCCGTGAATTCCATGAAATGCTCTTTGCCGTCGCGCCAGATCGTCAGCTTAAGCCAGCTCGACAGCGCGTTGACCACCGAGACGCCGACGCCGTGCAAGCCGCCGGAGACCTTGTAGGAATTCTGGTCGAATTTTCCGCCGGCATGAAGCTGGGTCATGATGACTTCGGCCGCCGAAATGCCTTCGCCGGCGTGGATGCCGGTCGGAATGCCGCGGCCATTGTCTGTCACGGTCACCGAGCCGTCGGGATTGAGCGAGGTCACCACTTCGGTGGCGTGACCGGCCAGCGCTTCGTCGATGGCGTTGTCGACGACTTCGTAGACCATGTGATGAAGGCCAGAGCCGTCGTCGGTGTCGCCGATATACATGCCCGGGCGCTTGCGCACCGCGTCGAGTCCTTTGAGAACTTTGATCGATTCCGCGCCGTAGTCGGATTCGAGATTACGGGCTGGTTCTGCCATCGAAGGCGCCTTCAAAACGGATGAAAAAATGAGTCGGATTTGTCGATTTGTGTGACACGAAATTTAGGCGTCGTACAGGGTAAAGTCACCGCCTTTAATATACTGATTTTAAAGCATTTTTTAAAGGGACAAGGGGCTGAAATTTACCGCTTTTTTTGAGCCCGATCGGTGCCCGAATCGCCAGCGCCATGCGGCGTCGAAAGAGGTTCCGTCGCCGCATCAGCGACGGCATCTGAATGCTCCAAATCAGGTGCCTTGCACATGGCGCTCGCATGGCATCTAAGCAGGGCCGTTCCCGCCGCGGGCGAATTCAGCTTGATGAATTTAATGCGCATGCCGTTCGAAGTTCCGCGCCGCCTACGCGCGGTCGTGCGCGCGCGGGAATCGAGCCTCATCATGCTGGCGGCGCTGGTCGGCGCCATTGCCGGCCTCGTGGTGGCGGCGATGGGCGCCTTGGTGGCGCTGATGCACCTGACCCTGTTCCATCTCGATCCCGGCGAACGCCTGTCGGGACGGGTTTTGCTCGATCCGCTGCACGCGGTTTTGATACCGTGCCTCGGCGGCCTGCTGTTCGGTCTCGTCACCGCCTACATCAACCGGAGACGCGGGTCCGAGGTCGATCCAATCGAGGCCAACGCGCTGCACGGCGGGCGCATGTCCATCCGTGGTAGCCTCATCGTCGCCGCGCAGACCATATGGTCGAGCGGCGTCGGCGCTTCGGTTGGCCTGGAGGCCGGCTACACCCAACTGGCGAGCGGTATCGCCTCGGCTATCGGCCGCGCCTTCCACCTGCGGCGCAGCGATATGCGCACCTTGGTCGGTTGCGGCGCGGCCGGCGCCATAGCCGGCGCTTTCAGCGCGCCGCTGGCCGGCGCCTTTTATGGCTTCGAACTGATCATCGGCAGCTATTCCACCGCCAGCCTGGCGCCGGTCGGCATGGCCGCGTTGCTCGGATATTTGACGGCGCAGACGTTCGTGCCGTTTCAGCTCGGCATCGATACCGGCATAGTGTCGAATCTTGCGTTGCGCGATGTGCTTATTGCCGGCGGCTTCGGCCTGCTGGCGGCAGGCTTCGGTATCGCTTTGATGCGTGGGGTGGCGGCCTGCGAACTGGTCTTCACCAGGCTGCGGATCAAGCCGGCGCTGCGGCCAATGCTGGCAGGGGCCATGGTCGGCGGGCTGGCAATCATTTCGCCGCAGGTGATGTCTTCGGGCCATGGCGCTTTGCATCTGGCCGGCATGTTCAGCCTGCCGATCGAAACAATCGCCCTGGTCTTTGTGCTCAAAGCCGTCGCCTCGGTCATTTCGCTCGGCAGCGGATTTCGCGGCGGCTTGTTTTTCGCGTCGCTCCTTCTCGGGGCGCTGGGTGGGCAGTTATTCGCCGCCGGAATGACAGCCTTGGGCGTGCCGGCCAATGCCGACGCCTATGCGCTCATCGGCATGAGCGCGCTGTCTGTGTCGGTGATCGGCGGCCCGCTCACCATGACCTTTATCGCACTGGAGACGACGGGCGATCTCTGGCTGACCACGGCAGTGCTGATCGCCGTCATCGTCTCGATGCAGGTGACCCGCGAGTTCTTCGGCTATTCGTTCACCACCTGGCGGTTCCATCTGCGTGGCGAGACCATTCGCAGCGCGGCCGACGTCGGTTGGATCAGGGACCTGACGGTCGGCCAAATGATGCGCGCCGATGTCCGCACCACGCCGGTCGAAATACCGGTGTCGGCGTTCCGCCAGGCGTTTCCTCTCGGCTCGACCAATCAGGTGATCGCGGTGGATGAGGAAGGGCGCTACGCCGGCATGGTGATGGTCGCCGAAGCCCATGCCGCCGAACTCTCTTCGACCGCGCCTTTGCGCGACATCTTGCGCCATGACGATCATATGCTGCTGGCGCAATTGACGGCACAGGAGGCGATTGCGGCTTTCGATCATTTCGAGGCCGAGGCGCTCGCGGTGGTGGATTCCGCGGAACACCGGCAGGTCGTCGGTCTGCTCAGCGAGGCGCATGCGTTGCGGCGTTATTCCGATGCCTCCGAACGCCAACGGCGGGAACTGCTCGGCGAGGTCTAAGGCGTTTATCCGATCTGGTGCACGTCCCGCGTCAGATTGCGCAAATGCCGAAAGCCGGGCTCATAATCGGGAATAGGCCGGCTGAAGGCACTCATGGCCGCCGTCAGTAATTCGATGCGGTCGAGATCGCCACGCAGATTGTCGAGACTGCGATGCACCTCGCGCTGCACACATTCGATCGCACTTTCCGTTCGCATAGCGTTATCCTCCACCGGTCAAGCGCCGGGATTGTTTTCGTTGTTGTTGGTGTTGGTTGTTGCGGGGATAACAGCCCGAGGCGGGCGATGGTTCCTGTTTTGGTCGGATGCGGCTAACCGCTTATTACCGGAACATTGGCCGACGGTGCGATGGAACCTTACGGCTTTGGGGTTACACCGCCGTTGCGCACTTCCAACACCCGCGCGCGCCCGACAATGTCGCCGAAGGCGGCCGGATCTGCACCCGTCATCCACACTTGCGCGCCCAGCGCGGCAAGCGCGTCATAGAGCGCCGCGCGCCGCGACGGATCGAGATGGGCAACCACCTCGTCGAGCAGCAAGAGCGGCGCAAAGCCGGTCATCTGCTTGATCAGGCGGGCATGCGCCAGCACCAGCCGGATCAGCAGCGCCTTCTGTTCGCCGGTCGACGCTTCGGCGGCGGGAATGCCCTTGCTTGCATGCGTCACCACAAGATCGGAGCGATGCGGCCCGTCCAGCGTGCGGCCAGCGGCGGCGTCGCGCGCGCGGCTTTCCTTCAGCAAAGTGCGATAGCGGTCTTCGATTTCGGTCGCGCTCTGCGTCGGCAAAAGCTTCTCCATCCAGCCGTCGAGCGCGATCTCGGCATGGGGAAATTCCGGCGCGGAATCCCGCGCCGCGATCAAGGCGCCGGACAGGCGGTTGACCGTCTCGGCGCGCGCCGCCGCTACGGCGACGGCGACTTCCGCCGTCTCATGTTCGACCGCGTCGAGCCATTGCGGGTCGCTGTGCGCTTCTTCCAGCAGCCGATTGCGCGAGCGCAGCGAGCGCTCCAGCGCGGACACGCGGCCGGAATGCTGGGCATCGACCGCCAGCACCAGGCGGTCGAGGAAACGCCTGCGTTCCGACGCGGGGCCATTGAACAGAGGGTCCATGGCGGGCGTCAGCCAGACCACGCGCAGGTGGTCGGCGAAGGCCGCTGCCGAGGAAACGGATTCGCGGTCGATGCGGCATTTACGCGCGGTCGCGGTTTCCTCGGCTACGGGCGGATCGATGCCGGTGCCGAGCGTGCTCAAGCCCAGCATGCCTTCGATCTCGGCTGAAATCGCCCAGCCGCCGTCGCCTTCGGAAAAAGCCAGTTCGTCGGTCGTCGCGCGGCGCAGGCCGCGGCCGGGCGCCAGGAGCGAGATCGCCTCGATCAGGTTGGTCTTGCCGGCGCCATTGGCGCCGGTCAGCACCACGGGTCCGGCCTGCGCAAGGGATACTTGTGCGGCGTGATAGCTGCGGAAATTGGTCAGCGTCAGGCGGCGGATGAAGGCGGCGGTCATAACTCGTCATGCCCGGCTTTATGCCGGGCATCCACGTCTTTTTGGCGGTCCGAAATAGCAAAGACGTGGATGGCCGGGACAAGCCCGGCCATGACGATGAAAATTCCGGCGATGCGCGAAATCACACCCGCATCGGCATCAGCACATAGAGTGCGCCCTTGGCGTCCTTGTCCTGGATCAGTGTCGGCGAGCCGGGGTCGGCGAGCTTGAGTACGGCGACCTCGCCCTCGATCTGCGCGGCGATGTCGAGCAGATAACGCGAATTGAAGCCGATATCGAGCGGGTCGGAATTGTATTCAACCTCGATTTCCTCGGTCGCGCTGCCCGAATCCGGATTGGTCACCGACAGCACCAGCTTGCCGCCGGTAATCGACAGCTTGACCGCGCGGCCGCGCTCGCTCGAGACGGTTGAGACACGGTCGACGGCGGCTTCGAAATCCTTCTTGTCGACCACCAGGCTCTTGTCGTTGTTGGCCGGAATGACGCGGCCATAATCCGGAAAAGTGCCGTCGATCAGTTTCGAGGTCAGCACCGCGTTGCCGATCGTGAAGCGGATCTTGCCGGCCGACAATTCGATCGCAATCTCGCCTTCGCCGGTCTCGATCAGGCGCTGCACCTCGGCGACCGTCTTGCGCGGCACGATAATGCCCGGCATTCCGGTGGCGCCGTCGGGCAGCGGCAGTTCGACCTGCGCCAGGCGATGGCCGTCGGTCGCTACCGCGCGCAACATGCCGGCCTTCGGCGTGCCGGCGACGTGCAGATAGATGCCGTTCAGGTAATAGCGGGTTTCTTCGGTCGATATCGCGAACTGCGTCTTGTCGATCAGCCGCTTGAGATCGCCGGCGGCGACCTTGAAGGAATGCGTCATCTCGCCGGCGGCCAGATCGGGAAAGTCGCTTTCCGGCAGCGTCTGCAAGGTGAAGCGCGAGCGGCCGGCGCGGATCGCAAGCACGGCGCGGTCGCCGGAGCCTTCGATTACGATCTGGGCGCCTTCGGGCAGCTTGCGCACGATCTCGTAGAACATATGCGCCGGCACGGTGGTGGCGCCGCCCGGCGAGACCTCGGCGGCGATGCCGTCGGTCATTTCCAGGTCGAGATCGGTCGCCTTCAGGCTGAGCTTGCCCTTGTCGGCCTTGATCAGCACGTTGGCGAGAATGGGAATGGTGTTGCGCCGTTCGACCACGCGGTGCACGTGGCCCAGCGACCTCAGCAGTTCTGCACGCTCGACTGTAACCTTCATGGGAAACCCGCTTCGGCGCCTTTGAAAAGGCCTTCAATCAAGGCAAGACTTGTCAGGTCAAGACGCCAAGCCGGCCGTTCGCGGAATGCGGGGCCGGGGAGCAAGGGTGACAAGAGCTAAGCGAATGCGCAAGGGCGGCGTTTTGCTCCCCGCTCATATCCCCAAGGCGTCCACAGGCTGGGGACGGCCTATTCCTGCAATTGCCGCTTCAAAATCTCGATTTCCTCGGCCAGCGCCATGTCGTTGCCGACCAGGCCCTCGATCTTGCGCACCGCGTGCAGGACGGTGGTGTGGTCGCGGCCGCCGAAGCGCCGGCCGATTTCCGGCAGCGAGCGCAGCGTCAGGGTCTTGGCCAGATACATGGCCACCTGGCGCGGGCGCACCACATTGGCGGTCCGGCGCGACGACAGCAGGTCGGACCGGCTGACATTGTACTGGCGCGCCACGACCCGCTGGATGTCTTCGATCTTGACCCGCTTGGGTTCCTGCGGGCGGATCAGGTCGCGCACCTCGCGCTCGGCCATTTCCAGGGTGACGGCATGGCCGGTCAGTTTGTTGTGTGCGAGCAAACGATTGAGCGCGCCTTCAAGATCGCGGCCGTTATGGGTGACGGTCTTGGCGATATAGGCCAGCACCGGTAGCGGCACGTCGAAGCTCGGATGGTGAGAGCGCGCTGCCTGCACGCGGGCTTTGAGGATTTCGAAGCGCAGTTCCTCGCCGAGCGAGCCCATTTCGACCACCAAACCGCCGGCCAGCCGCGAACGGACGCGGTCGTCGAGGCTTTCCAGTTCGGACGGCGGGCGATCGGACGCGATCACGACCTGGCGGCCGGCGTCGATCAGAGCGTTGAGCGTGTGGCAGAACTCGGCCTGGGTCGATTTGCCCTGGAGGAACTGGAGATCGTCGATCACCAGCACGCCGATGCCGCGCAGCGCTTCCTTGAAGGCCAGCGCGGTCTGCGTCCGCAGCGCCGAGACGAAGCCGTACATGAACTTCTCGGCCGTGAGATACAAAACTTTGCGCTCGCCTGCGGCGTTTCCCGACCAGGTAATGGCCTGCAACAGATGCGTCTTGCCCAGGCCGACGCCGGCATGGATGTAGAGCGGGTTGAACATCACCGGGTCGGTCCGGCGCGCCGCCGACACCTGCTTGGCGGCGGCGTGGGCCAAGGTGTTGGAGCGGCCTACCACGAAACTTTCGAACGTCAGGCGGGCGTCGAGCGGGGAGCCGCCGAGCGCTTCATGCACCCCCGGATCGCCGACCGACATCGGCCGGCCATTGCCGTTGTTGAAGCGATGGGCGCCGTCGCCGCCGCCGGCCACGACCTCCGCCTTGAGCTTGGGCGCGATCGCCGAGCGCACCACGGCCGAACGCACGATGAGTTCGATGCGCCCGACTTTGGCGTCTTCGACCTGCCAGCAGGCCAGCACGCGTTCGGCGTAATGCGATTGGATCCAGCTCTTGAGGAAACGGGTGGGCACCGACAGGCGCACGGTGCCGTCCTCGATGCCTTCCAGATCGACGCGGGCAAACCAGCTCGTATAGACGTCGTCGCCGACTTCGGCGCGCAGACGCCCTCGAACCCGTGTCCAGCCGTCTTGATCCGTGTTCGCCATTTTCTTTTTTCTCTATCCGATTGAATTGTTGAACGAACTCGGTTGCTAGCGACGCTACTGACGGCTTTGGCGGGCGGTGCCGCCAATACGCCGGACTGGACGCAACTCGAACTCGATGGAAGGTGTCGGGTGGTGCTTCTATCCGCGGAGCCCGAAGAGCGGCGGTACGACATCGACAGGGGTTCGAGGAAGTTACGCTTTCACCCGATGGGCGGCGGCGCCGTACCCCTAATTCCGGTCGTGAACGTGGACAGCATGCGCAATGCGAAGCGCCGGCCGAGAACGACGCATGAAACCAAAGGCGACGGACAGGCGGCGACGCGAAAACCCGCGCGCGATGACGTACGGTCAATCGTACTGGCGTAAATCGCTGTCACTCTTCCCAGTCCAGTCATGATACCCCCCGAATTTCATTCGAGCTTTCGCCCGATGGTCTCTCAACTTCCGGAACTCGGCGCGTCCGCAAGCTCAAGTCATGTCGCGACCGTGGTTGCTTTGCATCGACCGATCCGGCGAACGAGATGCGAACAAGCAATAAACAGCCGGTCTCACCCACTGATGAGCGTGAAGAAGAACCTTTTTTCTGGTCGCGCCGGTGAATGTCTGCGCACTTCAAAAATACATATGCGAACTACCGACGCAACGGAAATTGCGCGAGCCCACGGCCGTTATGTCGCGCAATACCAGCGATTATCGGCGGAACGTACTCAAGGCTTCGTTTCGCAAGGTGTTGATGAGTCGTTAGGAATTTACGAAATGCGTTTTGAAATCGCACATGCGGCGTCGGTATAATAATTAATTATTTGCCGGCGGCGCGTTTCATCGCTCTGGCACATTTTCGGGGTCCTGCTACCGTCATTG
>DASWPX010000103.1:0-12029 GCA_036398395.1 Pseudolabrys sp. | reverse complement strand
CGGTGATTTCTTCGCCTGCGCTCAACGTCACGTCTTCCGACCGTATCGTGGTGGACGGCACGCCGATGCCGCAACGCGAACGGACGCGGCTGTTCCTCTACAACAAGCCGCGCGGGCTGGTGACCACTCATTCCGACCCGGAAGGGCGGCCGACCATCTTCACGGCGCTGCCCAAGACCTTGCCGCGGCTGATCAGCGTCGGCCGGCTCGACATCAACACCGAGGGCCTGTTGCTGCTCACCAATGACGGCGGGCTGGCGCGCGTGCTCGAATTGCCCGCCACCGCCTGGCTGCGGCGCTATCGCGTACGGGCCAATGGCCGCGTCACGCAAGAATCGCTCGACAAGCTCCGCGCCGGCATCACGGTCGAGGGCGTGCGTTACGGGCCGATCGAGGCCACGCTCGACCGCGAACAAGGCGCCAATTGCTGGCTCACATTTGCCATTCGCGAGGGCAAGAACCGCGAAGTGCGCAAAGTTCTGGAGACGCTCGGGCTGAAGGTGAACCGGTTGATCCGCGTGTCGTTCGGGCCGTTCAATCTCGGTGAACTCCCCGAATGGGGCGTCAAGGAAGTCGAGTCGAAGGCGCTGCGCACGGAACTCGGCGAGAAGATCGTCGGCGAGGCGGGTGCGGATTTCGACGCGCCGGTGGTGGATCATTCGGTGAAGGCAGTACCGCGGCGACCTGAAGCGCGGGCACGAGAACCTCGAAAAGACGAAGCACCGAAAAAACACGGCCGCGACGACAAGAAAGAATCCAGCAGCGCACGCAACTTCAAGAAGCGGTTCCAGAAACGCCGCGACCGTTCCGGCGGTCCGCGTCCGGCGAGGCCACGCGCATGATCCCGAAAAGTACCGGTTTCCCGCCTTCGCGAAGCCCGCTTCGGCGGGCGAAGGAAGGTCGGTTAAGATCATGCGCAAAGGACAAAGCTAGATGAGGGTCGTCGGCGGCCGCTTGCGCTCGCGCCCGATCGCGGGGCCGAAAGGCGACGGCTTGCGTCCGACCGCCGACCGGCTGCGCGAGGCGCTGTTCAATATATTGATGCATGCTTACGGCGATCCGGTGACCGGCGCGCGCGTGCTCGATCTGTTCGCCGGTACCGGCGCGCTCGGCATCGAGGCATTGTCGCGCGGCGCGGCCTATGTGCTGTTCGTCGACGATGGCGTCGAGGCACGCGCGCTGTTGCGCAACAACACCGAGGCGCTCGGCCTCGGCGGCACGTCGCGCATTTTTCGGCGCGATGCGACTAAACTGGGCCCCGCGCACCCGCTCGAACCGTTCGCGCTCGCCTTCCTCGACCCGCCTTACGGCAAAGGCCTTGCTGAACTGGCGCTCGCCGCCGCGCGCGACGGCGGCTGGCTCAAACCCGAGGCTTTGGTCGTCGTCGAGGAAGCCGTCGCCTCAGGCTTCAAGGCGCCGGACGGCTTCGAGGAACTGGAACGGCGGGCGTATGACGACACTGAGCTGGTGTTCTTGCGCAACGCCTAGCGCCGCCCGAACAATTTCTCGATATCCGTCAGCTTCAACTCGACATAAGTCGGGCGGCCGTGGTTGCACTGGCCGGAATTCGGCACCGCTTCCATCTCGCGCAGCAGCGCATTCATTTCCTCGGGCTTGAGCCGGCGTCCGGCGCGCACCGAGCCGTGGCAGGCCATGGTGGCGGAGACGTGCAGCAGACGCCGCTCCAGCGGAAGCTCATCGTCCCATTCCGCCATGTGCTCGGCGAGGTCGCGCAGCAGACCTTTCGCGTCAACGTCGCCCAGCATCGCCGGCGTTTCGCGCACGGCCACCGCGCCGGGCCCGAAGGGCTCGATCGACAGGCCGAAGCGGCCCAGCTCGCCGGCGCGCGCGCCAAGCCGCGCGGCGTCCGCCTCGTCGAGTTCGACGATTTCCGGGATCAGCAATATCTGGCGCGCGACGCCGGATTTGTCGATCGCCGCCTTCATGCGCTCATAGACGATGCGTTCATGCGCGGCGTGCTGATCGACAATGATCAAGCCGTCGCGGGTCTGCGACACAATGTAAGTTTCGTGCACCTGCGCGCGCGCCGCACCCAGCGGGCGCTCGATCAGTTCCGCTGCCGGCTCGAAGCTCTCGACGCGCGCGTCGGCCGAAGGCTCGCCGACCTCGAACGCAGCTTGCGCGGCCTCTGCGAAACCGAGCGCCGCGCCGCCGCGCGACGGCGTGAATACGCGCGGATCCGGCCGCGACGGCGAGCGCCGCCAGTCGTAAACCGGCCGGCGTGCCTGCCCGAGCGGGCGGAAGGCCGCGATGGTGGCGCCGCCGCCGGTTGTCGCCGCACGCTGGCCCTCGCGGGCCAGCGCTTCCTTCAGCGCGCGCACGATCAGCCCGCGCACCAGCGCGCCGTCGCGGAAGCGCACTTCGGTCTTGGCGGGATGCACGTTGACGTCCACCTCGCGCGCCTCGAGCGTGACGAAGAGCGCCAGCAGTGGGTGGCGGTCGCGCGGCAGGTAGTCGGCATAGGCCGCGCG
This sequence comes from Pseudolabrys sp., assembly GCA_036398395.1. Lineage (GTDB taxonomy): Bacteria > Pseudomonadota > Alphaproteobacteria > Rhizobiales > Xanthobacteraceae > Pseudolabrys. Next base: position 9,537 of record DASWPX010000103.1, on the reverse strand, counting down.
TACCGCGCCGACCAGAAGCTTGTCGCGCACCGGCCGGCCGTTGACGAACAGATATTGCCCGAGCGTATTGGCGCGCGACAAAGTCGGCAGTCCGGCAAAGCCTTGCAGGCGGACGCCTTCGCGTTCGGCTTCGATCGAAATCGCGTTGGCGCGGAAGTCGGCGCCCAGCACGTCGCCGAGCCGCGCGAGATTGTCGGGCGCGGCCGCCCAGGTGACCGGGGGGCGCTCCTCGCCTGCCAACGTAAACGCAACGTCGGGCCGGCTCATGGCGAGACGGCGCACCACCTCGCGCACGGCTTCGGCCTCGCTGCGGTCGGTCTTGAGGAATTTCAGGCGCGCGGGCGTGGCGTAGAACAGGTCGCGTACTTCGACGGTGGTGCCGGCGGTCAGCGCCGCAGGCTTTGGCGCGGATTTCCTGCCGGCGTCGACTTCCAGCGCCCAGGCATGCGGTTCGGATTCATGACGGGTGGTCATGTTTAGGCGCGCCACCGCGCCGATCGACGGCAACGCCTCCCCCCGAAAACCCAGCGTGTGGATCGACAGCAGATCGTCGCCGGACAATTTCGACGTGGCATGGCGGTCGACGCTGAGTTCGAGATCGGCGCGGTTCATGCCCTCGCCGTCGTCGGTGACGCGGATCAGCCTGCGGCCGCCGCCGTCGGTGAGAACGTCGATACGCCGCGCTCCAGCGTCGAGCGCGTTCTCGACCAGTTCCTTGACCGCGCTGGCCGGCCGCTCCACCACTTCGCCGGCGGCGATGCGGTTGACGGTAGCCTCGGACAACTGACGTACGGTCATGAATCCAGCCTGATTCGGGGTATCCGCGACATTACCGCGCAATCCGGCCATCGCGAGGCGGGCCGGCGATCTACCCCCGCTATCCTTGGGCTAATCCAGCCCTGGTTTGCCACCGCGCAGGCTTTTGATGGCGGAGCGGTGCTTTTTGCCCTCGATCCGCTTGCGCTTCTGGGCTTTGGGCACCTTGGTGGCGCGGCGCGGCACCGGCTTGACCGCAGCCTGCCGGATCAGGTCGAACAGCCGCTCGCGCGCGTCGGCGCGGTTGCGGTCCTGGGCGCGGTGCGACTGGGCGATGATGACGATGATGCCGTCTTTGGTCAGCCGCCTGCCGGCAAGCCGCATCAGCCGCACCGCCACGTCGTTGGGCAGCGAGGGCGAGCCGCGCACGTCGAAGCGCAATTGCACCGCCGACGACACCTTGTTGACGTTCTGCCCGCCCGGCCCGGACGAGCGCACGAATGTTTCCGTCAACTCGGCGTCGTCGATGGCGATGGTGTCGGTAATGCGGTGCATAATCCGCTAGCCGCCCGTCAGATACTTCTTCGCCAACACCTTGCCCTCTTCGACCGCCGGCTGGTCGAAAGCGTCGAGGCCGAGCAGATGGGCGGCGATGATCGTCTCCAGCATGAAATGCATGAGCAATTCGCCCAAGTTCGCCTCGTCGATCTTCGGCAGCGCGATCATGCGCACCGGGCAACCGTTCCTGGCGAGCGTCTCGGCGGTGGCGCGCGCCTCCGCCGCCACCAGATCGCCTATGGTCTTGCCGGCGAAACCCGGCTCGCCGGCGAGCGCGGCCAGCGCGCCGTCCATGCGCGGGCCTAACCCTGCGCCCGCCGCGCTGACGACGGTAAACAATTTGTCGCGCGGCCCGCCGAGATAAAGCTGCACCTGGCTGTGCTGGTCGACGGGGCCGATGGCCGCGACCGGCGTGGTGCCCTTGCCGTTCTTGCCGAGACTCTCCGCCCAAAGCTGCACGTACCAGCGTGTGAAGCGCTCCAGCCGGTCGGCATAGGCCATCATCACGCTGATGCTTTTGCCTTTGCTCTCGGCCAGCGCCACCGACAGCGCGGCGCCGAGCGCGGCCGGCACTTCCGCCGCCGGCTTTTTCGCCAGCACCGGCGCCAGCGCGTTCGACGCGCCCTTGCGGATGGCGGCGATGTCGAGACCAAGGATTGCCGCCGGCAGCAGGCCGACATTGGTAAGCGCCGAGAAACGTCCGCCGACATTCGGATCGTGGTCGAACATCGGTACCTGATGCTTGACCAAAAGATCGCGCAAACCGTTGCGTTTTCCCGGGCGCGGCGGCTCGCTGATGCCGAGGAAGGCAGGCCCGACGTCGCGCCCGGCTTTCAAGAGCGCCGAGATGCAGGCCATGGTCTGCATCAAGGTCTCGGCGGTGCCGCCGGATTTCGAGATCGCCGCAAATCGCGTGGTGGCGAGCGGCAGCTTCGCCAGCATGCTTTCGAACGAGACCGGATCGAGGTTGTCGATGAAGTGCAATCGCGGCGCGGCGGCCAAGCTGCCTACGCCAGGCACGGCATAGAACGCCAGTTGCGCCAATGTCTGACCGCCCAGGCTGGAGCCGCCGGTGCCAAGAATAACAACGTCGGTCGATCCGGCGCCAATCCTGCCGGCCGCCACGCGGATGCCGGCGAGATCGTTGGTCTGCTCCGGCAGCCGCAGCAGCGGCAGGCTGCCTTCGGCATAACGCGTGCGCAGGGCCTCAAGCGCGCCTTCGGCGAGATGCAGCGCTGCGTTCAGCGCCGTCTCGGCGACGCCGTGCCGGCCGATATGCTTTTCACGCGCGTTGTCGATTGATTGGGAAATGGACATTTGCGCCGACCCACCATCGTCATGCCGGCGTTGTACCGGGCATCCACGTCTTGCGTCACGAAAACAAGACGTGGATGGCCGGGTCAAGCCCGGCCATGACAGATTGTATAATTACTCGCTCCCGCTTGAAGCCAGGCCTTTGGGCCGGCCGGCCACCGTGACCAGCATGCCGCCGCCGAACAAGCGTTTCGCCACCCGCTTGGCGTCGTCGACGGTCACGGCGTCTATCATGGCGCCGCGGCGCTCGATGTAATCGATGCCGAGCTTGTCGAGCTGGATCTGCGTCAACTGGGCGGCGATCTTGGCCGAGGTGTCGAGGCCGAGCGCATAGGAGCCTTTGAGGAAGGATTTCGCCGCCGCCAATTCCTCAGGCGTCGGGCCCTCGGCGGCCATGCGCTTGGTCTCGGCTTCGATGATCGCCAGCGCCTCGCCTGTTTTGTCGGAGCGGGTGGCGGTGCCGCCGATCACGACCGCGGCGTTGTTGAGCCAGACCAGATTGTCCGTCACGCCATAGGCGAGCCCGCGCATTTCGCGCACTTCGCGGTAGAGCCGCGACGAGAAGCCGCCGCCGCCCAGAATATGGTTGACGATATAGGCCGCCATGAAATCGGGGTCGTTGCGGGCAATGCCTTGGCCGCCGAAGGTGACGACCGCCTGCGGCACGTCGAGATTGATCACGATGCGACGGCCGAGCCCCGCCGGGCTGGCATTGGCGACCGGTTTGAGGTTGTTTGTCGCCGGCAGCTTGCCGAAGGCCCGATCGATCAGCTCGCCGGCGACCGTTGGATCGACGTCGCCGACGATGGCAATGGTCAATTCGTTGCGCGCGAAAGTGCGGCGGACATAATCGCGCATATCCTCGGCGGTGATGCGCGGCAGCGTCACCAGCGTGCCTTTGCCTTCAAGACCGTAAGGATGCCCGGGAAAAGCGGCGGCCCACCATTGATCGCTGGAGACGGTGTTGGGGTCGTTGGTCTCGCGCCGCAACCCGGACAGTTCCTGGCTGCGCACCCGCTCGATGGCGCCGGCGTCGAAGCGCGGCGCCGTCAAGGCCATGCGCAACAGGTCGAAAGCCTCCTCGCGGTGTTCGTTGAGCGCACGCAACGAGCCCTGGAAATGGTCTCGGCCGGCGCGGAAGTTGAGTTCGATGGCATGGTTTTCCATGCGCTCGTGGAACGCGTTGCCGTCGAGATCGCCGGCGCCTTCGTCAAGCATGTCGGCGGCGAGATTGGCGGTGCCCGACTTTTCCGGATCGTCCTGGGTCGAGCCGCCCCGGAAGGCGTAGCTCAGCGTGACAAGGGGCACGGACTGTTCGCGCACCAGCCAAGCCTCGATGCCGGCCGGGCTGACGATCTTTTCTATATTCATCGCCGAGGCTGCCGGCACGCCCGCAACCAGGGCCAGCACGGCCAAGGCCATCAAAGCCAATAGACGGGTCATGAACGTTTCTCCGGCACCGCGGTATCCTTGATCAGGTAGCCGGTGACCGAACGCCGCTTGTCGAGCCACTGACGGGCGGCGTCCTGGATCTGGTCTGCGGTGACGGCGCGGATGCGCTCGGGCCAGCGCTGCACGTCGTCGACGCTGGAGCCGGTCATCAGCGCGGTGCCGTACCAGCGCGCCATGCTGGCCTGGTTGTCCTGTGTAAAGATCGCATCAGCGACCAGCCGCGATTTGGCGCGTTCCACTTCGTCGGGCGTCACGCCCTTGTCGGCGATCTGGCCAATCACCGCGTCGGTCTCGGCTTCCAGTTGCGGCAGCGTAATGGCCTGTCCCGGCGCGGCGTAGATGCTGAACTTCGAGGGATCGAGCGCGGAGCTGTCATAGACGGCGCCGGCCATGACCGCGACGTGCCTGTCCACGACCAGCGCGCGATAGAGCCGGCTGTTCGAGCCAGTGCCGAGAATGTGCGCGAGCACTTCCAGCGCTTCCGACTGGCCCGGCTTCGCGGTGGCGAAAGACGGCACCATATAAGAGCGTTGCAACATCGGCTGCTCGACACGGGCATCGGCCAGCGTGAGCGAGCGCACCGCCACCGGCGGCGGCTCCTGCGGCCGGTGGCGCGGCGCAATGATGTCGCTGCGCTTGATCGCGCCGTAGGTTTCCTCGGCGAATTTGCGCGCCTGTTCGGGCTCGACATCGCCGGCGATCACCACCACCGCGCCGTTCGGAGCGTAGAAGCGGTGGTAAAAGGCCAGCGCGTCGTCGCGGTTGAGCTGCTCCATCTCGTGGCGCCAGCCGATGACCGGCTTGCCGTAAGGATTATTGAGGTAGAGCGCGGCGTCGATCTGTTCGCCCAGCCGCGCCTGCGGATTGTTCTCCATTCGCTGATTGCGCTCCTCGAGAATGACGTCGCGCTCGGGCAGCAGCACCTTGTCGGTGAGCTGCAGGCCGGTCATGCGGTCGGCTTCGAACTCCATGACGGTCTTGAGCTGGTCGCTCGGTACGCGCTGATAGAAGGCGGTAAAATCGTTCGAGGTGAAGGCGTTTTCCTGACCGCCCAAGGTCGCGACCACGCGCGAGAAATTTCCGGTCGGATTCTTCGCGGTGCCCTTGAACATCAGATGTTCGAGAAAATGCGCCAGACCCGATTTGCCCGGCGTCTCGTCGGCGGCGCCGACCTTGTACCAGATCATATGCGTGGCGACCGGCGCGCGATGGTCGGGAATGACCACCAATTCGAGTCCGTTCGCGAGCGTGAAGTCGGCGATCTTTGCGCCGGGCTGTTCAGCGGCAAATGCGTGCGTGGCTGCCAATCCGAGGCCAAGCGCGGCCGCGCAAGCTAACGACGTAATCGATGAAGGAGGCACGTTGCGAATCTTCCGGGCTTTCGTTGTCGCCGCCCCACAAATAAAACTTCCGCCGCCGTCGGGCGAAAACGACCTTTAGACCGGAAACCGAGCGCGACTAGCGAGCACCGTCCGGGAGGCCTTGCGTTTCTTTATAGTTGTTCGCTTTCGGCTTTTCCGGGGCGCCCATGCCATAGGGCTGGTCGGGAGAGGGCGTCTGATAGCCGGTCGGCGGGTCGGTCAAAGAAGCGCGCGGGCGCTCGCCTGTGAATTTGGTAGCTTCGGGTTTGTCCCCGCCGAATATCCGGCTGAAAAGGTTGCCCTTGCTTCCAATTTCGTCACCGCTAAGCCGGTCGCCCGGCTGACCTGTGGTTCCGTCGCCCGAGGTCGCCTGCGACCGGCTGGACGCCGCACGGGGATTGCCGCCCGGCGTCAGCTGGTTGCCGCGAAGCGGGTTCTGTTCATTTTCGCGCTCTTCGCTGACGTTACGATTGCGATTGCGTTCGGCTTCCGCCTTGCGCCGCGCCAACTCCTGGTCTTTCGGCCAAGCAGGGTCCTTCGCCACCACGGCGTCGGATTTTTCCGGCGGCGGCAGCACGCGGCCCTGCGGAATGACCAGCGGCGCACGCTCCTGATAGTCGATACCGGAAGAGGCCCCATCTTTTTGCAGGCCGATGCCTTCCAGGATGCTACGCATGATTTTCTTATCGATCGGCACGCTGTCGTCTTCCGCGCGCACAGGCGCGGGCCACGCCAAAACGGCCGCGCCCAGCGCCATCGTCAGGGCACCGGCGGTGAATTTCCTCGTCAGACGGGTCGGGCGCATGGCACTCATCCGATCTTGCCGCAAACTCGGGCTAAACCCGGAATTCCTTCGACTTTTGAAGACTATTGAAGCCGATCAGGGCGCTTTTACGGCGCGGTCCATTATCAGGGATTCATACAGGAGGCCGACTACCCCGGCAACGATGGCTACATCGGCTAGGTTAAAAACGTACCAATTGAACCGCCAATTGGCCGTGGAAATGTGGAAAAACACGAAATCGGCGACCCAGCCATAGGCCAGACGGTCGATGCCGTTGCCGATGGCCCCGCCGATGATCAGGCCGAGCGACAACGCCGCCAGATGACCCCGGGCGCGCGCCAGCCATAGCCACAGCGCCAGCACCGCCAGCACCTTGAGGCCCAGCATGACCGCTTGGCCGACGGGCCCTTGCGTCTGGAACAGGCCGTAGCTGATGCCGGTGTTGCGGGCGAGCACGAAATCGAAATAAGGGCCGAGCCGAACCGGATTGGCCGCAAGGTCGCGGATATAGAGCAGATAAAGTTTGCTGGCCTGGTCGAGCAGGCACGCCACCACCGCGACGCCAAGGCCGAATTTCGTCAACGGGCCGCGGAACAGGGACAAGGGTTACTCCGCCGCTTTGCGCAAAGTTTCCCATTCGCGCAACGCCTTGGCGTCGCGCGGCGAAACGTCAGGATATTCCGGATCGGCCCCGATATTGGTGAGGATTTTCCACGAGCGCGCGCATTTGGTGCCTTCGGCGAGATTGGGAATCACCGCGACGCCGGTCACGTCCGGCAGCCGGAAGGCATTGGCCGGACCTGCGTCCTTCACCAAGGTCGCCGCCGAGGTGATGCAGATTTCGGCGAGATCGACATCGATCACGGCCTCGAACAGATCTTCGTCGGAGACATGCACGATCGGATGCGCCTCGAGCGAGGAACCGATGCGCTTTTGTGCGCGCTCGATCTCCAGCGCGCCGGTGACGACGCGGCGCACGGTGCGCACCTTGCGCCATTTCTCGGCGAGCTTGTCGTCGTGCCAGGCGGCGGGAACGTCCGGGAAAGCTTCCAGGTGAATCGAGGCGGCGTCCGCGCCATAGCGCGAGGCCCAGGATTCCTCCGCCGTGAAGCACAGCATCGGCGCCAGCCACACCACCGTGCAGCGGAACAGATGATCGACCGCCGTGAGGCAGGCCTTGCGGTTCACCGACGAGATCGGATCGCAATAAAGCGTGTCCTTGCGGATGTCGAAGTAGAAGGCCGAGAGGTCCGCCGTCATGAACGTCGAGAGCGCGGCGAAGATGCGCTTGTAATCGAAATCGGCGTAGGCCTGGCGCACCAGCGTGTCGAGTTCGCTGAGCCGGTGCAGCATCAGCCGCTCCAGTTCCGGCATCTGCTCGAACTTGACGCGGTCGTCTTCGTGGAAATGCGCCAGCGTGCCCAGCATCCAGCGCACGGTGTTGCGCAGCTTGCGATAGGTGTCGGCGGTGCTCTTGAGGATTTCCGGGCCGATCCGCAGGTCGTCGGCGTAGTCCGAGGCGCAGACCCACATGCGCAAAATGTCGGCGCCGGACTGCTTGATGACGTCCTGCGGCGCGGTGACGTTGCCGGTCGACTTCGACATCTTGCGACCCTGCTCGTCGAGCACGAAACCATGCGTCAGCACCACGTCATAGGGCGCGCGGCCGCGCGTGCCGCACGATTCCAGCAGCGAGGAATGGAACCAGCCGCGATGCTGGTCCGAGCCTTCGAGATACATCACGGTGTCCCTGCCGCCATCGACCTTGCGCTTGATGCCGGCGAGCTGCGGGAAATGTACGGGGTCTTCCAGCACGAAAGCATGCGTCGAACCTGAGTCGAACCAGACGTCGCAGATGTCGTCGACTTTCTTCCAGCTGTCGTTGGCGCGCTTGCCGAGGAAGCGTTCTCGCGCGCCGTCTTTATACCAGGCGTCGGCGCCCTCGGCCTCGAAGGCCTCGACGATGCGCACGTTCACTTCCGGATCTTCGAGAATCTCGACCGAGACGTCGGGATTTTCCTTGATGAAGACGGCGATCGGCACGCCCCAGGCGCGCTGGCGCGAGATCACCCAGTCCGGGCGCTGCTCGATCATGCCGGTGATACGGTTCTGCCCCGCGGCCGGCACCCAGCGCGTAACCGTGATGGCGTGCAGCGCGCGGGCGCGCAGCGTGTCGCCGGGCCTGGCGATGTCCTTGTCCATCGCGATGAACCACTGCGGCGTGTTGCGGAAGATGATCGGCTTTTTCGAACGCCAGGAGTGCGGATATTGATGCTTGAGGCGCGAGCGCGCGATGATATTGCCGGCCGCCTGCAGCGCCTTGATCACCGCCTCGTTGGCGTCGCCCTTCTCGCCCTTGTCGTTGATGACGCGCTTGCCGGTGAAGCCCGGCGCGGCTTCGGTCAGCGCGCCGTTTTCATCGACGGTATAAGGGATCGCCGGGTTGATGCCGCGCGCTTCCAGCGCCGCGCGGTTCGCGGTCCACACTTCAAAGTCTTCACGGCCATGACCTGGCGCGGTGTGGACAAAACCGGTGCCGGTGTCGTCGGTGACGTGGTCGCCGGGAAGAAGCGGAACGTCGAAGTCGTAGCCGTTGCCTGCGAGCGGATGGCGGCAAACTATTGCGCTGAGAGCTGCGGCGGAAACTTCGGCAATCTTGTCGTAAGCAGCGACCTTGGCCTGCTTGAATACGTCGCCCGCGAGATTTTCCGACAAGACAAACAGATCGCCAAACTTTGCCCAATTGTCCTGCGGCGCATCGGTGACTTTATAGAGGCCGTATTTGATCTTCGGCGAGAACGAAATTGCGCGGTTGCCCGGCAGAGTCCACGGTGTCGTGGTCCAGATAACGACCGAGGCATTCGCCCGGATAAGCTCATCTACAAAATCAAGGCTGGACGCGTGCTCTAAAGCCCATGCATGCAATGCAGAAACGTTGAATACCGTCTCACCAGTTCTTTCATCCACACTAATTTTTGGCTGCGCAGGAATGATCTTTGCGCTCGTATCGCTTTTTCCAACCGGAAACTTCACCCACACCGTATCGCTGGTGTAATCCTCGTACTCGACTTCCGCTTCCGCCAGCGCGGTTTTCTCGACGACGCTCCACATCACCGGCTTTGAGCCGCGATACAGCGTCCGGTTGGCGGCGAACTTCATCAGCTCGCGCGCGATCTGCGCCTCGGCGAAGAACGCCATCGTCGTATAAGGATGCGCCCAGTCGCCCTCGACGCCGAGCCGCATGAACTCGGCCCTCTGCACCTCGATCCAGTGCTGCGCGAAGTCGCGGCACTGCCTGCGAAACTCCACCAC
>DASWPX010000102.1:0-12127 GCA_036398395.1 Pseudolabrys sp. | reverse complement strand
CGACGACCGCGTCGAGCTTGGCGTCCTTGATGGCTTTGAGCACTTTTTCCGATTGCGCGAGGTTGGTCGCCAGCGGCTTCTCGATCAGCATCGGAATGCCACGCTCGATCGCGGCGTAAATCGGATCGACGTGCAGATGCTCGTCGGTGGCAATGATGCAGGCTGTGACTTCCGGCCGCTTGATCAGTTCGACGTGGCTTTGCGTGACGAAATCGGCGCTGATTTTAGGCTCAACCTCTCCGGCGCGGTTCGGGTTCTTCTCGGCAAGACCGATCCATTCCACCGCCGGATGGCGCGCCGCGACCTCGCCGCGGAACAGCCCGACGCGGCCACCGCCGATGATCGCAAGGCCGACGCCTTTGGCGGTGTTCTTCATCCTGGATTAGCTCCCGCGCGGCTGCGCTCCTTGAGTTCGGCGATGCCCGAAATCGTTTCGTTCGACAGCGGCAGGTCGATCGGCTCGTTGCGGTCGGCGGAGAGGTCGGCCGCGCTGTAGGTTTCCATCACCCGGCGCGCGCTCTCCGGCGTGACCATGACGGGCGTGTCGCGAATGCAGGCTTCCAGGAAGTGGATGGTCTCCGGCCCCATGCCGCCGGCAAACACCTCGCCGACCTGCTCGCCCGGCATCGTGGACATCGGGAAAACCTGGCCGTTGGCGACCGTGTTGAGCCAGTTGTCGCGTTGGGTGTCGTCGAGCACCAGCGCACCTTCGATGCCGGTGATTTCGATCCAGGTCGAGCAATAGTTCGGATAGCTCGGCGGGAAATTCCAGCCGCCGCCGATCATCACCACCACGCCGTTGTCCATGGTGACGGTGGTGAACATCACGTCATGCGAACCGTTGATGGGCTCCATATAGCCGTAAGCGCCCTGCGAATAGACTCGCACGGGCTTGGCCGGCTCCAGCAGCCAGAACACGAAATCGAGGTCGTGCGTCGATTCCATGACGACAGGAGAAAGCCGCACGCGGCCGGCGATCTTCTTGCCCAGGTTGCGCGACAGGTGGCGGCTGACCAGCACCGACACGACCTTGCCGAGCGTGCCGTCGGTGATCTTCTTCTTGGCGAAGGCGATCTTGGTGTTGAAGCGTTGCGAATAGCCGATGGTGAATTTCAGATTGTTGCGCCTGGCGAGCATGATCAGCTCGTCGGCCTCCCACAATTCGAGCGCGATCGGTTTTTCCAGCATGACGTGCTTGCCGGCCTTCAAGCAGTCCTTGGCGATCGGATAGTGGTTGGTCTCCGGCGTGGTCGAAACATAGACCACCGAGATATTCGGGTTGTCGATGATGTCCTGGTATTTCAGCGTCGCGGTCGCCGGCTTGTATAAAGCCTTCACCTCGGCGAGCCGATCCGGCTTGATGTCGCAGAGGTGCAATTTGTCCACCAGCGCCGTGCGCGCCAGCGTTTCCGCGCGCGTGCCGCCGACCCAACCGACTCCGATCACCGCCGCTTCGACTGTCTTCACCGTTTCGTTTCCTCTTTTGTGCGTTTCTTGATTGCGGCGGCACCCTAGCTTACGGGCGGCGCGACCGGAAGGGTGGTCCTAAACACCTGCCGCGCGAACTGCGGATAGACTTCCGCCAGTTGCGGCGCCACGACTTCGCGCATCAGCTTGAGCGTCGCGGGCGAGGGCGCCAGTGTTTCGGGCACGCTCGTGGGCTTAGCGAATTCGAAGCCGGTGTTCTCGATCACCTCTTCGGCCGTGTGACCGGGATGCACGCTCGCCAGTGTGAAGCCTCCGTCGGCAAAACTGAACAGGCAGCGGTTTGTTACCAGCGCGATCGGTCCGCCCGGGCGAAAGACATTGCCGTCGCTCTTGCCCGGAGCGCTGATGAAGTCGACTTTGGAAACGAGGGTCCGGCGAGAATGCTCGAGCCGGAACAATATGACTTTGGGCACCACGTAATAAAGATGCGCCGAGCCAAACGAGCCGGGAAAGCGAACCTTCGGATGGCCATGCTCGCCGATCTCCACCAGATTGATGTTGCCCTGGCCATCGATCTGGCCGCCTGACAGAAAGAACACGTCGATGCGGCCCTGGCCGGCGCAGTCGAACAATTCGCGCGCGCCATCGGTCCAGAACGTGTTCTTCGGGCTGCCCAGCAACGACACGTAAGGCCGTCCATGCCCGCGTTCGCGTGCCAAGAGCGCGGCGGTGGCCGGGATCGGCGAGGCGTTGCCGACGGCGACGTGGCGCACGTCGCCGATCAGCCCGGCAATCACGTCGGCGAGCAACTCCTCATCGCGGAAATTATGCGGCGCGGCGTTCATGCACGTACCGCTCCAGATATTCCGCGAAACCCTCGACCGTCGCCGCCAGCGCTGCGTATTGGGCCAGATGGTCTGCGTCGGGACCGTAACGATCCGGCAGCCCAAGCGGCCACGCGCCGCGCTCCGCCACGACAACGCTCTCGACGTAGAAACCGGGCAGCGTCCCCGCCGCGAGCAACGGATCGTCGAGCAGATTGCCGTCGTGGATCTTTTCGACCGTCGCGATGGTCTTGTCAGCGGCGTGCGCCATGGTGGCGAGTTCGCGCTGGCGGCCGATCCAGACATTGCCGAAGCGGTCGGCCATCGCAGCATGGATCAGCGCCACGTCGGGCTTGATCGCCGGCAGCAGCACGATCGGGTCGTCGTTTCCAAACGGGCTGTCGATCACCTTCCAGTCGTCGCGGTATTTCAGAACGTCCGATCCGATCAGGCCGCGCAGCGGCATGAAGGGCACGCCCTTTTCCGCCGCCTGCAGGGCTGCGTGCAATGCCGGACAGGTGGCGTCCTTCATCTCGATCGCGCCGGCAATGATGGCGGCGTTGAAGCGCGGCGCCGGGCCGAACTCGCCGAGGCTGACCGCACTCGTTTCCAGTGTCGCCACGCAACCGGCGCCTATGAGCAAATCGGCCTGAAGGCTCGAGGTCGGCAGCGCCACCAGATGCAACCGCTTGATGCCGCGGCGGATCAGCGCCCGCGTCGCTTCCATCGGCACGCCCGAAACCTCGCGCGGCACCACCAGCATGCAGCCGTCGGTCACGGATATGAGGGCGTCGTCGAGGGATTTCGCCGCCTGAAACATGGTGTCCCATATGGCTTAGCGCGTTTTGCGCCCGCGCCCGGCAATGTCTCATTCTTGTGCTTGCAAGGTCCACTGGATTTTGCGAGTTGGTCGCGATGGAATTGACCCTTCAGGACAAGCTGCGCCAGCGCCGCTTTGTCATCACCGCCGAAGTGACGCCGCCCGTCTCCGCCGACCGCGGCGAACTCATGGCCAAGGCGCTGCCGCTCAAGGGCTTGGCCGACGCCGTCAACATCACCGATGGCGCCGGGGCGCGGGCGCATCTCGGCGCTGTCGCCTCTGCTGCGCTTTTGGTGCAGGCCGGCATCGAGCCGGTGCTGCAATTGACTTGCCGCGACCGCAACCGCATCGCCTTGCAGAGCGACCTGTTGTCCGCCGCCGCCTCCGGCGTGCGTAATCTGTTGATGCTGCGCGGCGACGACCCGAAAGCCGGCGACCAGTCCGACGCCAAGCCGGTGTTCGATTACGACGCGCGCCAGCTTCTGGAAACCGCGCGCCGCCTGCGCGATACGAATGAATTGCCGAACGGCAAGAAGGTCACCGGCCGCGTCGATTTCTTTCTCGGCGGCGCCGACAACCCGATCGATCCGCAGCCCGGCTGGCAGCCGACATCGCTTGAGGGCAAGGTCGCCTCCGGCGCGCAATTCGTGCAGACGCAGTTCTGCATGGATGCCGGCGTGGTGCGCCGCTACATGGCGCGGCTCGCCGAGCACGGTCTCGCCGACAAGCTGTCATTCCTGATCGGCGTCGTGCCGTTGCGCTCCGCCAAGTCCGCACGCTGGATCAAGGAAAAACTGTTCGGCGCGATTATCCCGGACGCGATTATCGCGCGCATGGAGGCTGCCGCCGATCCGGCCGCGGAGGGCCGCGCCATCTGCATCGAGATGGTCCGCGAACTCTCCACGGTGCCGCAGGTCGCGGGCGTGCACATCATGGCGCCCGGCAACGACGCCGCCGTGCCGGACATCATCAAGGCCGCGCGCGAGAGTATCGCGCGACTCGCGCCCGCCTGATCAGCTCAGCGCCGCCTTCACCCGTTCGGGCGAGAACGGCACCCGCCTGATGCGCACGCCGGTGGCGTCGAAGATGGCGTTGGCGATTGCCGCGGCCACCGGACGGATCGACGGTTCGCCGGCCCCCGACGGCGGGATTTCCGGGTGGTCGATCAGCACCACGTTGATCTCGCCCGGCGTCTCGGTGATGTCGAGGATGGGATAGCTGATCCAGTCGACACTGGTGACCGCCTTGCGGTCGAAGGTGACTTCCTCCCACAGCGTGCGGGAAACGCCCTGCACGATATTGCCCTCGACGCATTTCACCAGCCCGTCGGGATTGATGATCTGCCCGCAATCATGCGCCACCGTGAACTTGCGCGCCCAGATCTTGCCGGTCGAGCGGTCGATATCGACTTCGGCAACAATCGCGACGCGCGTGCCGTTGCGTTGCGAATAGGCGATACCGCGGCCAGACACTTTGTTGCCGGTCTGGTCCTTGCGCGGCGAAGGCCGCGTATCCCACTTGGCCTTTTCCGCTGCCGCCTTGATGACGGCGACGTCGCGCTTCTCGGTGATATAGCGCAGCCGGAACTCGATCGGATCGGCGCCAACGGCGGCCGCCACTTCGTCCATGAAGGATTCGCTGGCGAAGTGAATCTGCGGTCCGACCGGATCGCGCAAATGCGACGAGCGCAGCGGCGAGGCGCGGTCGAGCAGCGGCGGGATGGTTTCCCACGACAGACGTTTGTTGTCGAAGGCGTAGGATTCCGCCGGTATGCCGAAGCCGTCACCGGATTTCAGCGCAACACCCTGCGACTGGCCCGCCAGCGTGTCGTATGGCTTGCTGCCATTGGTGTCGACGTCGACGCGCGAGAACGCCTTGCTGGAGAACTCGTAGGCCGTAACCCTGCCCGCGGCATCGAGCGCGATACGGGCCTTGTGCGTCGAGGCCGGGCCCTTGGGGTCCCAGCCGGTGCCCTGGTCACGCATATATTGCAGCCGCACCGGCTTGCCGACCGCTTTCGCCAACACGGCCGCGTCGCTGGCACAATCGTCGGCGTCGTTGCGGCCGTAGGAGCCGGGACCGGCCTTGTAGATCACCCGGACATTCTCGGCGGGCACGCCGAGCGTTGCAGCCACGCCTTGCTGCACGAAGTGCGACTTCTGCGTCCCGCTCCAGCAGGTCACGTTACCGTCCTTGATCTCGACGAGCGAGCAGGCCGGGCCCATGCTGGCATGCGACTGAAACGGCCACTCGTATTCGGCCTCGATCACCCTGGCGGCGGTCTTGAACGCCTCGTCGACATTGCCGTTTTCTTTTTCGATTTCGCGCTTGCGCACGCTGGCCTTGCGGATGTGATCGTAAAGCTGCGCTTGCTCCGGGAAGGGAGGCGGCGTGTCGGACCACTCCACCTTGAGCTTTTCCGCCGCCTGGATGGCATCCCACTCCTTGTCGGCGACAACTCCGAGGAAGCCCTTGTCCCAGACGACCTTTGCGCCGGGAAATTGCTTGATCGAGTTCTCGTCCACCTTCACCGGCACCGAACCGGCGACGGCAGGCCGGATCATGCGGCCATGCACCATACCGGGCACTTTGACGTCGGTGCAGAAGTCCTCCTGCGCAAAGACCTTCGGCGCCACGTCTTCGCGCTTGATCGGCTGGCCGACGATCTTGTAGTCGCTCGGCTTCTTCGGCTGCGCCTTGCCGGGCGCGTAGAGCGCATTGCCGTATTGCTTGTTCCATTCGAGCTGAACGTTGAAATATTTTCCGCCGATCATCTCCGCGTAAGAGATACGCTTGGCCTTGTCGTCGGCCACGCTCACCACGCCGTCGGCGACTGTGAGCCTCTCCGCCGGGACCGACAGCAGTCCCGAAGCCATCTCGACCAGCACGCGTCGCGCTTCCGCCGCGGCCATCCGCAACTGCTTGCCGCCGAGCTGGATGCCGGTCGAGCCGGAGGCGCCGCCCTGATTCACGGTATAGGCGGTGTCGGCCATGATGACCTTGACGGCCTTGAACGGAACGTCGAGTTCCTCCGCCACGATCTGCCCGATGGCCACATGAAGCCCGTGGCCCATGTCCATCTTGCCATAGTAGGCGGAGACGGTGCCGTCGGCATTGACCGCGATGTAGGACGACAACTGGTCGGGCGTCAGCGGCGGCTTCGCTCCAATATACGTACCTTGCGCAAAAGCATCGCGCATCGAAATCACGGTATCGAGCGTCACTGCCGCACCGACCGACACGACCAGCGCGCCGCCGCCGAGCAGGACGGAGCGGCGGGAGAAGGCCGACGTCTTTTCAAATTTTGTCATTGGCGCTCTCCCTCAACCCATCATCGTCGCGGCGCGCTTGACCGCCTTGAGAATGCTGATGTGCGTGCCGCAGCGGCACTTCAGGCCGGACAGTGCGTCCTTGATCTCGGCCTCGTTCGGGTTCTTTTTGTCGCGCAGGAAAGCGGCGGCGGTCATCAGCCAGCCGTTGATGCAATAGCCGCATTGCGGCACTTGCTCCTCGACATAAGCCGTCTGCAACGGATGCGGCTTATCCGGCGTGCCGAGGCCGGCGAGCGTCGTGATCTTGGCGTCGCCCACCGCCGACAGTGGCGTGATGCAGGAGCGCGTCGGCGCGCCATCGAGATGCACCGTGCAGGCGCCGCACTGCGCCAGGCCGCAGCCGAAATGCGGATTGTTCAAGCCGACATCGTCGCGCAGCGCGTAAAGCAGCGGCATGTCGGGATCTGCGTCGATCGTATGCGACGTGCCGTTCACACTGAGGGTGAATTTTTGATTCATGGCGTTCAGCTCCCTGAACTTTGATGAAGCGCATGATCCGAAAAGTGGATACCGATTTTCGGATCAGATCATGCGCCACGATTAAGACGGTGGCTTACGGCCGGCCGTCCGGTCGCGGTTATTCCGCGATCACTTGCGGGCCCAAGGCTAGTCCCGCACAGTGGGGCGGGGAAAGGCCCCCCGCGATAAAAATGATGTTATTGTCGGGATAACAGAGGCCGAAAGGTCCGGTTGGCAGGGGAGGAACCGCGCATGCGCACTGCAACATTCGCTGCATTGGCGGCGGTTTGCGCGCTGTCCGGGCAGGCCTTGGCGCAGGGCAGAGTCTGGAAGCACGGCCTGATCAACGCCAAGTCCGACGCCGGCATATTCATGATGGTGTCGACGCGCGACTTCGCCGCCAAGCAGGGACTCAAGCTTGAGATTTCCCAGTTCAAGGACGACCAGATCGCGCTCAAGGCGCTGATAGCCGGCGAACTCGACAGTTACGAGGGCGGGCCGCAGGGCGTGTTCGCCGCCGATTCCAAAGGCGCCGACGCCAAGATTCTTGGCTGCCACTGGGTCGTGGTGCCGCACGGCGTCTATGCCACGGACGCCATCAAGACCGTCGGCGATCTCAAGGGCAAGCAGATCGCGGTGTCGGCGCCCAATTCGATGCCCAACATGCTGGCGCGCGAGGCACTGGCGAAATTCGGTGTGTCCGATGCCGACGTGAAGCTGGCGGCGGTCGGTGGCGACCGCGAACGCTTCCAGGCACTGACCGGCGGCGTGGTGGAGGCGGCGGTGGTGTCGAACGAATACGAACCGGTGGCGCCCAAGAACATCCATCTGCTGGTCGCCGGCCGCGACGCGGTGCCGAATTTCTTGCGCGTCTGCATGATCTCCACCGCCAAGACCTTGGCGGCGCGGGGCGATGACGCCGTCAAGTTCCTCGCCGCCGAGATGAACGCGCTGCGTTACGCGCTTTCGCACCGCGACGAGACGCTGGCGCTGACGCGCCAGATCAGCGAGGCCAAGCCCGACGATCCGCGTCCCGGTTTCGTATTCGATGACGCCGTTGCGCATAAGGCGGTCGATCCCGAGCTCCCGTTGCCGGCCGAGAAAATCCAGTGGATCCAAGACCAGATGGTGAAAGCCGGCAGCCTGACGACTCCGCTCAGCGTTGCCGCTGTTACCGCGCCCGAGTATCGCGAAAAAGCGCTCAAGCTGGTCAGTCCATAATGGGTGAGGTCACTTTTCTCGACGTATCCAAGCGCTTCTCGATTCGTGTCGAAGGCGAACTGCATCACGTGCAGGCGCTGGACCGAGTCAATTTCAAGGTCGCCGACGGCGAGATCGTGGCGCTGATCGGCCCTTCCGGCTGCGGCAAGACCACGGCGCTGCGCGTCGCCATGGGGCTCGATCCATCGACGTCGGGCCGCGTGCTGGTCGACGGCCGCGAGGTGCATGGCTGCGGCCACGACCGCGGCATGGTGTTCCAGCACGCCGAACTGCTGCCCTGGCTCAATGCCTTGCAGAACGTCATGTTCGGATTGGAAATGAAGGGCATGCGCGGCGCTGAATTGCGCGACACGGCGGAAAAATATCTCGAACTGGTCGGTCTGACGGATTCGCAGAAGCGCCGGCCGCATCAACTGTCCGGCGGCATGAAGCAGCGTGTCGGCATCGCCCGCGCGTTGGCCATCGACCCCGGCGTGCTGCTGATGGACGAGCCGTTCGGCGCGCTCGACGCGCAGACCCGCGAGTCGCTGCAGGCCGAGTTGCTCGACATCCAGGCCCGTACCGGCAAGACCATTATTTTCGTCACCCACGACCTCGACGAGGCCGTGCTGATCGCCGACCGCATCATCGTCATGAAGCAGGGCCGCGTGCACGACATCCTGACCGTGCCGCTCAAGCGCCCGCGCGCCGATCTCGGCATGGTGCGCGGCACACCCGAATTCGCCGACACTCGATACAAAATATGGCGCGAGCTGCATGACGGCGAGGTTGTTCACTGATGTCTAATCTCGCCGAAATCGAAACCAAGACCTCAGCCCCGCCGGCCGAGGATGCGCCGGAGCGGCGCCAATGGCCGCGCTGGCTGATCACGCTGATCTCGGTGTCCTGCCTGCTGGGCCTGTGGGAAATCTTCGGCTGCGACGTCAATCCGGTGTTCGGCTCCTATCCGTCGGCGATCGCGGTTGCGTTCTGGCAATTGCTGGTCAGCGGCAAATTGTGGGCGGCACTGTTTGAAAGCCTGCAGCCGTTCTTCGCCGGCTATCTGCTTGCCATCGTGCTGGGCGTGCCCCTCGGCCTCGTCATCGGCCGTTTCCGCACCGCGGAGGCCGCGCTCGGCATCTACGTCACCGCCGGCTACGCCATGCCGCTGGTGGCATTGGTGCCGCTGCTGATCCTGTGGCTGGGTCTGGGCTTCAAGGTGAAGGTCGCGGTGGTGTTCCTGATGGCGCTGTTCCCGATCTGCATCAACACCTGGCTTGGCGTCGTTGCCGTACCGAAAACCCTGATCGAGGTTGGCAAATCCTTCGTCGCGCCCGACCTTGTCATTCTGCGCCGCATCGTGCTGCCGGCGACGCTGCCTTACATCATGGCTGGCGTCCGCTTGGCGGTGGGCCGTGCCGTGGTGGCAATGGTGATCGCGGAATTCTTCACCACCATCTCCGGCCTCGGCGCGGTGATCATCAACTCGGCCAATAATTTCGACACCGCCACCATGTTCGTGCCGATCATCATTCTGATGCTGATGGCGATCGGCTTGAATAGCCTGATCGGCTGGGTCGAGCGCACGGTGGCGCCGTGGCAGGCGGAAATCGCGGGGCGGGACCGCGAATAGTCAGGCGAGCGCGCGCACCGCCTCGAACAAGTCGCGCACTTGCCGTTCCGAAATATCCCGCGTGATGAATACGACGCGGCTTTGGCGGTTGCCGTCGGGCCAGGCTTCCAGCTCGACCGGCGGATGCGCCAGATGCTGGACGAACTGCACCACCACAGGCCCTTTGCAGCCTTCGACGTCCAGGAAACCCTTGACGCGCAGCAGGTCCGGTCCGCGCAGCGCCATCAGCGTGTCCATGGCGCGCGTGAACACGCTCCATTTCATCGGCGCCGTCTCGCTCAGCACAAAACTGCCGATGCCGTCGCTATGCTCGGCCTCGGCGACGAAACTGTTGCGCGTCTCGGCGGCCGGCTCGGTTAGCCGCGTCGGATCGAGCTCGCCGTTCACGGCTTGCAAAATTTCCGCGTGCGGATTGAGCTTGCGCAATTGAGCGGTCAGCGCTGCGGCGGCGCTTGCTCCGGAAATGTCGGTCTTGGTCACCACCAGCCGGTCGGCGAGGATGACCTGCTTGCGCGCTTCGGCCGCGCGCGTAAGCGTATCGATCCCGGTTTCGGCGTCGACCACCGTCACCACCACGTCGATATGAAACACTTCGCCGAGCGCGCGGTCGGTCGAAAAGGTCTGCAAGATCGGCGAGGGATCGGCGAGCCCCGAAGTCTCGATCACGATGCGGCGGAAGGCCGGGATTTCGCCGCGCTCGCGCTCCACCACCAGGCGCCGCAGCGCCTGTTGCAAGTCGCTGCGCGCGATGCAGCACAGGCAGCCGTTGCCGAGCAGCATAGTCTCATCGGCGCTGCCGCGCACCAGCGCGTCGTCGATGCCGGTGGCGCCGAACTCGTTGACGACCACCGCGGTGCCGTTGCCCTCAGGCGTGCCAAGGAACCGCTTGAGCAGCGTGGTCTTGCCGGCGCCGAGAAAGCCGGTGAGCACCGTCACCGGCACACGAGCCCCCCGCGCGCGTTTGACCTTGCGCCCGAACAGGCCGGCGGAGGGCGAGGGGAATATCTCGTTCATGGGGCCACTTTACCCCAATGGCGCGCCAAATGTGAGGCGCTAGAAATCCATCTCCAGCACGTAAAGCCCGCCCGAGAACCGATCCACGGTGTAGACGATCTCGCGCTCGTCGACGAACACGTCGTTGATCTGCACGGAACCGACCGGCGAGCCTTTCGGCGCGCCCGGCACGAAGGCGGCGACTTCCTTGGGCTGATAGGCGTTGGAAATGTCGTAGGCGCGCAGGCCGCCGTTGAAGAACGTGCCGAGCACGATCTGGTCGGACTTCCACGCCGTCGGCACCGGCGTGTTCTCGTGGATGTTATGCGCGCCGAAGCGGCCGCCCCGGTCCTTGAAGGCGTCGACCGGCGGCATTGGGCAGGTCGAAATCGGCACCAGATGCTGCTCGTCACGCGCATCCAGCATCCAGATCAGCTTCGGCCAGTCCTTGGCATTGTTCTCCGTCGACTCGTCGGTCACCAGCATCAGGTTGCGGTCGAACAGCGGCACCGCGGTATGCATGAAGCCGGTGTAAGGCGGCGAATTGGTCCAGTGCGAAATGACTTTTGGGTTGGCCTTGTCCTTGATGTCCATCACGAACATGCCGCCGTCGATGTAGCAGAGATAGAGCCGGTCCGGCCGCTGCGGATAGACGTTGGTGTTGTGCGCGCGGTAGCCCTTGTCGATCGGGTGGCGCGGCGGCGGCGCGACGTTGTCGGTGGCGCTTGTTCCCGGCATCCACCAGCGGCCGACCTCGACGGGCTTGGACGGATTGCGCACGTCGATGCAGCGGTAGAACTGGTCGTCGTTGGGATTGCTCGGCTTGAAGTCGGGCGCACCCGAGGCCATGTGGACGTATTCGCCGTCGCAGAACCACAACTGATGTACGCCGCGCGAGGTCGGCCCCGAGCAGTCGAAGAACGAAATCGAACGCGGCTTCTCCGGCACCGAACAGTCGAACAATTCGAGCCCGGCCGGCTGCTGTCCGACCTTCTGCGTCTGGTAGGCAACCGCCAAAATATCGCCGGTCATCTCCAGCGAGTTCGAGCGCATATGCGCCTGCGGCAGCACCGTCTGCACGATCACTTTCGGATTGCGCGGATCGGACACGTCGACGCCGGTGAAATTCTTCGGCGCGCTCTCGTGCGCCAGCCAGATGATGCGGCGGCCGTCCTTGGCGACCTGCACCGCCATGCCTTCGCCCATGCCGCCGAAGCCGCCGAGATCGTTCTGAGCCAGCAGTTTGAAATTCCAGGTGATCGGTTCGCCGCTCTTGTCGAGCGGGTTGCTTGCGGCGGACATTCGCGTCTCCGGTTTTGTTTATTCCTCCGCCTGAAAGGGGAGGGATGGGTGGGTCTAATTACGCGCTGGCCTGCGTGAGGAATTCCGTGCGCAGCGCCTTCTTCCAGTCCGGAATCGCCTTGATCTTGTTTTCGCG